>JANPBZ010000030.1:0-2121 GCA_031430695.1 Ilumatobacteraceae bacterium
ATCGTGGTGGCCGCAATGTCGCTGATCGTCGGCTGCGGCACCACCAGCCCTCAACGCGGTTCGAACGGCCGAGTCAGCGGCCACGCGCTCGCCGGACCCACATGCCCCGTCGAGCAACCCGGCGATCCCAATTGCCAACCGAAGCCAGTGCAAGGCAGCGTTCAGTTCGCGCAGGGTGAGCACGTCGTCAGGTCGGTGAGAATCGACGCGAGCGGTGCATTTGCGGCTGAGATTCCCGCGGGGACCTACACCGTCACGGTCGACACGGGCGACAACGCCTTCCCGGTGTGCGCGCTGGTTGAGGTTGAGGTGCGCGCTGATGCCGATGCTGTTGTGGAGATCAGTTGTGACACCGGTATCCGCTGAATCGACCTTTGGTACTTGCCTCGGGTCGGCTCGTCGGGCGGACGAGAAGTCAATGCCACGGTGGTCCGCTACGTTGGTCGACGCGACTGTGACAAGTGGAGCCGTGACGTGTTGAATTCCGCATTCCGTCGGACGAGCCTTCTGGTCGTTTCAACGATTGCCATGATCAGCAGTTGTGGTGACAACACCGCAACTCAATCGGCCTTGGCCCCGGTTTCCGCTTCGGAGTTCTCGACCACTGTTCCCGCTACCGACCCCGTCAGTTCCGACGCGGTCGCAATGTCTGACGGGTCGGTGTGCACGCCGCTCCCGACCCCTACGTCCGTCAGCCCCGATCAGGCGGTCGGTACGAAGTCATGCACGTGCGCTTACGATTTGTTCTCGCTCGAGGATCCACCGCTCTGTTTCAAGCTGATACCCATCCGAACGTGGACGAACCCCGCCGGTGGTATGGCAATACCCGGTTCGCAGCTCGACCAGCTTCCGATAGCGACCATGGACTTCAAACCGATGCTTCCGTCCGGACTCGATGTTGAAGCGGTCTCGACCTCTGATCTCGGTGTCAGCGGGACCGACCGTGGCGTGGGCCGCGTGATCATCGCCGAAGTCGCCGACGATGCACTCATCGGCGGTGGGCTTCGAGAACAGATCTCAATCACCAAGGCCTTGACTGGAACGGTGGCAGCGAGGCTGACCGACGACGATCCCGACAATGACGCGACGGTTGTCTCGGCCGCGAATGGCGATGCCATCCTTCGCTTCCCGCAAGACGGAACAACCCCAAAGGGTCAGCCGCCCATCGAGCAACTCGAATGGATCGCCGACGGCGTGCGGTTCAGCGTCGTGATCCAACTCGGCCCAGACGCTGTTCTGAAGACTCCGACATACGACGAGTCCATCAGCCGGTTCATCGATTCGTTCGCGCCCATCGTGTAGCGATCGGTTCGGCTTACGTGCGGCCCGGTGTCATTCGCCGTCGCTTGCCTCAGGCTGAGCCGCGTCGATTCGCTCGATGAGGCGGGCGAGGTAGTCGACGGCAGCATGGCTCGTTGCTGGCGCATCGGGATATTCGGTGATCAGACCGGCATAGTCACGTACCCATGAGTCCGACGAAGTGACGACCGGCGGCCATCGGTGGTTCTGGCGGCGATGGAACGTTTCGATCGCCGCAGAGCGGACTGTGACGAGATCAGTCGGGTCGAGGAGTGCTTCGAGGAGCCAGATATCGATGCTGAGGTCTCGTCGATGGCGACCTCGAGAGCGGTGCTGCCGAACTCGCGACCCTCGTAGCGGATCTGCAGCCGCACGCGCCATGGCCGTTAGCCGAGCCCAGGGATTTCGATCGGTACGGGTTCGGTCTTGCGGGTGACGGTGAAGCCTTGCCAGGTTCGATCGGCGATGGCGGCATCGAATCGATCGAGCCATTCTTCGACTCGGCCACGGAAGACGACGTCGAGATCGGTGGTCGCACGAGCGTGGATGCCGAGGCGGAGCGGCATCGCCGTTCCACCCTTGACGATGAACAGGTGGGCGCCGTCGTCGTGGCGGACGTCGTCGAGCATTGCGCAGACAACACCGACGCGGACGAGGTGCATGACTCGCTGGGGGAGCTGTCCGATCTCGGCGGCATGTCGTTGCAGGAGCCGTTGGAACTCCTTGGCGCCTTTCGGCCGTTCGGTCATGAAACCGCTCCGCCGACCAGTTGCGCTACCAACTCGTCGTGTTCGGATGACGTGATCGCTCCACGTTGTCGGG
>JANPBZ010000031.1:0-9772 GCA_031430695.1 Ilumatobacteraceae bacterium
GGCGTGCGAGCAAGCACACCATCGGCCAGCTCGAGGGCACTACCGAAGTCGTGCTGGCCGGAGAGCGCTGAGGCCAGCGTGAGGTTGGCCGACTCGTTGGTCGGGTCGATCTCGACCGCAGCTCGGGCGATGTCCTCGGCCTTCTCGTACAAACTGAGATCGCCGGTTTCGCCGGCGAGCGCCAGGTTGCTGCTCGCCAGTTGCGTACGGAACGTCGCGCTGCCGGGGACGGCTTGCACCCGCTCCTCCCAGAGCTTGATGACGTTGGGCGTTCCGATCCTGCCCAGGCTGAGCAACGCCATTTCCTGTGGGTCGGGCAGCCCCGCCCGGCCATCGTCGTGCCGGGCCCGGGCAACGAGGCCCTGGGCGAGCATGGCGATCGCGGCAATGAAGAGCGCGACCGGAACCTTGCGTGCGACGGATGAGGTCGCGCTCTTCGTAGCCATGTCTGTGTCCTCCGCTCAGTTCGCGGCTGCGAGGTACGGGAACACGCCGGGGAAGGCCACGTCGTTGGCGCCGACGCCATCGGTCGTGACCGCACCCTTGGTGAGGATGTTCAACTCTGCATCGATCACGTCGTCAGCCAGCTGCCGTCCATTGAGGAAGCCGGACGAATTGCCGAGCTCGAACGTCAAGATGTCGGGGATCAACACGCCGGCGATCGTGGCGGCGTATGCGGCGTCACCCGACAGCGCGGTGATGCGAGCCGTCACTTCGGCGCCGAAGACGGCCCATTGCTGCGACGGAGGCGTGCTGTTGAACGCATCCTTGCGATCGGCGGCGATGAGCGCCGTGTTGATCGCCGGGCGGGCCATTTGATCGACGGTCACGCCGTTCAGCGATGTGGTCGCCCACACGCCGATGCCGCCCTCACCGAGCAAGCGGCTGGGTACCTCGACGACGATCGCCGTCACGTTGAGGCCGGCGAAGAAGTTGGTCCCGGTGAACTGGAAGTTGTTCCTGAAGCCGTCGAGATCAAAGAAGAACGGATCGTCGAACGTGCCGGCCATCACTCGACCTGTGCGGGCGAACTTGAACGACGTGCCAACCCGACCTTCAGCTTCGACCTCGCCGCGGTTGCCTTCGAGCTCGACTTCGATCTCCTGGCGGCCGTCCTTGTTGACCTTGCCGAACTCGACCTCGATCTCGGTGTCGGCCTTTGCATCGCCGTTATCGTCGATGTTGAACCGGTACTTCGCGTCGGGATGGAAACTGGTGCCACTGAGCACACCTGCCACCGGGTTGACGGTCATGATCAGCACCGTGTTGTCGGGGTTGGTCGGCGACTGGAACGTGTAGACGTCGTTGATGTCGGTGCGGCCATCGGCCTTCACCCCTGGCGCGTCGAGATGGTCGGCAGCACTGGCACCCATCGCGGCGATCGACGATGCAACGATGATCGATCCGGCTCCAAGCGCAGTGAGCGCTTTGTGTTTGATACTCATGAAATCCTCCTGGGTCTTTGGGCGATGTAGCCCAGACAGCCGTTCGAAGCCGACGGCCAAGTGGATTGAAAAAACTTGAGAGAGTCTTGACGTTCCTGCTTGCGAGGTTTACGCGACGGACGGCAGGCCGGCGCCGACGACTCGCGCCAGGCGCTCGAGTTCTGTGTTGGGGATAGCGTTCCAATCCAACACGAGCTCGGTCAGCTTCTCGGCCCAGGTGACCCACACGCCGTTCAGCGAGAACGGCTTGGCGAACCAGCCCCACTCGGAGTTGACGAAGCACAGCGCGGCGTGAACCGGCACCCGGTCGAGCCCGTTCGCTGCGAGCACGTTCTCGACGGCGATCACTTGCCGGTCGATCCCGTCGACCAGGCTGGTGCGGTCGCGGCCGGCCACGTACAAGCGCTCGTCCATCTTGAACCAACCACCGACATCGCGCCGTTCGACCCGACCGTCGTACTCGTTGGCAGCGACCACCACCCACACACCCGACGGGGCCACCACGACATGGTCGATGCGCCCCCTGGTGGCCGGAACCTTTCGATCGTCGAGCACCACCGCGCGCTTGCCGAGCTCGGTGTGCAGATGGACCGACAGCATGCGATCACGCTGCACGCGCTCGGCTCCATCGTTCGACGGTTCCGAGTCGCTGAAGAACCTGGCGACCCGGGAAATGCGGCTGGTCGACCGCCGTTCGACCAGCACATCGGAGCGGCGGCACGTGCTGCACACGGCCGATTTCGCTTCGGAATCCCACCACGCCTCCGTCCCGACAGGCAACGGCCGGCCGCAAGAACGGCAGGTCCCGGCCCGATGGAGGGCGACGAACTTCGTAGGCATGCACAAGTATCGGTCCCCTCGACCAGTGCTTGAGATTCGGACGCCAAAATTGGGCCATTCGGCCTGCTCGCGGGTTCCGAAGAGCCGCAGGTGGCACACTGGTTGCGATGAGAATCGAGCGTCAGCGGCTCGGCTGGTGGTCGTGCGCGGCCGCGGCGGTGTGCTTCGGTGCAGCGACGCCCGCCACCAAGCTCATCATCCGCGACGCAGGCCCGTTGACCCTGGCCGGGTTTCTCTACCTCGGAGCCGCGATCGCGGTGCTGCCGTTCCAGCGACGCGAACACCGCGACACGAAGGCACCACCTCGACGCGGCTTGCTGCTGTTAACCGTCGCCCTCGGCGGCGGCGTTGCGCCAGTGCTGCTGCTCCTCGCCTTGGATCGAGCAACGGCCGGCACCGTGTCGCTGCTGTTGAACCTGGAGCTCGTCGCGACTGTCGTCGTCGCACGAGTCTTTCTCCACGAGCACATCGGCCGGCGCACCGCAACCGGAATCTGTCTCGTGGTCGCCGGCGGCGTGATCGTGACCGGCTTCGGCGGGACGCAACTCGCCCTCGGCGCACTGCTGGTGGCCGGCGCGTGCGTGTGCTGGGGTATCGACAACGCCATTACGGCAAGCCTCGACCGCTACAGCCCTGCCACCATCACGGTCACCAAAGGCCTCGTCGCCGGCACGGTGAACCTGACGCTCGGCCTCTCGCTCGAATCGGGCCCGCGGCTCGCCACTGTTGTCGCAGCACTCGCGATCGGGTCCGTCGGCTACGGACTGTCGATCACGATGTGGATCGCCGGCGCCCGCCTGATCGGTGCAGCACGCGGGCAAGTCGTGTTCGCCCTCGCCCCATTCGTCGGTGCTGTGCTGGCGTGGCCATTGGTCGGCGAACACATGCAGGGTCGAGTGATTGCAGCGTTCGCGATTTCGCTGGTCGGCGTCATGATCGTTGCAACCTCAACCCATCATCACCGCCACGTTCATCAGCCGATCGTGCATGCACACGCCATCGATCCTGACGATGTGCACCATCAGCCCGGAACGATCGAGATCGTGGACGGCGACGCCCATCGCCACCTAGTGCTGACTCACGAACACGAGCATCTGCCCGATGTGCACCATCGCCACGACCACTGACCGGCTGGGTTGTTACAGCCCGCGGGGCGACGCCTCGAACGCTTCGATGTCTTTCGGGTCGCCCTGCACGACGAGGCGCACCTTGTCGAGGTGCCGACCGAACGCATGCATCACGATCTCGCCAGGGAGACCGACCAGAATCACACCAGGCTCGCCCTTCTTGACGACGATATCGTCGCGGCCGGCACTGCGCAGCGTGACGCCGACCGGCGACTTGCGGAACAGCATGCGGCCCATCATCTTCAGCGGATTCCACAAGGCGTCGTCGCGGGCCTGATCGTCGGCTCGTGGTTCCCATTTCGGCTGGGCGCGGCGGATGTCTTCGTGGTGGATGAAGAACTCGGCCAAGTTGAACTTGTCGCCCAGCACCGGGATCGCCCATGGCGACCAGATCGGCGGGCCATCACGGAACTGCTTGATCATGTCGCCCCACGGCGCGGCGGCGACGGACTCCGTGACCTTTGCTGCGTGCTTGCGAAACAAGGGGATGATGATGCCGGCGGCTGCGTCCTGACGTCGCTCGCGCACGAGCAGGTGAGCGAGCAGGTCGCGGGTCGTCCAGCCTTCGCACAACGTTGGCTCGTCGGGCCCGACCTCGGCGAACAGATCACACATCTCGGCACGTTCGTTGGCGGTGATGCTCATACCTCCAAGGTACCCATCTCAGCGGAGAGTCGAACTCAGGCCCAACGCTGGCATCGGAATGGGCGTATGCGGCCCATGTCGCTGCCCGCGATGGCGCTCCCTCGGGCAGAATGCGTACTTGCCCGCTTCGCTCCATGCCCGCAACATCTCGCTCGCGCTCGGCGCCCGCCACATCCTGGTGGACGTCGACCTGTCTCTCGACCCCGACCACCGCATCGGTCTGGTCGGGCCCAACGGTGTGGGCAAGTCGACGCTGCTGCGGGTCCTCGCCGGCCTGGCTCGCGCCGATGCCGGCACGGTTTCGCTGGCGCCGCCGGCAGCCACGGTCGGGTATCTCGATCAGGAGCCCGAGCGAACGGACGAGACCGTGATCGGGTATGTCGAGCGGCGAACCGGCGTGATCGATGCGCACCTCGCACTCGACGCGGCAACTGCGGCGATGGCCGCCGGTTCGCCGGAGGCCGACGATCAGTACAGCACCGCGCTCG
Source organism: Ilumatobacteraceae bacterium (assembly GCA_031430695.1). Lineage (GTDB taxonomy): Bacteria > Actinomycetota > Acidimicrobiia > Acidimicrobiales > Ilumatobacteraceae > JAENVT01. The sequence goes on from JANPBZ010000031.1 coordinate 4,546, forward strand.
ATCGCTGGCTGGCGTTGGGCGCAGCCGACCTCGACGTGCGAGTCGGCGAGATGTGGGCGGAGCTCGGGCTACCCGACCGCTTGCTGCAGCAGCCGATGACCTCACTGTCGGGTGGAGAGGCAGCGCGGGTGAGCCTGGCTGCGCTGATGTTGACGCGATTCGACGTGTTGCTGCTCGACGAGCCCACCAACGATCTTGATCTCGACAGCCTCGATCGGCTCGAGCGATTCGTCAACGGGGTGCAAGGAGCAGTCGCGTTGGTGAGCCACGATCGCGAGTTCCTGCGGCGCGTCGTGACCGACGTGGCCGAGCTCGACGAGTTCACCCACGGGCTCGAGTTGTTCAGTGGCGGATACGGCACGTACATCCGCGAGAGCGAGCTCGCGCGGCAGCACGCGTGGCAGGAGTGGGAGGAGTACGACACCAAGCGGTCGACATTGGCGCAGCGCTCGCAGCGCGAGCGCGAGTGGGCCACGCAAGGTTTGTCACGCGCCAAGAAGAAGCCCGACGACAATGACAAGTTCATCAAGGCCTACAAGATCAACCAGACCGAGCAACTTGCGGGACGAGCTGCGCGCACCGACCGAGCGATGGAACGTCTCGACGTCGTCGAGCAGCCGCGCGAGTCGTGGGACCTGCGGATGACCATCGCCACGGCTCCCCGAAGCGGAGCACTGGTGGCCAGCCTCACCGACGCTGTCGTGTCGCTCGGGTCATTTCGACTCGGCCCTGTCTCGCTGGCAGTCGATTATGGCGAGCGGGTGGTGATCATCGGGCCCAACGGCAGCGGCAAGTCGACACTTCTGGGAGCGTTGCTCGGCGAGATCCCGTTGACGTCGGGTACGCAACGATTGGGCCCGTCGGTGCAGCTCGGACGGTTGGAGCAAGCTCGCACGCAGTTGGCCGGCCGTGGCGAGCAGACCACGCTCGCCGCGTTCCAGGCGGCGACCGGGTTGACGGTCAGCGAGGCGCGCACGTTGCTGGCCAAGTTCGGCGTGGGTGCCGAACACGTGCATCGCTCCGCGGAGTCGTTGTCGCCCGGCGAACGCACTCGCTTGGTGTTGGCGTTGTTCATGGCGGTCGGATGCAACTGCCTCGTGCTCGACGAGCCGACCAACCACCTCGACCTGCCGGCCATCGAGCAGATCGAGCAAGCCGTCGAGACGTTCTCCGGCACGGTGCTGCTGGTCAGTCACGACCGCGTGCTGCTGCAACACATCCGCCGGACTCGCACCATCGAACTGCGTGACGGGAACGTGGTTTCGGACCGGCCGGAGTAGCGCCTACGGTTTCAGTACGGCGCCTTCAGGCGCCTGAACATCGGGAAGTGCTTCACGTTGCGGGTCAACAATTCGGCGCCGAGCAGGCGAGCAGTCGCTGCCACTACGTAGTCGATCGGATCAATTCCCGAATGCGAGCGCATGTAACGACGAGCCAGCCTGGCTGCCTCGTCGGCGATCGATGCATCGACCGGCGCATCGATGCAGACATCGAGCAACGACTCAATCGATGACATCTCCGAGGGTCGTGCTCCGGCGAGCACCTCGAATCGAACCATTGATGGCACGACCACCTCGTCATCCGCGCGTCGTTCCAAGGCAGCAACCGCCATCGGAACGCCACGCAGTACATCGACAAGCATGTTCGTATCGATCACGACCATCAGCGACCTCGACTGGCAAGTGGTGCGCGAATTCGACGCTGATACGCGAGCCCATCGTCAGATCGGTCACGCCATGTACCAGCGGCGGCGCCGAGCGCCCGGCGAAATCGTGCAGCGCGCTGCTCGTTTGATTCCAGCCCGAGACGGGCCTCGACGGCCTGGCGGACCAACTCAGCCATCGAGGCTCCCGTTCGCTCGCTCTCGGCCGTCAGTGACTGGTACTGATCGTCGTCGAGTGTGATCTGCAAGCGATGGCTCATGACATCAGCTTACGTCAGCTTACGTCAGCTGATGTCAAATCGGGGCCACGTCGTGCCAGACGACTTCCAATCTCCGGGAACCAATCGGCGTGGTCGCAACGTCGAATGCGTATGACGCGCAAACTTCCTTCCGCAGCCCTCGTCGTCGCCGCGGCGACGCTCACCCTTGCTGGTTGTGTCGGCAACGACCGCGATGCGCCGGTTGCGCGCAAGGCGACCTCGCCGACAACGACCACACCCGACCGGAAGAAGCCGACGACCACGACTCCGCCTGGCCCGGCGAAGTTCAGTTCGTTGGGATCGTCGAGGCTGCGGTTCTTTGCCGAGTGTCCCGACCTGCTCGCCTACATGCAGACCGAAGCGATGCAGCGAGTGACGGCGTGGGGTCTGGGCGGCGCGCCGTGGGGCGACTACTACTCCGGAGGCGTGGTTCCGATGATGGAGCGGACGGCCGCGACCGACTCAGCAGGTGGGCCGGCGTTGAGCGGCACGGATGATTCCGCAGCGCCTGCCGAAGCTGCCGGGCCGAGTTATTCGGGCACCAACACCCAAGAGGTCGGTGTCGATGAGGGTGACATCGTCGAGACGAATGGCACGCACGTGTTCGTCGCCTCGCAGGATGGAGTGAGGATCGTTGATGTCGCCGATGCCGAGGTGACGGCCAAGCTCGACGTGCCAGAGGGCGGCCATCAACTACTGCTCGACGGCAATCGCTTGCTGGTCGCCACGCAGCCCTACACCGGGATCGACACCGTCGTGTCGCTGTTCGATGTCAGTGACGTGTCGGCGCCAACGCTGCTGCGTCGTAGCCATCTCGAGGGGTACCTGATCGCGACTCGAGCGATCGACGGCACCGCCCGTCTGGTCCTCACCTCGTCGTTGGCCACTCGCCTGCCGTTCGTGCACCCCGACCAGTTCGGCCTCGACGAGGATCGTGCGCTCGCACGCAACAAGGAGATCATCCTGCAGTCGACCGTTGAAGACTGGATGCCGCGCTCGTTCGACGAATCCAGCGATGGATCGTTCGGCGACATCGCGACCACACTGGATTGCTCGACCGTTGCCGCGCCCAGCGAGTTCGCCGGGCTCGGCCTGTCGTGGATCGCATCGATCGACCTGCACGGCGACGGTCACGCCATCGGCTCGGGCGGCATCGTGTCGAACGGCGACACCGTGTATGCCTCGACGACCAGCATCTACCTGGCGACAGTGTCGTGGGATTGGTACCAGCCGCAAGGTGACGTGATCGAGGTCATGCGCAACCCCGAGGCGCCGCCGACCCTCATCCACAAGTTCTCGCTGGGTGAAGGCGGTACCGCTTCGTACGTCGCATCTGGCGAAGTGCCCGGCCAGCTGTTGAACCAGTTCTCGATGAGCGAGTTCGAGGGTGACCTGCGTGTCGCGACGACATCGCAGGACTGGACAGGAGTGAAGGCATCGACCTCGGCCGTGCGAGTGCTGCGCGCCGACGGCAACGAGTTGGTGCAGATCGGCATCGTCGACGGACTCGGCGAGACCGAGCAGATCTACGCCGTTCGCTTCCTCGGCACGCAGGGGTACGTCGTCACGTTCCGCCAGACCGATCCGCTGTACGTCATCGATCTCAGCGACCCTGCGGCACCTGTGCTGACCGGTGAGCTGAAGATCCCCGGCTACTCCGCATACCTGCACCCGATCGGCGACGGCCTGCTGCTGGGCGTCGGCCAGGATGCGTCGAACCAGGGGCAGGTGCAGGGCACGCAGCTCTCGCTGTTCGACGTGAGTGATCCCGCCAATCCGCAACAGCTGTCGACACTGCCGATCGGCGGTTACAGCGAGGCCGAGTGGGATCACCACGCCTTCTTGTTCTGGCCCGAGGATGGCACGATCGTGCTGCCGGTGTCGCCTGGTTGGAACAACTGCGGGCCCACCGCCGACTGCCTCGCCGGCAGCCTGCTCAACTCGGCCGGTGGTGTGGTGGTTGCCCAACTGCAAGGCACGACGCTGGTCGGTCGCGGCACGATCTCGAGCGACAATCAGGATGGCAGTGGCTGTTGGAACCCGCTGCAACGATCGCTGGCCATCGGCAGCGAACTCGTCACCGTCGGGTTCAGTGAGATGCAGTTCACCGACCGGGCCTCGTTGACGACGCGCGATGCCGTGCGATGGGGCGAACCCGAGCAATACGGCTGCTACTGGTACGAGTGAGGCTCGGCGTTTGCGTCGCCCGGGCCGCCGCGGCGTTTGATGACTCCGGCCCCGCATCGGGGCGGAAGTCGTCAAACGCACTCAGGCATTCCGCTTTCGGTTGGCCGATGCTGATCGTTGTGGATGATGAACCGCGATCGGCTTGATTCAGGACCGAAACGGCAGGTCGCAGCGGTAGCGTCGAGAGTGCGGAAATGGAGGCAATGGGTGCAACCAATGAAGCGCTTGGCTCTCCTTGGTCTCGTCGCGCTCGTGCTCGGTGCATGTGGTAGCGACAGAGATTCGACAGGTACGACTTCGCCCGCGACAGTTACGACGGCTGCCGTGGATACGACGGCTGTCGCCACGACGGTCACGCCAAGCTCGAGTTCGACAACCGCCGTCGTCACGACCACGTTGCCGGCAACTACGACGACGGTTGCCACCGAGGACCTGATCAAGCAAGCAGTGCAGGACTACTCGGTCGCATACCACGCCTGCGGAGCCGTGCCCGCTGCGTGCGTTCCGGAGAGTTTCACCGCTGCAAAGGGTATGTCGCGAACCATTCTGAATGAGTTGGCTACAGGTATGGCTCAGCAAGGCCTGTACTTCTCGACCGATCTCCGCGGTTCGTATCTGGTGGCCGAGTCGCTGAACCTCGTGTCGCCGACCGAAGCGAGCGCGGTCTACTGCGTCTTCGACGCGGGAGCGGTCATGGGACCAGTTGGACCCGACGGACTGCCGACCTTAGTGAATGATGAGGTCATCAGTCTCAGAAACGACTACCGGCTCTTCCTTGAGGATGGAACATGGAGAGTCGGGGAACAGCTCCAGCTCGAATTGCTAGGTGACGGCAGTCTGTGTCCGCCCGCCGAATAGCCCTTCTGTTGTGCGTCGCCACGGTCCTGCTGCCGGGGATTACCAGGGCCGCCCAAGTTCCGGGAGGAGCGACCGAACCTGGGGGCGCTGGCGGGGAGCCGCAGATTTCTACTTGGGCGATTGGGGCGATCAATGGCGGGGTTGGTCATCCGTCGGGCACTTCCTCCTGCACTCCTTGGGCGATCTTCGATGGGTCGACCACTGAAGTTGCAGGGGAATCGACAGTGATCAACCCGGTTACGGGGCAACCGGCCACCGT
>JANPBZ010000032.1:0-6208 GCA_031430695.1 Ilumatobacteraceae bacterium
TTCGCCGCCGCCGATGGCATGCGCGGCGCCGACCCATGGAGCCGAGAGCTGTTCGCCTCGGTCGATGCCTCGCGATGGGAGGTGCTCTGGCATCTCCGGCTGCCTTCCGCGCTTCCATCGCTGTTCACCGCCGCCAAGTACAACACCGGCCTGGCACTGGTCGTCGCCTACCTCGCCGAGGGCGGCGCGGGTGGGCTTGGTCAAATTGGTGCACGAGCCGTCGCAGGCAACCAGGGCGACAGATTGTGGGCGGCGATCCTGTCGATGGCGGTCCTCGGAACGATCAGCCTGGTGTTGCTCAATGTGCTGCAGCGCGCCGTGATGGGTTGGCACGTGTCACAGCGCATGCAGAGCAGCTGAGCAGGTACGGTGCACACAGTGGCCGAACTCGACGATCTCCGCTCGCGCATCGATCAGCTCGACGGCGCGCTGATCGCGATCATCGCCGAACGTCTCGCTGTCTGTCGTCAGGTTGCCGCGGTGAAGGAAGGCTCCGACACCCCTGTCATCCAACCTGCCCGCGTGCGCGACGTCGTGACCACCCGGCGGCAACAGGCGATCGAGGCCGGCATCGACCCCGACTTCGCCGAGCAGCTGTTCCGTGTGTTGCTGACCGAAACCCATCGCATCGAGGTCGCCGGCCACCGGCCTGATGCTGCTCCCGAGAAGCCTGCGACTACGGGCGAAGCGCACAGCGGGCTCGACACCGTCGCCACTCGCGTCGATCACATCGTCGTCGCCGTCGATGATCTCGACCGGGCGACGGCAACCTTGCAGTCACGATTCGGGTTCCGTGATGTGGCGATGGCCGGTGCTGCTCGGCCCGGAATCTGTACCCTCGCGGCCGGTGGGGTGACGTTGGTGTTGGTCGGTCCAGACGCGTCGCCCAGCGTCGCCGCATATCTCGAACAGCACGGCCAAGGTGTGCAGCATGTCGCGGTCGAGGTGCTCAATGCCGGCTTTGCCCGCGCCTGTCTTGCCGATGCGGGCACACCCCTGTTGACCGATGTGTTGGTCGACGACGACGGGCACGAGCAGTTCTTCGCGGCCAACGAGCCGGCGGCCGGCATCCAGCTGGGCTTCATCTCCCGCACCGGTCATCGGGTCGGGGTCGGCGCCGACAACGTACTGGCACTGTTCGACGCCATCCGGCCCACGGCGCCATGAACCGCCGCGATAGGCTCGGCCCACGCATGACCGTAGGGGCGCTCCGCGAGTTTCTCGCAACGCGACAGTTGCCCGTTGTGCACTGGCAACAACCCGATCCTCCATTGCAAAGGACACGCACATGTCGTTTCGTCGCGCTGCGATCTTCTTCCTAGTTCCACTTTCCTTGATCGCCGCGTGCAGCGATGACGAGGCCACCACCGACTCGAGCACCACACCCGGCACGGGCGTTGTCGCCACCGAGACCACGGTGCCCGCCACCCCGGATACGACAGCCGCGCCACCCGACACGATTCCGTCGATCTCGGTCGTCACCGCCGACGCCCCGTTTCCCGCTGACCGCTGTGAAGCCAACAAGGCCGCAGGGGCCATCACCTACCTGTCGAGCTTCGACTTTGCGGCCTCGGCGTCGATCGTTGAAGTGCTCTTCGCCGAGGAGAAGGGCTACTTCGATGACCTGTGCCTCGACGTCACCGTGAAGCCAAGCTTCTCGACCGACAACTACCCGCTGATTGCCGCCAACGAGGCCCAGTTCTCGTCGGGCGGATCCTTTAGCGAGGTCGTCGACTATGCCGGGCGGAACGACGCCGGATTTGTTGCGCTGGGGGTCGAAGGCCGCACCGGCATCGATGCCCTGATCGTCAAGGATGGCCAGAGCACAGAACTCACCGACCTGAGCGGCAAAACCATCGGAGTCAAGGGCGCCATCACCCCGTCCGTTGCGGCGATGTTGAAGAAGGCCGGGCTCACGGAGGGCACCGACTACCAGACCGCCCTGCTCGATGGCTTCGACCCGAAGGTGCACATTGCCATCCCCGAGATCGTCGGGTTCCCGGGGTTCAAGAGCAACGAGCCGCTCCAGCTGACTGCCGCCGGAACCGCGTTCAAGCTCTACGACCCCGCCGACTACGACATCCCCGGCAGCTTCGGCGTGCTGTACACCAACTCGACCTTCCTCAGTGACTTTCCCACGGCCGCCGAAGACTTCATGCGTGCGGCGATGAAGGGCCTCGCCGACGCATTGGCGGACCCGAAGGCAGCGGCCGACATCGCCGTTGACATGATCAATGCCAACGGCAACGCCCTCTTCTTGTCGCCGGAGGGCGAGATCGCCCGGTGGGCAGTCGAGACGAAGCTGATCACCGACTCGACCGCCAGTGATCTGCCGATCGGCGTGCCGGACATCAACCTGCTCGGGCAAGAGGTCAACACCTACGCAGAAATCGGCTTGTTCGATGGCCAAGTGCCCGACATCACCACGGTCGTCAACCTCACCCTGGTCCAAGGGCTGTACGACGTCAGCGCCAAGGTGATCTGGCCTTCGACGTAGAGCCTTACTGGGCGCCGAGCACACCGCGGGCGTGCTCGACATCGTGCTTCAATTGGGTGATCAGGGCGTCGATGCCGTTGAACTTTCGCTCGCTCCTCAAGAAGTGAGTGAAGCGCACCTCCGCCCGCTCGCCGTACAGGTCGCCCTCGAAATCGAGCAAGTGGGCCTCGAGCAGCGAATGATCGGCATGCTCGTAGAACGTGGGTCGCCGGCCAAGGTTGAGCGCGCATTGATGAATGTCGCCGTTGGGCCGTTCGTACCAGCCCGCATACACACCGTCGGCGGGCACGCATACGGCGTTCGGTACCTCGACATTTGCGGTCGGGAAGCCGAGCAGCCGCCCACGCTGATCGCCGACGACCACGACACCGCGGGCCTCGAACGGGCGCCCGAGCAGATCGGCAGCGAGCTCGACCTGACCACCGGCCAGAGCACGCCGAATCGCTGTTGAGCTGATCGACTCGTCGACGCCATCGGTACGTTGCACGAGCTCCAACGGATGTACCTCGAAATTGCCCTCGGCCCCGAGCTTGCGCAGCAGTTCGACGTTGCCCTCGCGGCCACGGCCGAAATGGAAATCTTCGCCAACGACGACAATCGAAGTTTCGAGGCAATCGATCAGCACCCGTCGAACAAAGTGGGCCGGATCCTCGCGTGACTGGGCCTCGTCGAAGTGAACCACGATGGTCGCGTCGAGACCGGTCGCTTCGAGCAGCTCCAGCTTTTGGTCGACGTCGGTCAGCAGCTTCGGTGCCGATTCGGGACGAACCACTGACGCTGGATGGCGATCGAAGGTCATCACCGCCGAGCGCGCCCCCGATGCAGTTGCAAGTTGACGAACAGCTTCGATGATCGCCCGATGACCGAGATGCACGCCGTCGTACGCTCCGATGGTCAAGACCGTGCGTTCACCCCTCCAAGGAGGGGTGTCGAGGTTCGTGACGAGCTGCACAACCTGCGACGCTATCCCCGTCGTGCATGCGGCACGAACTCGCTCAGGCAATGACGACTGCAGGCTTGGCCGCAGCGCCGAACGACTCGTAGACGGCCAACAGCACTCCTTGCTCGTCGACAACGGCCCACGGCCCGTCGCCGGCGAACCGATCGAGCACCCGGCCGTGCCGGACCATGTCGGCGGCACCGCCGTCGACGGTCACACGCGGGTAGTCGCGCAAGGCTTCGATGGGCAACATCAACTCGCATTCGTCGGGCGGACGCGCTTCGGCCTCGCCAAAGCTCCCGACTGCAGTGCGCCGCAGATTGCGCAAGTGCGCACCACCGCCCAGCAGCCGGCCGAGATCGTCGGCCAACGAGCGGATGTATGTGCCGGCCGAGCACCTCACCTCGATCCTGAGAACGGACGGATCAGCGGAGGCGGTGACGCGGAACGAGTGGACGGTGACCGGCCTCGGCTGCCGCTCGACCTCGATGCCCTCGCGGGCCAGTTCGTGCAGACGTTTGCCGTCAACGTGCAGAGCACTGACCATCGGAGGAATCTGCATGATCGGCCCGGTGAGATGTGCGGCTGCAGCCGCACGAGCCATGTCGATCGTGACCGCCGACATGTCGAACGTGCCGGTGACCTCGCCACTCGAGTCAAGTGTCGAAGTCGCCGTACCGAGCACGACATCGGCGGTGTACGTCTTGCCGAGCGCTGTCAGAAACCGCAACAGGCGGGTGGCCTTGCCGACGCCGACCAACAGCACGCCAGTGGCATCCGGATCGAGGGTTCCCGCGTGACCGACCTGCCGCTCGTCGAATCGCTTGCGCAGCATGCCGACGACATCATGACTGGTTACCCCCGCCGGCTTGTCGACCACGGCCAACCCGTGCGTGGTCGGCGGTTTACGACGCGCCATCGACGTCGGGCTCCGGCGGCCGCTCCGGCATCGTCGCCTTGTCGTGCAGGATCCGCTCGATGCGCTCTGCAGCACGAATCGTTTCGTCGGGTCGGAACGACAGGATCGGAGTCTTCTTGGCACGCACCTCGCGTCCGACCGACGACTGCAACCGAACGCGGTGACTGGCCAGCGCGGCCAGGATGTCGGCGTCGCCGTCTTCTCCGAGCAATGAGTCGAAATAGACGATCGCTCGGTTCATCTCCGAGTCGACATCGATCGAGGTGATCGTGACCATGTGGAGTCGTTCGTCGTCGATGCGCGTCAGCGCCTCGGCGATCACTTCGCGTAACGACTGGTTGAGGCGCGCCGTACGCGGATAGCGATGTTGGGTTGGTGCGGCCGCACGTCGTGGCCTGCTCATGAGTTCCTCCGTAGTGCGCTTGTCACGACAACCAGGTCCGAGTCTCGTCGAGTACTGAGATCTCAGGGAATGACCATACGAAGCGACTCACCTGGTCGATGACCTCGGTGGTGTGCTGTTGACTGTTGCTCACCGCGGCAAATCCGAGCTGGGCACGTTGCCACAGATTTTCGTGGCCGACTTCAGCCGCGGCGACCTGATAACGGTGACGTGCCCCATCGACGATCGAGCGAATCACGCCGCGCTTATCCTTCAATGACCGAGCGTGGCCGATGTGCAGGTCGACTTCCAGGGCCAGCACGAACATGGTGCTCACCCTATCGAGAGGCGACTCAGTCGAAGACCGGCTTTGCACGGTTCGAGCGCTTGAGTTCCGCCATCCCGCTGGTCGTAGCCACGATCTCGACTGCATCCCACAGCCTCAGGGCGGCTTCGCCCCGAGGAATCGACGCGATGACAGGCCCGAAGAAACTCGCCTCGGCGGGCTGTCCTGGATGGAAGGTCAGGATCGGCGTGCCAACATCTTTTCCTGCGCGTTCGAACGCAAGATCGGTGTCGGCGCGGATGTAGACGTCGTGCGAGTCGTCGAGGGCATGAGATGCAAGTTCGGCCGGCAGACCGACCGACTGCAGCATCTCCTTCATGAACGTGACGGGATCAGCGGAGATGTCAGGACGTCGCTTGTTGTTGTGGAACGCGGTTCCTAGAGCTGTGTAGAGCGCGGCTACCTCGGCGTTCCCATAGCGTAGACGTATCTCGTCGCAGACACGGTGGGTATACAACCCGGCCAAGTGACCGGCCCGATACTCGGGTGTGTACCAATCCTCGACACGATGCTCGTTGATCATCTTCAACGAGATGAACCGCCAGACAACCTCGTAGTCGCGCAACTGCTGCGCCTCGGTGACCCAGCGAGATGTGATCCATGCCCATGGGCAAATCGGATCGAAGAAGAACTCAAGATCGGCCATGTCACCGAGGCTATCGGCGTCCTAGACGCGGGCTACTTCGCGCTCCTCGAACGTCTCGATCAGGTCGCCGGGCTTGAGGTCTTGGAAGTCGCTGAGACCGACACCACACTCGAAGCCCTCGCGGACCTCGCGTGCATCTTCCTTGAACCGCTTGAGCGACTGGATCGCGCCCTTCCAGATGATCGTGCCATCGCGAAGGAAGCGCACCTTCGATCCACGAGTGATCTGGCCGCTGCGAACAAGGCAACCGGCAATGGCGCCGATGCGCGGCACTCGGAAGATCTCGCGGACCTCGGCTTCGCCGGTGACCACCTCTTCGAATTCGGGTGCGAGCATCCCGACCATTGCCTTCTCGATGTCTTCGAGCAGCTTGTAGATGATCTCGTAGGTACGCACCTCGACATGTTCGGCCTCGGCCATGTCGCGGGCCTTGCGATCGGGCCGCACATTGAAGCCGATCAGCGTCGCGTTGGTCGTC
>JANPBZ010000033.1:0-34457 GCA_031430695.1 Ilumatobacteraceae bacterium
TTCGCCTACCGCGAGCCGGCTCACCTGTCGGTGAGACAGGTCCACCTGTCGCGCCAGAAAATAGTTGTGTACGTCCGCGAGTTCGGACCACTCGATCGCAACATGGACGGTGGGATTCCGCTGAGTAGTGCCCCTGTTATCTCACCTTGCTGCCGAGCTCAGCTCGATCCGAATGCGAGCTGCCACCATCGCTCGATGCGCTCGCGGTGGCGACCGTGGAACATCAGCAAGTGATTGCCGAGCGGGTCCTCGAGCAGCGATCCGGCGCTCACGCCGTCGAGGCGCACCGTCACCTGTGTGCGGCACAGGCCGGGCTCGCTGCCGGTGTGTGCGATCTCAGCCTCGGCGATCCACATTCTGTTGAGCGACGGACCGCCGAGTCGCAGCAGGGTCACCCATCCAGGGGCGAAGCGTCCACGCAGGCCGATCCCGAGCCCGGACTCGAAGTGTGTGTGCAGCTCGATGTCCTCGACGAGCGACGGCGCCACGGTGCAATGGGCCAACAGCACCTGGTTGCAGTCCACGTCGACATGCGCCGGGTTGGCCATCCAGCTCGGTTGATCGAACAGGGCGCGCACCAGCAACATCGCCACCGCGCTCGCCACATCGCCCTCGCACCCGGCGACGACGCCGCGGTCGTTCAGTTCGGCGAGCGCAACGCATCCTGACGTGGTGAGGCCGGTGAGGAAGTCGAAGCAGCGCACCGTCACGGCGTCGACCCGCGCCTGCTCGATGGTGGCGACCAGCGCCGGGTACAAGGCCGCAGATCGGACAAGCTCGGGTGTGGGGGCCGACGTTCCTGCGAAGCGAACAGCGACCGCGTTGGTGGCTGCGGGATCGGCGTGGGCGTGGGCGTCGATCGTGCCGGTGATGTCGATCGGTACCAGCTCCACGCCCCAGCGCTCGCGGAGGAGGTCCGCGTCCGGCACGCTGGCTACGAGCCAGTCCGATGGCACGCCAACCACGCCGAGGCGCGTCGTGTGCAGCCGATGGATCGCGGTCATATCGGCGATGGTGATAGCGAGTTGCTCGGATGCTGCCGAGTCGATCTGCACGATGCGTCCGCGCTCGCCATCCATGTGCAACCGCGCCAGAGCTTCGAGCGCGGCCGGCAGGCTGTTGTGCAGAGGATGAGCCAGCAACAGCACGGGCTCGTAGGGAACCACGGTGTGTCGCCGGTGGACGAGATCCAAGATCGCGGCTTCCGTGCCGCCGGTGGCGACCAAGATCGCTAGGGGTACGTCGTCGTGATCCTCGGGATGCTCAGCACGCACACCGTCGAGGTCGTGCAGGGCAGTGCGGATGTCTGCCGTAAGACGATCGACGGTTGCGGCATCGTGCAGTGGCGAGGCGACCTGCAGATACGCGAACCTGCTCATGGCTTCACTCCACTCGATTCACAATGAAGGCGCTAGAGCACAAAGTCACCGCGGGATGTCGACACCTTTCGGGATCTGCTGCGTGATGCAATGTGGACCGCCACCGCCGAACGCGATCGTCTCACCCGGCACACCGACGATCGTGCGGTCGGGATGCAACGTGCGAATTGCTTCCAACGCCGGCCCGTCGGCCGCATCGCCTCCGAGTGGAACGATTGCGGCTCCGTTGGCCAGGTAGTGGTTGGCGTACGAGACCCTCGCTGTAGGGCCGGGATCGAGGACTACAACGTCGAAGTCACGACCCACTGCGTCGCGCGCTGCCGTGAGTCGTTCGAGGTTTGCCTGGCCACGAGCAAACTCCGCCGAGGTGCGATCCGCGACAACTTCGAGCAGCACACGACCTGGTGCTGCGTATTGCATCACGCCGTCGATGTGGCCGTCGGTGCCAGCGGGACCGGTGTCGAGGCTGTGCCCGAACGGCAACCAGATCACGGTGGTGGCGCCCAGATAGTCCTTCAAGCCTTGCTCGATCTCGATGCGAGACAGGTGCGGGTTGCGGTTGGGATCGAGCAGGCACTGTTCGGTGGTGATCACCGTGCCTTGGCCGTCGACGAAGAACGAGCCACCCTCGAGCACGAATGGAGCCGCGAGGAACGGAAGATCGAGCCACTCGGCGATTCGTTGCGGCAATCGTGCGTCGTCGTCGTGAGGATGCCAACGATTGCCCCACGCGTTGAACCCGAACCCGACCACCGCGATCTCGCCGGTGGCACGGCGAACAAAGACGGGACCGTTGTCGCGACTCCACGAATCGTTGATCGGGATCTCGACAGCAACCACCCCCGACCCGCACATGTCGCCAACCTCGGAGGCATGCCCAGGGTTGCAGACCATGACCACCGGTTCGAACGCGGCGATGGCCTCGGCCACGGCCGCGTAGTCGGTCTTGGCATCGGCCAGCCGATCGCCCCACAGATCAGTCCGCGATGGCCACGCCATCAGACAGCCCGCATGCGGTTCCCACTCGGCGGGCATGGTGTACCCGGCTGCTGCGGGAGTGGACATCGGTGTCTCGGCCATCCAACCATGCTGGTGGTGGCCACCGCTCGCCGTCAATCCGTCGATGCCTCCGGACGCCGTGAGCAGGCAATTCACCTTCCGTGGTCAAGCGCGCGCAGAAAGCGCCGATTTGTGTCCTAGAAACGACGCCGCAGCGCGTGTATAGGAGCGTGACCATGCAAGCATTGAGCGATCCACCCGGCGGACGGGCCGGCGCGGTACTCCGAGTGCTCCCGGGGGGCCCGAGCAATCGGGAAGCCGCCGTGCGAGCGCTGTACGAGACGCGGCATGCAGAACTCGTCCGCTTTGCCACGTTCATCGTCGGCGACATCCACGCCGCCGAGGACGTCGCCCAAGAGGCGTTCATGCGCGTCTATGACGCGTGGGACCGACTCGAGAATCCCGACCAGGCGGTGGCCTACCTCCGAGCCACAATCGTCAACCTCGGCCGCGGCCGGCACCGGCGCCGTCTGGTTGCCGAACGCAAACAACCTCCGCATCTGGTGCCTGTCCCTTCAGCCGAGGACGATGCGATGGGTCGGGTCGGTCGCAGCGCGGTCCTCGACGCCGTGTCGGCACTGCCCAGCCGGCAGCGGGCCTGCGTCGTGATGCGCCATTGGTTGCGCATGACCGAGGGCGAGATCGCCGCCACGCTCGACGTGTCGATCGGCTCCGTCCGCACACACAACAAGCGGGGCCTCGAAACCCTGCAGCGCAAGTTGGGAGACCTCCGATGAACACCTTCGAACACAGCCTCACGGTCCTCCTCGACGACGTCGCCTCGTCGGTGCACCCGCACCCCGAACCCGACGCCTTGTTCATGCCGACTGTGACGCCGGTACCGAACGAGGTGCATGCCTTCCGACCGCGCTGGCTCGCGGTTGCGGCGGCCAGCATCGTGCTGGTGGGCGGGTCTGCATTTGCGATGGAGCGGGTCAGCAACGATCCGCCGGTCAGAGTGGTGCCGGCCGACACGCCAGCGACCGAGACCATCGACGAGCCGACTACCACGAGCACCGAGCCCACCGAGTCGATTGACAAAGCGATCGCGATTCCTACACCGGCGAAGCCGATCATCGAGGCCGTCGCGATCGCCAAACCGACGGTCCCGGTGACCGAACCAACCGTGCCGTCCACCGAGCCAACAGTCGCACCGGTCGTGATCGAGTTCACCGCCAACCTCGGCGCCGACGGTCGGGCCAAGACGCCGATGAAGCAAGGCTTCTACGGCACTGCGCAGCCGGGGTCGTCGATCCGCGTTGCGTCGCACTACGGCGTCTCGGAAGTGACGGTCAACGCCAACGGCAAGTGGGAGACAACGCTGAAGATGATCGAGGTGCCACCCGGCACGTCGGTTTTCGTCCAGATCACGTCGAGCGCCAGCGACAAGGTCCGCGAGTTCTGGCTGCTGCGCCCCGACACGCCACCTCCGACGATAATCGACTTCACCGCCAACCTCGGCGCCGACGGGCTGGCGAACACGCCGATGACCCAGGGGTTCTACGGCACCGCACAACCTGGTTCGGCAATTCGGGTCGGCTCCGAGTGGGGTGTCGCCGAAACAGTTGCCGGGCCGAATGGCAATTGGGAAGCAACCCTGGTGATGCCGGAAGTGCCACCGGGCACCAAGGCGTTCGTGCGGATCACGTCGAGCACCACCGACAAGGTCCGCGAGTTCGCTCTGCAACGCCCCGGAACTCCGACGCCGGTCGAGATCGACTTCACGGCCAACGCGGCATTGACGACCAGCGATGCGACTCCGCCGGTGAACGAGTACTGGGGCACGTCGACGGCTGGAGCGGTGATCTCCATCACGTCGGAGTACGGCAGCAAGCAGGTGGAGTCGAACGCCGAGGGCAAATGGTCGGCTCGCCTCGAGTTCCCCGATGCCCCAGTCGGCGGCACGTTCAACGTGCACATCACCAGTTCCAAGGGCACAGCCGTCTACGACTTCCCGCTCACCCGACTCGGTCCCGGCTGAGGTCGGAAGCAAGGTGAGATAAGGGAGCACAATTCAACCCAATCCCCACCCGGTATGTTGCGATCGAGTGGTCCGAGTTCGCGGACATGCATAGCGGTTTCTGGTGCGACAGGCGGTGAGCCTGTGGTGTGGGGCGAAGTTCACCCCGTTCAGGCAGTTGTGACGCCACCGCGCTGAGCCCGAGGGCCAATACGGCCCGTTTCGCGCCCTGCGTTGCCAGTTCCTCGATGAGCGTGAGCGAACAGAGGCGCGGAGCGTCCATGCGCGCGCACAGATGATTCGGGTGGTCGCTTCGGCTCAACCAGGCAGATCCGGCTTCAGGAGGCGTCAACGAACAGCTTCGGGCGAGCCGGGCAGCCCCGGAACGCTACGTAGCAAACTGGGGCTGCCCAGTTCATCGGTGGCTAGCGCCGAACCAGGCAGTTCGGCGCTCTCTGATTCACAATCGCACACTCTGTGGGGAGTGCGCGAGATCGGCAGTTCGGAGCGAGTTGTCGAACGGCACAACGGCTCGATGGCGTCGTTCGTGATGATCGACCGCCGTGTCGAGTCGTGTTGGGATCAGGGCGCTGGGGCGTCGGCGTCGTCCGGTGTCTCCTCGTCGTCGAGGGGCTCTCCGGGATCATCGTCATCGCTTCGATGAGGCTGCGGATCGTTGGTACTCATGCCCGACGATACCGCGCCAGGCCGATTGCCTGATGCGAGTGCGTTGATCAAACATCCGAACGAGCGCCGAACATCATCCGCTCATCACGGCAGTTATGCGCTGACAGTGACTACCAACCCCACCACGATGAGGACGATGCCGAGAGCGAGGGTGAACAGGGAAAGTCTGTGAAGCATCACTCTGCGACGTTGAGCGCGCTCTCCCGATAGTCCGAACACGAAGATCTGCCCATTCGCGACGTTCCGCGATGCAGCCAATCCGCCAAGCGCCAGCGCCATCAGACCAGCAACTACTAGCGGCACGATCAACTCCGTATCAGGTTTGACTCATCGGACTTTGGACAACTCCATCGGCCTGGGCACAGCCTCAGTCCCGGCTGAGGTCGGCGAGGACGCGTCGCCAGGTCTGAATCATCATGTCGCCGCCGTGGCCCTCGTGGTCGATCACCACGAGGTAGCTGCCGGGCCAGGCTTGGTTGATGCGCCATGGCGCATCGAGCGGGCTGCTGATGTCGAGCCGCCCGTGGATCAACCAGCCCGGGATCCCGGCCAGTCGGTGGGCATTGCGGATGATCTCATCCGGTTCGAGCCACGAGTCGTGGCGCCAGCAGTGGGTGACCTGTCGAGCGAACCCGAGGCGGAATGTGGCGTCGAGGTAGCGAGGGTTCGGCACGGCGCCAGGCACGCTGGCGACATGGGTGTCCTCCCACCGACACCAGGCCGCGGCGGCATCGTGATGCACAGCGTGGTCGGGGTCCATCAGCAGCCGGTTGTAGGCATCGACGAGGCGAAGGCCGCGATAACCGTCGGGGACGTGATTGCGGAACGCTTCCCACTGGGCTGGGAAGAACCGTCCGGCGTAGACCGTCAACCAATCGATGTCCGCACGTGTCCCAGTGCTCGCTGCGCCCGCCACGACGGCGATCACGCGCTCGGGGTGGCGCTCGGCGTAGGTGATGGCCAGGACCGACCCCCACGAGAGGCCGAACACGATCCAACGGGCGACTCCGAGATGTTCTCGGAGCTGTTCGATGTCGTGCACGTGGTGGTTCATGTCGATCGATTCCCAATGCACCCCGTCGTCGGCGGCGTGTGGCGTGCTGCGCCCCGCGGCGCGCTGGTCGAATAGCACCGCTCGATGACGCTGCGGGTCGAAGTTCGCGCGGGCTCCGAGCGTGCATCCCGACCCGGGTCCACCGTGCAGGTACACGACGGGAACACCGTCACGGACTCCGACCTGCTCGTAGAACAGCATGTGGCCGTCGCCGACGTCGAGCCGTCCCGCATCGAAGGGCTCCGGGACGCCTGCGGACATCCAGCGAGTCTGTCACCCAGACCGGCGGTCTTGACGTCTGTCTGGGTGTGATCAAAGGATTCGTGACTTCCCTGGTGTTGCTCGGCTCGCTCGCTCTGGCTGCAGCATGCAGTGACGATTCGCCGACGGCGCTGACATCCGGACCGCAGCCGGTGATCTTCGACTACAGCCCGACCGTGTCGGATGTGGGCGCACTCTTGTACCTCTCCTCGCATCCGAACGTCGATCTGCTGGCTGTCACCCTGCCCGGCACCGGAGAGTCGGACTGCGAGCCCGGTGTTCGCACAACTCGCTTCGTGCTCGATCTGGCCGGCAAGCCCGAAGTTCCGGTCGGATGCGGTCGAGACAAGCCGCTCGATGGCTATCGGGATTGGCCGACCGCGTGGCGCGCCGAAGCCAACGCAATCGTTGACGAGGTCGACAGCGAGTTTCCCGAGCAGTCCGTGGTCGACGCCGAGCAGCTTCTCGCCGAAACCTTGGAGTCCGCAACGACACCCGTGACCGTGGTCGCTGTCGGGCCGCTGACCAATCTCGGCGCGGTGCTGAGCGCTCGGCCAGAGCTCGCCGAGAAGATCGCGAGGATCGTCGTCATGGGCGGCGCACTCGATGTGCCCGGCAATGTCGAGGCGGCACCGACCGCTGAATGGAACCTGTACATCGATCCGGAGTCCGTGCGGCAAACCTTGGCGAGCGGCGTTCCCATGCTGTTCGTCGGACTCGATGCCACGAACGCCGCGCCATGGAATCGGTTGCTGCTGGCGAGGCTGCGATTGCTCGACACCGAGGTCGCCAACTTCGAGGACGAACTCGTCTCGTCGAGACCGCTCGAGGGTGTGTTCCTGTGGGACGAACTTGCGGCGGTCATCATGACCGATCCGGCTGTTGTCACCACGGAGGAGACGAAGGTCGCCATTGATGACGACGGAGCACTACTTCGCGACCCGACGGGCGTCAGCGTTCAGGTGGCCGTGAGCGCAGATGGGACGGCGGCAACCGACGGCTTCCTGCGGGTGCTCGCCGGCGGTCAGCTTCCGAAGTACGACCCACTTACGGCGGACGAGACCGCATATGTCAATGCTCTCGGCGCAGCTCGGGCCTCGTTCGATTCGGCGTTGGCGGAAGTCTTCGCCGATTCCACCGAGGACGCCGCGTCGGTCCGAACCGCTCCCGAGCTGACTGACATCTTCTTTGAAGCAATCACCGACCTCGAGGCCTCGGTCCAAGCCGTCGGGCCACCATCGACGTTCGCGGACCGCCAGCAGGCACTCGTAACGTCGCTGCAAGCGATTGCGGCCTCCGCCGCGGACGTCAGGACGGCGCTGGGCGTCCCGGACGACGGCGATGCCCTCGACCAGTTCTTCGCGAGCGTCGACGCGACCGGCATCGCCGGAATGTTCGAAGCGTTCAGCGATTTGGTCCGTGACATCGAAGACGAGTCACTCGTCCGCGGCGGCCCGTCGATCTTTGCCGTCACCGCAGCCACCGATTGATGCGACCGACTAGCGTCGCTCGATGTGATCGGGCGGCTGGCGCGGATGTCGTCGTGGAGTGCGGTGGCTTGCATGGCGACCACCGTTGTTGTTGCAGCGACTGCGATCACTCAACCGGTGATCGACTCAGCGGCTCTGCCCGCCAAGCGATTGGCACCGCCTCTGCGCTCGTTCAGCTTGATCGCCACGGGCGACATACTGACGGAGAGCCCGGTCAACTTCAACGCCGCGCTCGCCGCTGGACCCGGCGAGCGCTTCGACTACGCCCCGCTGTTCGCACCGATCACCGAGATGATCGCCTCCGCCGACATCTCGATCTGCCACATGGAGATGCCGATCGGTGGTCCGGGTGAGCGACCCGGCGTGTACGGACGGTCTCCGTTCGGAGGCAACCTGATTCTCGCCCCGCACGAAATCGCTTCGGGGTTGCAGCGAGCTGGATTCGATCGGTGCAGTACGGCATCGAATCACAGCTACGACCTTGGCGGGTCGGGTATCGCATCCACGCTGGCGGCTCTTGATTCCGTCGGCATGACACACGTCGGCACGGCCCGATCACAATCGGAATCGGACGGAGCGATCGTCACGGTCAATGGAGTTCGCCTGGCCCACCTCTCCTACACGCGGTACTCGAACACCGTGTTGCCGTCCGACCCATGGCGCGTCAACTTCGCCGCCACGCCGGCTCGGGTGGCTTCCGATGTGACCGCAGCCCGCGCCGCTGGAGCCGAGGTGGTGGTCGTCAGCCTGCACCTGTCCAAGGAATTGTCGCCCACGCCCGCACCCGATGATCGCCAGTTCGTGGCCGATCTCACGGCGCTCAGTCGCATCGACCTGATCGTCGAACACGGACCGCATGTGATCCAACCCGTCGAGCGGGTCAACGGTACGTGGGTGTATTGGAGCATCGGCAACTTCATCTCGGGCATGGGGATACCCAGCGTCGGCAGGTACGCCGATCTGCGCACACTCGATGGATTGGCCGCCACCGCGCGCTTCACCGAGACGGCGCCCGGCACGTTCACGGTCGAGCCGTGGCCCGTACTGCTCTGCGTCGAGCCCTTCACGCGAAGGGTTTACGCGCCAATCGACGCGCTCGGGGGTCAACTCTCGCCGCTGATCAGGTCGGAGTTAGAAGCCTGCCTTCGTCGGTCGACACCGGTGGTGCCCGACGTTCATTGATCAGTCTGACGTCGTGTCGTCACCGCGTAGCGAGCCAGCACGGTGTAGACCAACGGCCCCGCCAGCAACGTGTCGAGCAGGTCGACATCGACATCGGCGGGGAGGTCAGCAGTAGCGTTCGGCAAGGAGGAATGCATGAGCACTACCCAACAGCCAGGCTCTGACACGGCGCCGGTCGACATCGATCCCGCCGTATTTGCACGTCGCTGGAAGATCCTGGCAGTGCTGTGCACCAGCTTGATGGTCGTCATCGTCGGCAACACCGCACTCAACGTCGCCCTGCCCACGCTGGCCCGCGAACTCAATGCGTCGATCTCGGCCCAACAGTGGATGGTCGACTCGTACGGGCTCGTATTCGCCGGGCTGCTGCTGACCGCTGGCACCATCGGCGATCGCTACGGACGCAAGGGCACACTGCAGGCGGGACTCGTCGTGTTCTTGGGCGGCTCGCTGTTCGCCGCGTTCTCGCACAGTGCATCGTCCATCGTCATCGGGCGAGCAGTCATGGGTGTCGGTGCCGCGTTCGTCATGCCCGCCACCTTGTCGATCCTGACCAACGTGTTCCCTCCGCACGAGCGGGGCAAGGCAATTGCGGTGTGGGCCGGTATCTCGGGCGGAGGCGCTGCCATCGGCCCGGTCGCCAGCGGGTTCCTGCTCGAACACTTCTCGTGGGGTTCTGTGTTCTTGGTCAATGTGCCGATCATTGCTGGGGCCCTCGCAGCCGGGTACATCCTGCTTCCGAAATCTCGTGATCCGCGTCCCGAAGCACTCGACCCGGTCGGTGCACTCCTGTCGATCGCCGGCCTGGGATCACTCGTCTACGCGATCATCGAGGCGCCGCATCGCGGCTGGGCCAGCAGCCAGAGCCTGTTGTGGTTTGTTGTCGCAGCAGTGCTGATGGCCGCGTTCTTGATGTGGGAACTACGCAACACGGCACCGATGTTGAACCTGCGCTACTTCCTCGACTCCAGATTCGGCGTGGCCGCAGGTGTCATCACGCTCGTCTTCTTCGCCATGTTCGGATTCTTCTTCCTGTTGACGCAGTACTTCCAGCTCGTGTTGGGCTACGGCACGTTGGAGGCCGGCGTCAAGCAACTTCCGTTTGCTGCGGTGATGATGGTGATCGCACCCCAATCGCCGCGCTTCGCCGCACGCTTCGGAGCCAATGTTGCAGTCGCCATCGGTCTGACCGGCGTGTCGGCAGGAATGTTCCTGTTCACGATCGCCCGCACCGATACGCCGTACATCCAGATCGTGCCAGTGGTGATGGTGATGGCCGCAGGCATGGCGATGTGCATTCCTACGATGACCGGTTCGATCATGTCGGCGGTCCCGCTCGGCAAGGCCGGCGTCGGCTCGGCGATGAACGACACGACTCGCGAACTCGGCGGTGCACTTGGCGTCGCCGTGCTCGGCAGTCTGGTCGCGTCTCGCTACGACGCCAGGCTGTCGCCTGCCCTCGAATTACTGCCAGCCTCGCTGCAGGGCAAGGCCGAGGAAAGTCTCGCCGGCGCCCTGCACGTCGGGGCCGATGTCGGCGGTTCCGCTGGCACGCAGGTTGCGTCCATCGCCCGCGAAGCGTTCGTGTCGGGCGTGCATCTGGCGGCGATCATCGCCGGCTGCGTCGCCCTGCTGGCTGCGGCCATCGTCTATCGCCAGCTTCCGTCCGGCAACCCTCACTCCACCGGTGCCGCCACGGTCGGCCGAGACTCACCAGAGCTCGTCGCCGACCTCTGACCCGTCCCGCGCTGATGACACTGTCATTCGGCGCGGTTCGCCTCGAGGCGTGCGGTCGCCTCATCGCGACGTTGCTGGGCGACCGCACGTTCTTCCTCGGCCAGCCGTAACGCATCTTCCGCGTCACGAACGGCTGCCTGCGCGGCAGCGACCCGGCGTTCGACAGTCGTCAACTGACGGGACGCCGCGGCCAGGTCCTGGCGCGACTGCCGGGCAATCTGAGCGCGCTCCGCGCGAGCGACCCGGTCTGGGGCCGGGTCGGCCGATCGTTCGGCCGGGGTGTCATCACTGCGAGGTTTCGACGCCTTCGCAGCGCGTCGCGCCCGGGGAATCTCGAGCCCTGCATCGTCCACGGTCGTGCCTGAATCGATCGGGCCCGTAAAGACGGCAAACCCGAAGGTGTCGTCGGGTAGGTCGCGCAACGTGCCATTGATCCAGGTCTCGGCGAGGTTTGGGTGACGAGAGAGTTGGTCGATGATGTCGCGAATCTCCGCACGTCGTGACTCTGCCGCTGCAACCGATTTGGCCAGCGCCTTCACACCGCGATCGACCAGAGCCTCGAGCGCCTTGCGTCTGTGTTGGGCCGCTGCCGACAGGGCACCCGCCCCGGCTCCACCACCTTGGATCTCGGCGAGTTCAGTCGTCGCAGACACCAGGCTGTTGACAGCATTGGCGTCGTCGCCCGCTGAGAGCACGGCCCACAACGAAAGGTTGGGGCGTTTGAGGGCTTTGTAGAAGCTGGCGCTTGCTCGGTCACCTGCACCACGCGCCTGTTCGACCAGACGCGCGCGTTCGGCGACGTAGTTGTCGGGGGACTCCGTCAGCAGCAATCGGGCGTCGGGGGCGTGGTCGGGCATGGGCCCGTAGATTCGCACATCATCACGCTGATGATCTACGGCGCGAACGTTGCGACCTGATCGACGACCAGGTGTGACCTGACGTTCGATCGCACGCAGACGTTGCCGCCGGCATCGCCACCCACGGCGATGAGATTCGCCGAGGCTTCCCGCGGGGCGGTGTTGATCAACGAGGTGAGCAGCGCCGATCCACACGGTCGAACCGTGACATAGCCCAGGCTGGCGGCATCGACACCGATGACGTTGAGAACCGAGACACCGTTGACGTGCACGGGTGCGTCCGCAGCTGTGGGCTGACCGCCATTCAGTCGCGTGTCGAGCAGCCGCATCGGCGCCGTTGGTCGATATGCAAGTCCACCGCTTCCAGGCCCGAACCATCCGGCGACATCGACGACGATGTGTGAGGTACCGGTGAAGGTCCGAACGCAGATGGATCCGTCGGCGCCGAGTCCCACGAGCACCGATGAGGCCGTCGACCGTAACGGTCGCGAGTTCACATTTGACGACAACGGTGGCGAGCCGCACGGGCCGGGGTAGGCCGTGAGCACCGTCGGAGTGGTTGGATCGGCGACGGTCAGGTTGAGCCACACACCGGTCGCATCGGCGGGTATGCCGCCCTGCCTGCGCATGGTCAGTTGTGTCTGGATCGGCGCGGCACGCACGCCGGTGATCTGGCCCAGCTGCACGGTGCCGCCCCGGGTATCGATCCATCGGGTCGGGGCCATCGGGTGGAAGCGATCGCCGTCAGGCGTGAACGCACCCATCACGTCGACAACGAGGTCGGTGGGGTTCGATGCGAAGACGCAGACCCGCCCGTCGACCAGTGGTGCGATCGCCAAGCCGGCAGTGGTGCGAGCGACTTCGTAGTTGATGTTCGACGTCGGAGGTCGCGCTCCGCAAGCAAAGACCGTCAGAAAGCCAGCGGCGCAACTGCCTGTCGCAGTCACGCTGAGCGTGGCCGCGACAGCATCGCTCGGCACGATCTGGCTGACATCAATCGAGACCGTGCGGCCGGCACCGAGCATTCCCGACGCTCCGCCGAGCAACGGGTCGCGAGTATCGAGGACACGTCGTGGCGCGAGCGGGACGAAGCCGGACGGCTCGCTGGCAACGGTCGCGGTTACGGCTCCACTGTCAGGCGTCCCGGTCAGCGCATTGGCCGTGCGACACCGTCCGATGGGCTGCATGTCGAGTGCATCTTTGATGAACGTAACCAGGCCAATCGCGCCGGCCATGCTGAGATGGATGCCATCGCCGGCAAACCAGCTCGGCTGATTCGCAGTGAATCCGTCCCAATCGACGACGCGCAGCGAGCTGTGTCGCTGAGCTGCTGCGGCCAGCTCGCTGTTGTGACTCTGGTACAGGTTCCTGGCCGGAAGGCCCCCCGGCAAGACGTAGGCCGTGTTCGTTCGATAGGTCAGCCAGAGCACTCGGGCCACACCCTGGGCCTCGGCCTCGGCCATCACCAGATCCACGGCGTTGGCGATCGACGAGTCGTCGTAACCGGCCATCACGACCATTGCCTCGCCGAGCCGACCGTTCAGCGTGTTCTTCATGAGCGGCAGCACGCTCATCGGGGCGTAGCCGAATCGCCCGCGGCAGCTGGCGTTGACGATGCGTCGACAGCTTTCGGCGTCGAACGTCAGCCGGTACGAGTTACCGACGATGTCGCGCGGGTCGTTGCCGGTGCTCGAGTTCCAGGCCATGCCCGCCATCGTCGAATCGCCGATCAGCGACACGGGTGGCGCATCGGCCGGGGGAGTCGCGGCAAAGGCGATGTGGCTCGAGTTGATGACGGGCAGCGAGGCCGCGAACATCGCCGAAGCTACTGCTACGCGAACCGTCCACCGCCTCGGAAGGCGAGGCGACGACTCAGACATTGTTGCTGTGGTACCCATCGAGCTCCATCTCGAACCATCGCCGCCAAGAAGGTATCGGACGAGAACCGGTGGAAATCAAGTCGGATTCGTCGGGTACCACTGGTCCCCGTCCCGCCAGTCGCAGGTGAGCTCGCCTGTGACGTCGAGTATTTCGGCACTGGGTAGGACATAGATCCAGCCGTCCTCATCAGCTGTTCTGACGATTCCGTTTGGGGTCAGAGCCGACGTTGGGCCAAGCCATTTGATCCACCCTCGATGTTCGTACAAGCTGATCGCATCCTCGCTGGCGCCGAGCGCTCCGATGACGTAGGCGGCGGTGCGATTCGGGAAGCGATGCTCGCCTTCTACGTTCGTGGCGGATCTCGCTGGAACTGAAGCCCGCTTGGGCCAGAAGGTTTGAAGCTCAACGCGGAGGGGTATTTGGGAGGCATGATTCTTCTCGGTCTCGTTCTTCTGCTCCTCGGTCTTGTTCTCCAGATCGGCATGCTCTGGTCGGTCGGCGTCATCGTGTTGATCGTCGGTTGCGTGCTGATGTTGCTCGGCCGCAGTGGCCGCCCCGTCCGCGGTCGAGCCCACTACTGGTGACCGTGTTGCCGGGCGCTTTGGGCGCTCTAGCTCGAACCCTTGGTGGCTGCTTTCAGCCGTTGGCGGGCACCGATTGATTCGGCGACCGGCACGAGCCTGCTGGCCTTGCCCAAACCGCGTGGCGGCATGTTGCCGTAGATCGCCTCATACTCGCCGTCGCGCACGAGGTAGGTCTCGTGCCAGATCCCGGTTCGGCCATCCTTGCCCACGCGCTTCCAGAAGTTTCGCCAGGCGTCGAGATGCGGATCGTCAGCGTCCTTGGCGAACGCCTCGAGTTGTTCGAACGATCGCCAGTACTGCACATTGGCAAACCCCAACGTCTGGTACCCCAACAGTCCCTTCTCGGGGTGCTCGGTGAGGTACTTCAGCATGTGGTTCATCCCTCGTCGCCCGCCAAGATCGGCGATCGCCCGGAAGGCCTGCCACTTCGTGTTGATCCGGGCACCGATGATGAAGACCACGAAGTCACCCTCGATTTCGGCGGTCCAGCGTCCCTGTTTGATCTCGGCCATCACTCCTCCTTTGCTCGGGAAAGCATCGCACGCGTGGAGCGGGTCGAATAACGTCCGAGGCGCATGAGCGACGGGTTGGCGACGATCTTGGCGGAAGGTGTGCGCGACCGCGGAGCCGACGTCGTGTTCGGATTTCCCGGTGGTGGACCGAACCTCGAAGTCGTTGGCGCAGTCGGTGCCGCAGGGCTTCGATTCGTGCTAGCCCACGGTGAGACGACCGCGTGCATCATGGCCGGAACGTACGGCTTGTTGACCGGCCGCCCTGCGCTTGCCATCGCCACCCGCGGCCCCGGCGCCGCGAGCGCGGTCAACGGCGCGGCACAAGCAACGCTCGACCGCTTTCCGCTCCTCGTCGTCACAGATTGCGTGCCCAGCGCCGACAGGGATCGATTTGCACATCAGCGGTTCGATCAGCTGCAACTCTTTGCCCCCGTCACGAAGTGGAGCGGTCGGCTGGCCAACTCGCCGCACGCGGTTGAGACGGTGTGCGCGGCACTCGACCTCGCCGGAGCGCGCCCTGCTGGTGCAGTCCACCTCGACTACGACCCGACCGGCCAAGCGATGGTCGTGCCCAAGCCTTCCGTACCCACTCGGTCTACCGACGACGTCATCCGGCAGGCAGCCGATTTGGTTCGGGCTGCGGCGAAGCCCGTGGTGATCGTGGGGTTGGAGGCACACGCATCCGCACGCGCGGTGCAAACCGCGGTCGAACGGCTCGGGGGCCCAGCACTGACGACGTATCAAGCCATCGGTGTCATTCCCGAGGGCCATCCGCAGCTCGCAGGCCTGTTCACCAGTGGCGTCATCGAGGCACCGCTGCTGTTTGCGGCCGACCTGATCCTGACGATCGGTTTCGACCAGGTCGAACCGATGCCGACGGCATGGCGGTACGACGTGCCCGTGGTCGCAATCTCCGAACGTCCCGCGTGTGCCACGCTCGCGCCTCTCACTGTCGAGGTGATCGGTTCCCTGGCACCCATGCTCGACCACGTCGTGACAACTGCTTGCAGCGGCTGGGTTCCCGACTCGGGAGCCCGCGCTCTGGCCGAGGCACGCGCCGCACTGTCCGGCACGAGCCGCGGCAACTTCGGACCGCTCGAACTAGCAGCAGCGGTAGCCGCTGCAACTCCTGCACAGGCGATTGCAACGGTCGATGCCGGAGCACACTTCTTGGCGATCATGCCCTTCTGGCCGGCGACCGAGCCGCTGCAACTGTTGATATCGAACGGGCTGGCCACGATGGGCTTCGCGCTGCCCGCGGCCATCGCGGCAGCGTTGGCCAGGCCGGGTCGCCCAGTCGTGTGCATGGTGGGCGATGGTGGTTTGGCGATGACGCTGGCCGAGCTGGAAACACTGGCACGGTTGCAGCTGCCCGTGACGGTGGTTGTGTTCGACGACGCCGCGTTGAGCCTGATCGAGGTCAAGCAGAAGGCGGGTCAGGGCGGTGGTGCCGCCGTGCGGTTCGCGCCTGTCGACTACGCCCAGGTCGCGGTGGCGATGGGTCTCGACGCCGCAGTCGTGACGACGTCCGCAGAGATCGCGGCGGTACTGGCCGACGGTTGGGATCGGCCGCGCCTGATCGACGCTCGTATCGACCCGTCGTCGTACTCGCCGTTGATCGCCGCCACTCGCGGTTGAGTCCGTAGCGCGGACGTGCATGCGCTATCTGGAGTTGGTCCACGGCGTTTGATGACTGGCGCCCCGATGCGGGGCCGAAGTCGTCAAGCGCACCTGCGTGATCGTTGCGTCTGATGACTGGCGCCCCGATGCGGGGCCGGAGTCATCAAACGCTGCGTCGACGAGTGACGCCTGGTGCCCGGTCCGGCGCGCGTTGGCAACTGAAGTCGCCGTGAGACCTGGGGCGACCGATGCGTGGCGCTGCGTATACTCGCCGCGGTGCCGAGGGGGCACATGAAATGGGGTTTCGCGATGACCATCAAGGTTGCCAAGTTCCGCGACGTATCCGCAGGTACGCAGGCCGGTCAGTTCGCTGTCGGCGAGCGTACGACGATCGCGTCGCTCAGCGAACTCGAACCGTCGTTCAAGAAGCTGATGGACGAGCCCGTCACCCAGGTGCTTGGCATCGTTGGGCCCGGAGGCCGAGCCAATCTCACGCCGATGTGGTTCGACTACGAGGGCGACATGATTTTGATCAACTGTGCCGAACATCGCACCAAGACCGGATGGATCCGCAATAATCCACGGCTCACCAGCTTGTTGGTCGATCCGGCGAATCCCTATCACTGGCTCAGCATCAAGCACACCGTGACGCGGGAGGTGTCGGAGGACGACCCGGTCGAGGGTCAGCGCGTCACCGATCAGCTCGACAAGATCTGGACGAAGTTCACGCAACAGCCCGGCCCCTATGGCCTCCGCGACCCATCGATCGACGAGCGGCGCGTTTTGTTCGAGTGCACCATCAATCAGATCGCTACGTTCGGTCAGCCCTGAGTCAAGTACCAGATCGAATATGGACATCGCAGTCGTCGGGGGATCGCTCGGCGGGCTGACGGCGGCGTGCTTGCTGAACGACGCGGGGCATCATGTGGTCGTCTACGAACGCTCGTCACTGGAACTCGAAGAGCGTGGAGCTGGTATCGGATTCCTTCCAGCGACATATCGATACCTCGTCGAGCGCGGTGGTGTATCGCTCGACGAGGTTGCGGTGCCGACCGGTCACATTCGCTACCTCGGTCGAGATGGCGAGACGACGCACGACGAGGAGCATCGTTACCTGTTCAGTTCGTGGAACACCGTCTATCGCGAGATGCTCCGTTGCTTCGGCCGCTCCTCGTACCAGCTGGCACATGAGCTGGTCGACATCGAACTCGAACCGCTGACGCTCACCTTCTCGACGGGCGAAGTGATCCATCCAGACCTCGCGGTGTTCGCCGACGGTGTGTCCTCGACGGCTCGCGCCGCACTGCTGCCCGATAGCCGTCCCCAGTATGCCGGCTACGTCGCCTGGCGTGGTGTGGTTGCCGAGACAGAACTCAGTGCGGCAACCCGTGCCACGTTCGACGACGCCATCACGTACTACGTGTACGCCAACAGCCATGTCCTCGTGTACCCGATCCCGGGTCGCGATGGGTCGGTCGTGTCGGGCGAACGATTGATCAACATCGTCTGGTATCGCAACTACGCGCCCGGTGACGATCTCGACGATCTGTTGCTCGACGACTTCGGCACCCGTCGGGAGGTCTCGATTCCACGCGGCTCGTTGCGACCCGAGCACATCGCCGAAGCGCGCGCAACGGCCTCTGCGCGTCTGCCGGGTCCGATCGCCGAAGCGGTGCTTGCTGTCGATGGTCTGTTCGTGCAGGTTGTGTTCGACCTCGACGTGCCTCGCATGGCCTTCGGTCGCAGCTGCCTGATCGGTGATGCTGCGTTCGTCGTCCGGCCGCACGCTGCAGCGGGGACGGCCAAGGCGGCCGACGACGCGTGGATGTTGTGCGAGGCATTGGCGGCGCATCCGGATGATCCGGCCGCAGCGCTCGCGGCGTGGGAACCCGCTCAACTTGCCCTCGGACGTAGTCTGCAGGCGCGTACACGAGCGATCGGGCGACGGTCGCAGGTCGACGGCACCTGGCAGGCAGGTGACCCCGAACTGATCTTCGGGTTGCATGGTCCGGGCGACTGAGCCCGCGCCAGGAATGAGGCAGTAGTGGACGAGACAGCAACACCAGCACGGATTCGTGTCGCGGCGCGTATGGCCGAGGAGGCGGAGCGCCTGATCGAATCACTCGACGACTCGCAGCGAAAGATGGCCCTGTGGCCGTTTCCCGCGGATGCCGATCGCCGCCGGTGGTTCTATACGCCGACCGATCATGGCGGTCTCACGCTTGCGGCGATGTCACAGCCGCAGCATCGGATGGTGTTCCGCCTCGTTGCCAGCGGTCTGTCCACCGCTGGTTATGTCACCGCATCGACGATCATCGGGCTCGAAAATGTGCTCGACCAACTCGAGGGGTTCAGCGCGTCGTTCGAGAGGCCCCGTGGACGCGACCCATTGATGTACTACGTGCGATTTTTCGGAACGCCGGCGCCGACCGGAACGTGGAGCTGGCGGTTGGGCGGGCACCACGTGTCGCTGAACTTCACGATCATCGACGGTGCGTTGAGTGGATTGACGCCGCTGTTCTTCGGTGCGGATCCGGCCAGCGCGCCGCTGCTCGGGCCGCACCCGCTTCGACCGCTCGCGGGTGTCGAGGATCTGGCGCGCGAACTGACCCGTTCGCTGTCGAACGACCAGGGCCGTGTAGCCGTAGCAACACCTCGGGCGCCGACCGATCTCGTGGGGGCCAACCGTCCATCGTTGAGTGACGGTGATCTGCCGCTGCCGTTGCCGCAGATCTGGCGGCGAGAATTCGACGGGGAGTTGGGCGAGCGTCTGCAGCGCTCCCAAGACAAGCTCAACGAGGCGATCGGCATCGGTCCGGCAGACCTCGAGGCCGTGTCCTTCACGCACCGTCCGAAGGGGCTGGCGGCCGGGGCCATGGATGTCGATCAGCGCGACATGCTCGACGCGCTGTTACGCCTGTACGTCGATCGCCTGCCCGACGACGTCGCCGACGAGGAGGCCGCCAAGTTCACCGGCACCGCGCTCGATGACGTGCATTTGCTGTGGGCAGGTGGCCTGGAGCGCGGCCAACCGCACTACTACCGACTGCACGGACCCACGTTGCTCGCCGAGTACGACAACTCAGCGCGCGACGCGAATCACGTACACACCGTGTGGCGTGATCCGCGCGGCGACTTCGCCGACGACCCGCTGGCCCGTCATCGCGCCGAACACGACCACCACTAGTTGGAACGGGTCAGGCGCGGAGCCGGTAGCCCATCCCGCGCACCGTGTCGATCACGTCGTCGCCGAGCTTGCGGCGCAGGTAGCGCACATATACGTCGACGACGTTCGACCCGGGATCGAAGTCGTAGCCC
Organism: Ilumatobacteraceae bacterium; assembly: GCA_031430695.1. Taxonomy (GTDB): domain Bacteria; phylum Actinomycetota; class Acidimicrobiia; order Acidimicrobiales; family Ilumatobacteraceae; genus JAENVT01. Next base: position 19,582 of record JANPBZ010000033.1, read on the forward strand.
CAGACGTGACTGAGCAACTGTTCGCGGCTCATCACCTGGCCGGCGTGGCGCAGTAGCGTTTCCAGCAAGGCGAACTCGCGTGCCGTCAACTCGACGACGTGATCGCCGACGGCCGCGCGGCGAGTGCGTATGTCCAGGGTCACGACTCCGGCGCGCAGCAACGTGACATCCGCTGGTCCCGACTCGCGCAGGCGCACGCGCACTCGGGCCAGCAGTTCTTCGAATCGGAATGGCTTGCCCATGTAGTCATCGGCTCCGCCCTCGAGGCCGGCAACGGTGTCTTCGATGCTGACTCGCGCTGTGAGGATGATGACAGGCATGTGCTCACCCCTGGTCCGCATTCGCTGCAACACCTCCTGACCGGTGATGCCCGGCAGGCCGAGGTCGAGGATCAGCAGATCGAAGCCGTCGTCACGGGCCAAGGCAAGCGCGCTGACACCGTCGCCGACTGCGTGCGTCGAGTATCCGGCCGCACGTAGCCCCTTCTCGAGGAACGACACGATCCGTTCCTCGTCCTCGGCAATCAGAATTCTTGTCATGGCAGGTCCTGCTGGCCCATCGCTCGTGGGAAGACGATGCTGAACTTTGTTCCTTCGCCCAGTGCGCTGTCGAGCTGGATCTCGCCACCGTGGGCGGTGACGATCGCAGCGACGATCGCGAGCCCGAGACCGGTGCCCTCGGGACGTTTCGTCGTGCTGGATTCCCCGCGTGAGAACCGGGTGAAGATGCGATCGTGCACCGCCGGATCGATCCCGGATCCATTGTCGGCGACCCAGATGCGGATCATGTCGATCGAGTTCACCGACCGTGTGTCGGCTCCGATCTCGACTCGGTCGCCTGTCTCGGTGTGCTCGATCGCGTTGGTGACCAGGGCGAGCAGCGCCTGGGTCAGGCGGTCGCCGTCGGCAATGGTGAGCAACGTGCCGGGGCGGGGCACGGTCGTGCGAACCCACTCTCGCTCGCCGAGCGGGGCGGACTTGGCGAGGACAGCATCGAGGATGTCGCCGATGTCGACCAACTGCGGACGGAGAAAGTCCGGCTGGGCTGCATGAGCCACGAGCAGAAGGTCAGCGACATAGCGGCCCATCCGATGAAGTTCGTCGGTGACGAGGTCGATGGTCTCCGCCCGTTCGACGGGGTCGTCGCTGAGCAGTTCCAAGTGTCCGCTGACAATCGTGATCGGCGTTCGCAGTTCGTGGGCGACATCGTTGAGGAAGGCTCGTTGGGATCGAAATGCGAGATCCAAACGCTCGAGCATGCCGTTGAACGTGTGCGCCAGGAGGGCGATCTCGTCGTTGCCCTCGACCACCATGCGGCGCGTCAGATCGGAAGCACCGGTCGTGCGGGCGGCCTGCGTCAGCTCGCGCACCGGGCGCAGCATCCGGCCCGCCAGGGACCAGGCGGCTATCGACGCGATACCGAGCACGATGAGGGCGACGATGATCACCGTCCGAACGATCCGGTTCACATCGGCCTGATCGTCTGCTGGATAGTTGGCGACGACGAAGGTGGCGAGTATGGCGCCGTCCGAACCGAGCAGGGGGACAGCCAGCGAGCGAAGCTCGCCGTCCTCGGTCGCCGCGTTGACACGGGTTGCCTCGGTCGCGCTTGTCCAGCGCTGTAGCAGTGCGTCATCGCTGAATACCCCGGACGGCGCGCCGAATGACGAGAGGTAGGGCCGTCCCCCTACAAAGGCGTAGAAGGCTTCGCCGCCGGTCGGAACGTTGCTTTCCAGGAACGTCGAGAGAATCGCCTCCGCGTTCTCACCATATGGTTGGTCGGTCGACGGATCGACTCCGGTCGCGAGATTGCGCAACTCGTCGATCTCATGTGCCATCGATGCGTTGATGTCCTCATCGACACGCACCAGCAACGCCTGTCGAATGGCGACCACCGAGATCGCCAGGGCGGCCACAAGCAGCAGGATCGACCCAATGACGACCCGAGCGCGAAGACTGCGGACGGTGCGCCGGAGCCGGTGACCGAGCCGCGGTGAGCCGGCGGGCTCAGCCGTCGCCGGCGTCGTCGTCATCGTCATCGTCGTCGTCGTCGCTGGTCGGAGCCGGCGGTTGAGCAGTCGGCACTGCCACCTGTGGAGGCTGCGAGACGACTGGCGCAACGGTGGTTGACTCGGCCCCGACGACCACCGTCGTCGTGGTCGGGCCCGCCACGGTGGCCGCGGACGTGGTGGTGGTGCTCGTGTTGATCGAATCGACTACGTCTGTCGACGTCTCGATCACGATCGGGTCGATGGCAGGCGGCGCGTTCGGCACCAGCTCCCGCGCAGCCACTCCGATGCCGAGCCCGAAGAACACGGAAATGACAGCCACGATCACTGTGGCCGAGGAGAATCGCGAAACTGACATGTCGATGACAGCATCGCCCCTCGGATCAACATCTGTGTGAAAACAAGATGAGAAATCTCTCTTTCACCGCTCCACGGAAATGAGGACTGCTACGGAATCTCATCGCCCATCACTCGGATTGCCTACCATCGTCGCATGCTGGTCGCCGATCCGCTGCTCCCGGCCGCCCCCTACCTGACCGGTGCGCATGCCCGCGATGTCGTCGCGCCTGCAGTCGAAGCCGGCGATGGGATGTTGGAGACCATCGAGCCCCGCCAGGTGCTGTACCGGCCGGGCCGCGAACTTGTGGTTTCCTACGCCGCAGTCGTCTCGTGGCGATCGGGCCCGTCCGTGCGCGAGACCCTGCTCGCTGCCACCACACCGACGGGCGAGCCGCCGGGCACCATGCCGATCGAAGCCGATGGGCTGCGCGTCGGCGTCTGGCGGTACCCGTTCGATCCGTACCTCCCCGGCCTTGCCGGTGCGGTGACCCACGGCCCGGTTGGCGAGTTGCTCGGAGTGCCGGCGTCGGACCTCACCCTCACGGTCCGCTCGTTCCGGCCGTGCCGCCGAGCCGTTGTGCACGCCACATGGCCAGGAGGCGAGGCCTACATCAAGGTGCTGCCGCCAGCCGAGGTTCAGCGTCTCGTCGATGCACACTCTGCGCTCCTCGCCAGCGGCTTGCCCGTCCCCGAGATCCTCGACACCGACGAGCGCCGAGGTGTGGTTGTCATGCGGGCGCTCACCGGCACCTCCCTGCGCAACAGATTGCTCGAAGGGCGAGGCGCCATGCCCGGCGGTCAGGCGATCTTCGACGTAGTGCAACAGTTTGCCGAGCTCAGCCAGGACAGCGCGTGGGTGGCGGGTGGCGAACATGTGTCACTGATCAAGGCGGCGCCCCGTCACGCGGCCATGCTGGAGCGTGTGCTGCCCCGGGTCGGCGGCCGGCTTGACACATTGCTCGCCCGGCTCGACCAGCCTGGCATGGCCACCGAGGCAAGCATCATCCACGGCGATCTTCACGACGGGCAGTTGCAGGTCGACGCCAGCGGTGAGATCGTTGGTGTGCTCGACATCGACCGCGTTGGAGTCGGCGAGCCGCTCGACGACGTTGCCCGATTTCTCGGTCACCTGATCGCCCTCGGGGAACTGACGCCGGATGCCCGCCTGTACGTCGAGCCATTTGCCTCGCAACTGCGCCGTCACCTCGACGGTCTCCTCGATCCTCGCGAGCTCGATCGTCGTGTCGCTGCGGCGCTGATCGGTCTGGCCACAGGGCCATTCCGCAGCCAGATGCCGTCGTGGCGCGAGCGGGTCAGCGACGTTCTCGGCCTGGCTGAACGGTTCGGCTAGATGAGAACACTCTCAGCTGACCCTCATGAGCGTGCCATGCGGGACCGGTACAACTGAATCAGGAGCCGGCAGCACCTGCTGTCAGTCTCAGCAAATGGAAGGACAATCGAAATGTTTCCCCAAAAGCGTTTGAATTGGAAAGTGGCGGCCGGCGGTGCCATAGCCGGCGTTGCAATGGGCGGCCTCGCGTTCGCTGACAGTGGCAATACGACCACGCCGGAAGTGAACAATGTGCAGTTGACGCCAACCGAGCCTGCCGCGGCCCTGCCGAATGGCCCGCTCGCGTCGCCTAGCTCCGAGATCGTGGTGACCGAGGTTCCCGTCCAGGTGCAGCCGGCACCCGTGGTGTTGGCGGCTGACGTGCTGCCGCCTGCCGACGTCGTCGCCGCGGTTGACGCCGCCGAGAGTGTTTCCGTTGCCAGCGTCGCATCGGTCGCTTCGGTGGACAGCGTGTCTGTCGCCAGCGTGAGCGTCGCTTCTGTCGACAGTGTTTCCGTCGACAACGTCAGCGTCGACTGACCGTGAGCGCTACGTTTGACGACCCAGCCCGACCAGGGCCCGGGTCGTCAAACGCAGCTGCGGCGAGTGTCAGGCGATGCGAGATGCCTGGCTGATGTGCCCTGAGCCGGGGATGAACAGGTCCTTGGATCCGGCGACGCGCTTGAGGTAGTCGCCGTCGGCATTCAGCTTCGCTCGTGCCGTATCGCCTGCAGCGATATCGGGCTGCGCGCCGATCCACGCGATTCCACCCATGGTGCCGTAAACGTCAGTGAGTACGGCGACCGGCGTACCGATCACGCTCTCGACGTGTTGGCCGATCTCGACGGCCCAACCGACTGCGTCGGCCATGCGATCGACCATCGCCGTGGCGGTCGTGACGCTCACGATGGACCCGATTGCCGGCGGCTCGCCGGGTGTGCCGTAGATGACCTCGCGCAGCGAGTCCTGTCCTGGTGAGCTGACCAGGTCGGCTGCCGACTCGATCATGTCCAGATAGCCGGCATCGGCGAGCAACCCGGCTGTTCCGGCAGCGAGCGCGGCTTGCGACTCGACCATCGAGCTCCAGGCCACCGTACCGATTGGGTAGCCGAAGCTGCCTGCCCAACACGTGACTGACAACGAGCTGTGGGCGTTGACATATTCGGTGATCCCCATCGCCCAGGGCATGGACTTTCGCGGACTACCGGTGAGTGTGATGAGACGTGAAAACAGCAGCATCTTGTTCCCCTTTCAAGAGACGTGGCCGACGATGCCCCAATCAGGTGCCGCACACTGTCGTGGGTGAGTCGATTCCACAGTGACGTACGTCATGCTCGGACCCGGTTCTCGCAGGCAGCGACGCCTATGATCCGAGCCGTGGGGGATGTTTCACGATGACTGTTACTAATACTGCTGCTGCCGTCCAATCGTCATTGCTCGACGCCCTGGAGCCGGCCGAGCGTGAGGCATTGGTCGCCCAACTGCGCCCCCGCCGCCACAAGCGCGGCCAGGCGGTCTTCAACGACGGTGATCACGGTGATTGCCTCTACCTGGTGCAATCGGGTCGCCTCGACGTACAGGTCACGACCATGGCCGGTCACACCATCTCCCTGCGCGTGATCCAGCCCGGGGAGTTCTTCGGCGAACTGGCATTGGTGCATTCCGACCGAGTGCGCACCGGGCGCGTGTGTGCGCTGGAAGCCTCCGAGACGATGGCCCTGTACCGCCACGACTTCGAGGCGGTGCGCTCACGCCATCCGGGCGTCGATCGATTCCTGGTCATGGCGTTGGCGGAGCGGGTCATTCGCACCAGCGAACTGGTCGTCGAGATGTTGCTACCGCCCGAGATTCGCGTCTGGCGGCGGCTTGCGATGTTGGCAACCGCCTATGGGAACGAGCCGATCAGGATGTCGCAAGATGATCTGGCCCATGCGGCGGGGACCGTTCGGCAAACCGCCAACCGCGTGCTGCAGTACGGGGTGCGCCACAACATGCTCAGCCTCGAGCGAGGTGCGATCCAAGTGCTCGACGTCGCGGCCGTGGAGACGATGGCGCAACGCTGATCATCGACATGCCACGCGGCTGCCGCCAGGTCTCACCCGCGTAGCGCAACCAGCTCGGCGACGATTCGTTTGGTGCTGACAGGTCGGCTTGTACCCAGTGATGGCGCGAACACACTGACGCGCAGCTCCTCCAGCATCCAGCCGAGATCGACTACCTCCTGGCCGACGTCGCCGGGCGCGAGTGATTCGAGCAACGACGAGTACTCGCGTTCGACATTGCGTACCTCGGCCAACTTGTGGAGGTCTTTCGCCGGGTTCTCGGGCAGCTTGTCGAGCCGCCGTTTGATGCCGTTGACATAGCGCAGCACGTCGGCGAGGCGGTGCTCGCCGTGGGCGATGACGAACCGGTCGCGAACCAGCCTCGCCAAGTGTCGCCGCACGTCGGCGACGTTCGGCGCGACGGAAGCACTGATCAGCTTGCCCATGTGCTCCTCGATGTCCGCGGCGACGGCGACAATGTCGGCGGCCGTTCGGAGCGCGATTGCCGATCGCAGCGGCAGCTGCGGCCGGGCAGTGGCCAGCAGCGAGTCGAACTGGGCAGTGGTCCACACCTCGCCGTGCTCGGCGACCAACCGGTCGGCGACGGCAGCGACGCAATCGGCGGCGATGGCGCTGGCAGTCTGTGGTGCGAACCGGGCGAGCATCAGTTGGTCGCGATTGGCGAGCTGCGCTTCAAGGGCTCGCTTGCCGACGGGCACGGCCAGCAACAACAGCCGTTTCACACCGCCGCGCATGACTCGCTCCTGCAGGTCGGGCGTCGTGAAGACACGTAGCGAGACACTGTCGCCGTCGTCGAGCAACGCTGGATAGCCGTGCACCGTGTGGCCGCCGCGCACGGTGTCGACACGCCGCGGCAGATCGCCGACATCCCACGTGTTGATGCCACGGCGTTCGTCGACGGGTGTCGCCCGGGCAACGGCCGCCCGAAGCGTCGCCCGCAACTGGCGTTTGATCTCGTTGAGGTCTTTGCCGATCGCGACCACGGCGTCGGTCTCGTCGTGCACGGCGAACGTGATCCGCAAATGATCAGGCACCCGAGTGGCGTCGAAGGCGCGAGGCGGCACGCGCACCGAAGGTACGACTGCTTCTATCGCGTTCGCCAAGGCCGCCGTCAACGGTTCGTCGGCCTCCTCCAACAGCCTGTACGCCGCGGCGGTCGTCTCGGCGGCGGGGATCAGTTGGCGGCGGATGTCCTTGGGCAGGGTCTGTATCAACGCCGCCACCAGGTCTGCTCGCAAGCCCGGCACCTGCCAGTCGAACCCGTCGGTGGTCAGCCGGCCCAGCACGTCGAGTGGCACGTGCACCGTGACTCCGTCGTCGACGGCGCCGGGGTCGAAGCGATATGTCACCGGGAAGACCACGTCGGCGTGCGCCCACGTGGTGGGGTAGTGGTCGGCGTCATGGTCCGATGCCCGGCCCAATGCCTCGGCGGTCATCGTCAAGAGCTCGGGTTCGCCGCGGCGAGCGTCCTTCCACCAGCGGTCGAAATGAAGACTCGATACCACAGCCGAGTCGACGCGCCGGTCGTAGAAGGCGATCACGGCCTCGTCGTCGATCGCGTCGAGCTTGCGGGTGCGGTCCTCGCGTGAGCGCAGATCGTCGAGGAACTCGGCATTGTGCTTGATGAAGTCGTGGGTCGATGTCCAATCGCCCTCGACCAGCGCGTGGCGGATGAACATCGTGCGCGCCTCGGCGGCATCGACGCGGTCGTAGCCGATGGTGCGGTTGGTGACGATCGGCAACCCGTACAGCGACACCCTCTCAGAAACAACGGCGCGACCGCTGCGAGCATCCCAACGTGGCTCGCCGTAGCTGTACTTGGTCAGATGCGTGGCAATGGCCTCGGCCCACTCGGGCTGCACGCTGGCAACAGTGCGGGCCCACAACCGGTTGGTCTCGACGAGCTCGGCGGCGATGACCCACTTCGGCTGCTTGCGTGACAGCACCGAGCCACTGCCGATGGCGAACTTCGAGCCGTGCGCGCCGTTGTACTCTCGGCCCTTGTTGTCGGCCGTGCCGTCACGCATACCGAGGTGGCTCAGCAAACCCGCCAGCAGCGCTTGGTGAATGCGGTCGGGATGCGACGCCTCGCTGCCGGCGCGGATGCCCAGCTGACCGGTGACCTGGCGGAGTTGGCTGAACACATCCTGCCACTCGCGCACCCGCAGGTAGTTGAGGTACTCGCTGCGACACAGTCGCCGGAATTGATTGCCGGTCAGTTCATGCTGCCGCGCCCGGAGGTAGTCCCACAGCTTGACGAAGGCGATGAAGTCGCTGCTCGTTGCCTCGTCGACGGCGAACCGGCGGTGCATCTCGTCGGCAGCCTGACGGTGTTCGGCCGGGCGTTCGCGCGGATCCTGGATGCTGAGGGCTGCGGCGATGACCATCACCTCGCGCACGCAACCATGGCGGTCGGCTTCCACCACCATCCGGGCCATGCGCGGGTCGATCGGTAGGCGGGCCAGTTGCCGACCGACCTTGGTCAACCGCCGATCGGTCACCGCTGCTGCTGTGTCCTTTGCCGCCGGCCTTAGTGCGCCGAGTTCGTCGAGCAGCATGTAGCCGTCGCGGATCGAGCGGATGTCGGGTGGCTCGATGAACGGAAAGGCGGCGACGTCGCCCAGGCCGAGGTTGGTCATCTGCAAGATGACCGAGGCCAGGCTGGTGCGCAGGATCTCGGGTTCGGTGAACGCCGGGCGATCGGCGAAACCCTCCTCGTCGTAGAGGCGGATGCAGATGCCCGGCGCGACGCGGCCGCAACGGCCGGCGCGCTGGTTGGCCGAAGCCTGCGACACCGGCTCGATCGGGAGCCGCTGCACCTTCAGCCGATGGCTGTAGCGAGAGATGCGCGCCGTGCCCGTGTCGACCACGTAGCGAACGCCAGGCACGGTCAGCGACGTCTCGGCGACGTTGGTCGACAGCACGATGCGCCGCCCGCGGTGCGACTGGAAGATGCGGTGTTGCTCGACACTTGACAGTCGGGCGTACAGCGGCAGCACCTCGGTGTCGCCCAGATTCAATCGGCGCAGCGCATCGGCGGTGTCGTGGATCTCGCGCTCGCCCGACAGGAAGACCAGCACATCGCCAGGACCTTTGTGGCTCAGCTCATCGACGGCCGCGCACACCGCCTGCACTTGGTCGCCCGCTTCGTCGTCGTCTCCGAGGGGCCGATAGCGAACCTCGACCGGGTAGGTGCGTCCCTCGACGGTGATGATCGGGGCATTGTCGAAGTGCTCGCTGAACCGCTGTGTGTCGATGGTCGCCGAGGTGACGATCAGTTTCAGGTCGGGCCGTCGCGGTAGTAGCTGGCGGATGTAGCCGAGCAGGAAGTCGATGTTCAGGCTGCGCTCGTGGGCCTCGTCGATGATCACGGTGTCGTAGCGGCGCAGCATGCTGTCGCGTTGGATCTCCGCCAGCAAGATGCCGTCGGTCATCACCTTGATCCGGGTCTGCTCGCCGACCCGATCCGTGAACCGCACCGCGTAGCCGACCGTGGTGCCCAGCTCGCAACCCATCTCCTCGGCGATGCGATCGGCGATCGTGCGCGCTGCGATGCGCCGGGGCTGGGTGTGGCCGATCATCCCGTCGACGCCCCGGCCGGCACGCATGCAGAACTGCGGCAACTGGGTGCTCTTGCCCGAACCGGTCTCACCGGCGACGATCACCACCTGATGCGCGGCGATGGCGGCGATCAGCTCATCGGCGCGTTCCAGAATCGGCAGTTCCACAGATGTCAGTCTGCTCGGCCATGCTGTGGTTCGTCGCCCACACCAACGCCGCGTTGCCCGAACGTGCAACGCGGCGTGCCCCGACGACTTCGCCCGGCAGCGGTCACGCCGTCTCGGACTCCATCTATCGTTGGTGCCATGGGAGTGCAAGTCGTCGGTACCGCGCAGATGATGTGCAGTTTTGGCGTGGCTCCGTCGGCTCTCACCGTTGTGCCGAAGGGTCGCCCGGTTCAGGCCGGCGGTCAAATAGCCGCGACGATTCAGGACTTCGCTCCGAACGTCAACATCATGCCGTTCGGGATGTGCACCACACTCTCGAATCCGCAGGTGGCCGCGGCCACATCGGCCGCGTTGGGTGTGTTGACGCCGCAACCGTGTCTCCCGGTCACGACACCGTGGAAGCCTGGTTCACCGACCGTGCAGATCAACGGTGCGCCGGCGCTGACGAACTCGTGCACGTGCCAATGCATGTGGGGCGGAGTGATCACGATCAGCAGCCCTGGTCAGATGCAAACACAAACCGCCTGACCCGACGCGTATCTGGCTGGGTTCGGCCGAACTCATGTCTCTGTGGGTGATCGACCACGGTCCGTGGACAAGGCCAAAGACTTGCGATACGGTGCCCTTCGGCTGCGAAGCAGTGTGAAGGGACGGCCATGAGTGTCGCGCCGAGGACCAGAATTTCCGGTGGTCGAACGAGCGGTACCCTGTCGCGCCAACGAGTCGATGCACTCATCGACCAGCTGTGGCAATTTCGCCTGACACTGGTCGTCGCTCCAGCCGGGTCCGGCAAGACCACGGCATTGCGACACTTCGCGGCGCGGGCCGCGCCCGTAGCCTGGAGTGCTGCCGATCAGCTCGAGATCGCACCGGATGGATGCCTCGCCCAGATTGCGCGGGTCGTCGGCGACGCGATCGGCGTGCAGCTCGATGCTTCGTCGCCAGCGACGCTCGCTGCCGGCATCGACGCCTGGCCGGGTGAACGCGTCGCCTTGGTCATCGACGACCTGCACGTGATCGCGTCAACGCTTGCCGAGTCCGAGCTCGGTCGGCTCATCGACCGGCAGCCGGCGAAGCTGGCGATCGCCGCCGGCACCCGCAGCCATCCCGACTTCGACATCAGCCGTCTGCTGCTTGACGACGAGTTGCTCGAGATCACCGCCGACGACTTGCGATTTCGCACGTGGGAGGCCGACCGGCTGTTCCGCGACCACTACGACATGATTCTCGGGCCCACCGACGTGGCGATGTTGATCACTCGAACAGAGGGTTGGGCAGCCGGGCTGCAGTTGTACAACCTCGCCGCGCGCGATCAGCCACTCGACGCCAGGCGCCGGCTGATCGGTGAGCTCAGTGCGACGCGAGTCGGACGCGACTATCTGGCACGCAATGTCCTGGCAGGCTTGCCACCCGATCTGCAGTCATTCCTCATCGAGACGTCGGCACTACCGGTGCTCACCGGTGCTCTGTGCGACAAGCTGACGGGCCGATCCGACTGCGCAGCGGTGTTGGAGCACCTCGAGCACAACCAGCTCTTCACCATCGCCGTCGACCAGCGCGGTACCTACCGCTATCACGAGGTGTTGCGCGCCCATCTCGACGCATGTTTGCAGCAACGACGCGGTAGCGCCGATGCGGCGGCACACCATCGCCGGGTTGGCGAACTCCTGGAAGCCGAGGAGAGGATCGACGACGCGCTCCACGCCTACAGCCGCGCCGGTTACTGGCCGGCGGTCAGTCGCCTGGCCGTGCATCGCATGGCTCATCCGTCGCTGCTCGGTCCTGTCGCCGGCGACGCTTGGATCGAGCTCGTTCCTACACCGATCGTCGAGAATGATCCCTACCTGTTGCTGGCCCGCGCCCGCGAGCGAACGGTCAACGGGCGACTCGGCGCCGCGTTGCGCGACTACGACCGCGCTGCCGTCGGTGCGGCGATCGACACTGTGGCGCGCACGTGTGAGGAGGAACGCGCCACGCTCGCCGGCTGGTCGGATCCGCATGCACCCATTCCCGCCGGGTGGTTGGGAACACTTCGCCGAGCAGCGCAGACCGTGGAGGGGGACGTCGCGCCGATGGCATCGATGCCGCTCAGCAATGTCGATGGCCTCGGGCCTGGCGAACTGCGCGCGGTGTTGGGGCAGGGACTGGCCTTCCTCATCGTCAACCAGCCTGAGGCGGCGAGTGAAATCCTGTCGGAGGTGTTGCGCCATCCGCTGGCCGACAGTCGTTCGGCTGCGATCGCCGAGTTTGCCCTCGTCCTGGCGGACGGTCTCGCCGCCGCGCACACTGGCGGTCCACCGTTGGAGCCGGCACGGATCGAGAAGGTCGCCTCGGTCGTCGAGCGGTGTGGTCTTGGGTGGGCAGCGCGCATGGCGCGCGCATCGCTGGCGCTGACTTCGCAAGCAGACGGCTGCGACGCAGCGAAAGCCGTGCAGGAAGATTGCAGTCGCGATTCCGATCCGTGGGGCGCCGCGATCGCGGTACTGTTCGAAGGCGTCGGCCATGTGCTGCGGGCCGAGGAGGCATCGGCCACGTTCGACAGCGCGGCGAAGGCCTTCACTGAACTCGGCGCTGAGGCAATGGTGACGCTCGTCGGCCAGATGCGTGGCGATCTCCCGAGCTCCCGTGGCGCTCGCACCGGCCCGAAGGTGACTGTCTCGATGCGGGTCTATTGCTTCGATGCATTCGAACTAGTCATCGACGACACACCGGTCGATCTGTCCGTGGTGCGTCCGCGAGCACTGTCGGTCTTGCGTCTGCTGGCATTGCACGCTGGTCGACCCGTTCACCGCGAGGTGTTGATGGAGTCGCTGTGGCCCGACGTCGATCCCGACGCGGCGCTGCACAGCCTGCAAGTAGCGGTGTCGTCCTTGCGCAAGGTGCTGCCGGACCGACCCTCACCCGGTATCGCCCGGCAGGGCGACGCGTACCAGTTGGAGATGACCCCCGACGCATTCTGCGACGTGCGTTCATTCCAGGTGTGGTTGGCGTCGGCCGCATCGGCCCTGTCGAGGGGTGAGGAACGCGGGGCACTCGATGCCGCAGTACGCGCCACCGACGTGTATCGCGGCGACCTGCTGCTCGACGAGGGACCCGCCGAGTGGGTTGTCGGACCGCGTGATGCCCTGCGACTCGACATGGTCCGGGCCTGCACGATTGCCGGCGAGGCGGCGATGAAGCTCGGTCTTCCGCAGGAGGCGACGCGGATGTCGGAGCGGGGGTTGGCAGTCGACCGCTATGCCGACGCGTTGTGGCGGATTCAGATCGAATCGCTCGAGCAATCCAGCGACAAGGCATCAGCCGAACGGGTTCGACGCTCGTGGCAGGAGATGATGGACGAACTCGGCGTGGCCTGACACTCGTGGTGAACAGGGTGCCGTCATCAATACACGTGGTCTGTGTCAGCCCCTGGAACGACTGGCGTTCTAGGAGCTGACACAGATGCATGTTGCGCGCTGCATGCCGCCAGTTAGAACAGCCGTTCGCGGCGACCGTCGGCGTGGATCTGGAACGGGCGGTGCGTTTCGCGGATCTGAGCTCCTTCGGCATCGGTTTCGGTCACGAGGAAGTCGACCGTCATCGACGCGACGTTGTTGTCGAAGTACGGGCGGCCGAACGCGACCTGCACGTCAAGTTGTCCGACGCCGTCGATGCCGAGCCAGTCGACCCAGCCGACAGCGTTCTCGATGAACAGGTAGCGATCCTCCTCGTGTTGCCATGCCCGACCTTGCCAGTTGCAGTAGAGGTGATACTCGCCCTCCGCTGTGGTCGGCGCGGTGCTCATGGCCATCTGCCATCGCAAGTGGTAGTCCTCCGGCATCACGTCATCCCGGATTGACGCGATCATGTGCTCGCCCATGTTGATCGGGTATGCGCACGCGGCGATGGGCATGCTCTGGCTCGTCGATGCGAACACCGGATACCAGGTGTCAACGATGCGGTTGTAGGCGTCGCTGAGATCGAATTCCATGCGAATGGTCACCGATCGGTCACTTCTTCTTGAAGAATTCGATCTCGGTCAGCGCCATGTCGGTGCCATCGATCGACTCGTACACACTGGTGATGGCGATCTTGAAGCGCTGCACACCGCCGCCGTTGTCGATCGTGAGTGTCTGCGGTTCGGGCGTGTTCTTCAGTTCGACCTCGTCGGATGCACCCGTATCGAAGATGAACAACATCGTCTTCGGCCGATGGTGACCCTGGAAGTCGTCGGATGCACCCGTGCGGACAATGACCTTGGCCAAGTCGACCTGTTCGGTCAAGGCCACATCGATTTCGGGTCGGAAGCCTTCACTCGGTGGGGCACTGATCCAGTAGGTGTTCTTGAATCCGTCGGTCGATAGCGCGGCCGGGTGCTCAGGATCGAGCGGAGCCAACTCGTTCGAAGTGGTGCCCGGCCCTGCGGTGACCTGATCGAACTGGGGACGGATGATCGACATCACCTTGTCTTTGCCAGAACCGTACGTGTCGTTGACCCAGGTACGGAATGGCGCGTAGATGCCGTAGAGAATGCCGAGGACGAGCAGTACGATCCCGCCGACCCGACGGACTGGACCGATGAATCGCGCCATGCCCTTGCGCTTCGGACGCTTCTTGCCACCCGCTTTTGCTGTCCACGGGCGTTCGCCGGCCATCGCCGACTTCGGGCGTCGGCGGAATATTCGCTTCCACCACCGGATCTTCACGACCACCGCAGTGGCCAGCGACGTGCCGCAGCGGCTGCAGAACTTGCGCCCGGGCGGATTCGCCTCACCGCACTCGCCGCAGATGAGGTCGCCCTTCTGCGGTGTGCGCGTCGGCTTGCCAGGTTGCACCTTCGGCGGCTTCTTGCGTGCCGCTGCTTGTGGCTGGACGGCTTGTGGTTGCAGCGCTTCGGGTTGTTGGGTCGGTGTTGCAACGAGTGCCGCCGCCGCAGCTGTGGTCGCCGCAGATGGTGGCTCGGTGCGTGTCGGCAAAGCAGGGCCGGTACCGGGTGCCGGCGGCGTCGGTGGTTTGGCGACGAGCGCGGCAGCTACCTGGCGCGCCTCGCTGGATCCTGGGCCACTGCTGACTTCGGTGGTAGCCGAGGCGGCAGCGGCGCCCGGTAGGCCCGGAAGGCCGGGTGGAGGTGCGGCTAGCGGCCCACCCGCACCTGGCGGACCCGGCGGTCGCGGAGGTCCGCCTGGCCCTGGTGGTGGTCCGCCTGCTCCTGGTGGTCCGGGTGGTGGTCCCCCCGCACCTGGTGGTCCGCCCGGTCCTGGTGGTCCGCCCGGTCCTGGTGGTCCGCCCGGTCCTGGTGGTGGTCCGCCTGGTCGTGGTGGTCCGCCGGGTCCTGGTGGTGGTCCGCCTGGTCGTGGTGGTCCGCCGGGTCCTGGTGGTGGTCCGCCTGGTCGTGGTGGTCCGCCGGGTCCTGGTGGTGGTCCCCCCGG
>JANPBZ010000034.1:0-13429 GCA_031430695.1 Ilumatobacteraceae bacterium
GTCTCTTCGACTCCCAAAGGAGCTCCATATGTCACTGGCGCCGGAACGTCTCGCCATCGGAATCACCCGTCATTTCACATCGCCGGGCAAGCGTCCGTACGAGCAGGTGCAGTGGGAGCGCCGCGATGCGCGGATCAGCAACTGGAAAGACGGCACGGTTGCCTTCGAGCAGGTGGGCGTCGAGTTTCCGGTCAGCTGGTCGCTGAATGCCACCAACATCGTCGCCCAGAAGTACTTCCGCGGCACGATCGGCACCGCAGAGCGCGAGTCGTCGCTGCGTCAGGTCATCGACCGCGTCGCCGACACCATCTCCACATGGGGTGTCGAAGGCGGCTACTTCCTCAACCCGCACGAGGTCGAGGCCTTCAACGATGAGTTGAAGTACATCCTCGTCACGCAGCGGGCGGCGTTCAACAGTCCGGTGTGGTTCAACATCGGCGTGAAGGGCGTGCCCCAACAGGCCAGCGCCTGCTTCATCCTCGCGGTCGAAGACACGATGGATGGCATCCTCAACTGGTATCGAGAAGAGGGTGTGATCTTCAAAGGTGGGTCTGGCTCGGGTATCAACCTGTCGAACATCCGCTCCAGTTATGAGCTGCTCAACGGTGGCGGCACGGCCAGCGGTCCGGTCAGTTTCATGCGCGGCGCCGACGCATCGGCCGGCACAATCAAGAGCGGCGGCAAAACCCGTCGTGCCGCCAAGATGGTCATCCTCAACGTCGACCATCCCGACATCGAAGAGTTCGTGTGGTGCAAGGCCAAAGAGGAGAACAAGGCCAGGGTGCTGCGTGACGCCGGGTTCGAAATGGACCTCGATGGCTCCGACAGCTTCAGCATTCAGTACCAGAACGCCAACAACTCGGTGCGGGTCAGCGACGAGTTCATGCACGCGGTCATCGACGACACCGAGTGGAACCTGTACGCAGTGAAAGATGGCTCGGTCGTGCGCACCGTCCGCGCACGCGACCTGTGGCGCGAGCTGGCGACGGCGTCGTGGGAATGCGCCGATCCGGGCTTGCAGTTCGACACGACGATCAACAAGTGGCACACCGCACATGCAACGGGCCGCATCAACGGCTCCATCCCGTGCAGCGAGTACATGCACCTCGACAATTCGGCGTGCAACCTGGCATCGATCAACCTGCTGCACTACCTCGACGAGGAGGGCAACTTCGACGTTGACTCCTACATGCACACGATCGAGGTCATCTTCACGGCACAAGAGATCCTCGTCGGGCGAGCCGACTACCCGACAGAGAAGATTGGCGAGACCAGTCGTCAGTTCCGCCAGCTGGGCATCGGCTATGCCAACCTCGGCGCGCTGTTGATGGCGCTCGGGTTGCCGTACGACTCGGTCGAGGGTCGTGCGTGGGCGGCCACGCTGACCTCGTTGATGACCGGCCATGCCTACGCCACCAGTGCGCGCACGGCCAGTCGTATGGGAGCGTTCGCCGGCTTCGCCGACAACGAGCGATTCATGCTCAACGTGCTGCGCATGCACCGCGATGCCAGCTACCAGATCGAGGGCGCCGACGCCGTTCCCACCGAGGTCATGGAAGCCAGCCAGCACGCGTGGGAAGTCGCCGTGCGCGACGGCGAGGAGTACGGCGTGCGCAACAGCCAGGCGTCGGTGCTGGCGCCGACCGGCACCATCGGTTTGATGATGGATTGCGACACCACGGGTATCGAACCGGATCTCGGTCTGGTCAAGTTCAAGAAACTGGTCGGTGGCGGCAACATGCAGATCGTCAATCAGACCGTGCCGCGTGCGCTGCGCAAGTTGGGGTACACGACCACCCAGATCGACGACATCGTCGCCTACATCGACCGCGAGAAGACCATCGTCGGCTCGCCGCACCTGGCCGCCGAGCATGTGCCGGTGTTCGCCTGCTCGATGGGCGACAACACGATCCACTACGAGGGTCACGTGCGCATGATGGGTGCCACGCAGCCGTTCCTGTCCGGTGCGATCTCCAAGACCGTCAACATGCCCGAGGAAGCATCGATCGAAGACATCGAGGCGCTGCACCAGTTGTCGTGGGAGCTCGGTCTGAAGGCCGTTGCCGTGTACCGCGACAACTGCAAGGTCGGCCAACCGCTGTCGACCGGCAAGAAGGACGGCGAGGGTGTCGACACACCGACGTCGATGGCTTCGCAGACAGTCGAGCGAATCGTTGTGCAAGAGCGTTTAGTGCATCAGCCGATTCGCCAGAAGCTGCCGCGCACCCGCAGTGCTCGCACGTTCGAGTTCCGCGTTGCCGATTGCAAGGGCTTCGCCAACATCGGCGAGTACGCCGATGGCCGTCCGGGTGAGATCTTCCTGACGGTGTCGAAGCAGGGCTCGACGCTCAGCGGCATCATGGATGCATTCGCCAAGAGCATCAGCTACGGCTTGCAGTACGGCGTGCCCATGCGGGCCTTTGTCGAGGCGTTCACCAACATGCGCTTCGAGCCGGCCGGCATGACCGACGATCCCGACATTCGTTTCGCCTCGTCGATCATGGACTACCTGTTCCGTCGCCTCGCGCTCGAGTACTTGACCTACGACGAGCGTGCCGAACTGGGCATCTTCTCCATCGACGAGCGCCTGCAGCCCACATTGCCGGGCGTCGAGGAAAGCGCGATCGAAACTCGCACCGGCAGCGAGATCGCCGCCGATCCGAAGAGCGTGCCCTCGGCCGACGAACTCGTCGCCCAACTCGACCTCGGTATCGCATCCACTGCCCCGAACAACGACATCACCAACCCTGGTGGCATCGTTCGTCCGGCCGCGTCGCCGAAGTCGAGCCCCCGCCAGAGCGATGCGCCGATGTGCATGCAGTGCGGCGTCCATATGATCCGCGCCGGCTCGTGCCACGCCTGCCCCAGCTGCGGCTCGACCAGCGGCTGCAGCTGATGTAGACGACCACTGTCGGGCACGATTTCAGTAGTGCCAGTTCCGATCTCGCGCCCGAACAGGCGGCTGAACGGGCGCGAAATCGGTAGGCGGGCAAGAACACACGGTAGGCGGGCTTCCGAAATCGCACCCAATGGACCGGGTGACACGGCCGGGTTGACGTAGCTCAGAGGTCGCCGGAACGCTGCAGCATCACGAGCGCGCCCCAGCCTGGGAGCAGCGGGATCCAGAACGTGGCGAGCCGAAACAGGATGACGGCGGCGACCGCTGTGGTACTGGTCATCCCCGCCGAGGTCAGTCCAGCGATCAGGGTCGCTTCGACGGCTCCGATCCCGCCGGGGGTCGGGGCGACGGAGGACACCATCGAGCCGACGAGGTAGACGAGCGCGATCGACGTGAACGCCGGGCCGACGCCGAACGCGGAGACCGAAACTGCCAAGGCGAGGATGTAGCCCATGGTGATCATCAGACAGCCGCAGAACAGTTCAATCATCTTGCTGGGCTGGCGGGCGATCTCACCGATGTTGGCGAGCGAGCGCTTTGTTGCCGGCAGCACCCGGGTCGTCAGCAATGCGCGGCTCCATGGAACGGCCACCCCGGCTGCCGCGACCACGGCTACTCCGGCGGCGGTCAAGCCGATCGTGCCCCACGATGGCAGGTCAAATGTCTGCAGTCCTGAAGAACCCGCGAGCGCGATGAACAGCCCGGTGAGCATGAAGTGAACGATGACGCCGGTAATCGTGTCGACGCCCACCGCCCCCACGGCCGTCGCCGTGTCGATGCCGCGCTTTTGGAGAAAGCGCGCAGTCAGGGCCAGTCCGCCGCCGGGCGCGGCGACCCCGACGAATGACGTGGCCACCTGCACGCCGAGGTTCGGGCCGAGCGGCAGCCGTTCAGGCAGTGAGCCGTCGAGTGCCAGGGCAGCGCCAACATACGTGAGCGCCGACAGCGCGAGCGCTGCGGCGACCCACCGCCAGTTCGCTCGTTGCAGTTCCCCCCACAGCGAGCCGACGCCGAGGAATTGGGGAATCAGCGACCACAACGCAAGCGCCACGACCGCGATGGTGACCACTGTGCCCGTCTTGATCCTCTGGAGCTCCGCGATCGGAACGTCGTCGGCGCCGGTCGCCCGGCGGACCTCCTCACGGAGATCCTCGAGACAGCCGGCAGCCTTGACCGCGGCTCTCGTCCGTGGAGTCAGCGCAAGGGGTTGCAGCCGCGGGAGTGCTGCCGCAACCGCGGCGGGCCCGACACCGGCGACGGCTGCTTCCACGGCGCGTTGGACTCCGAGGGGCGCTGCTGTTGCTGCGAGGACTTCGGCAACATCCGTCGAAAGTGCAGAGCCGACCACCCCTAACGAGGCGGAGGTGAATCCGACAAGCACGACGGTGCCATCATCGTCGACCCAGAGCGCCTCATCGTTGAGGCGGCGATGCACCGTATGACTTCGTTGCAGGGCATCCACGATCGCCCAGACCGACACCAGGAGTTCGGGGGTGCGACGCGATGGCTCGAGATCGCTCAGCGACACGCGCGATCGCGCGTCGAACGCCATCATCATTGCGTTCGGCGGGAACTCGGCAACCGCGGCCAGGCGGCCGGTCGGAACTCCATCGGAGTGGGCCTTCAACGCGCACAGGGCTTCGTGTTCGACAGCAGAGCGAAGGGACCGGAACGGTCGGTCCTGGCCAACCTCGCGGAATCGCGCTGCTCGATACATCTGCACAGGGAGCAGAGATGCCCACAGATCGCGGCTGACGACCTTCACGATCAGCTGCTGGCCGTTGTCGATGTGCACCCTGAATCCCGCGAAGCCGCGGAATCCGCCGAAGCGTTCGACCGATGACACTTTGTAGCCGAGGTGCTCGAGGATCTCGCCGACAGCGGCGGCTCGCGGGCGTGTGTTGGGGGCTCCGAGGATCAGTTGGACCAGAGACGACGCGGTCGATGCAATCGCGACGGCGGTGATCATCGTGGCCGGGTCCGCCAAACTGACACCCAGCCGCGCGGCGATCCCCAGGGCCAGAACTACTCGGCCGATCCGTCGCCAGCGATCTGACCAATGACCTCGATCGACGAACATCAACGAGGCGATCAAGCCCAGGTTCAACGTCGTTGGGAATGCGGCACCGATGCCGTAGCCACTCAGGCCCGAGCGATTCAAGCCCGAACCGGGCCCGCCGCTCTGCTGTGATGGCACGAGCGGCAGTGTCGAGGTGCCCACGAGCTTCGACATCGCAATCAGACCAGCCGTGCAGACGACCGCGGCGAGCAACATTCGCCCGACACGGGCGAAGCGGCGGAGGACGAGTTGGCCGATGAAACCGAGACTCGCCGCGACGAGAAAGGCGATCTGGCAGGTGCTGACAATGCTCGACACGAGCCACCGCGGAAGCGAAGCGAGGAAGTCGCCGAAGCCAGTCGCGAACTGGCCGTCGTTGCCCTGCAGCCCCACATACATGAATCCGAGGACCGCAAGGGACACAAGCAGCCGAATCGAGGTGACAGGCGATCTCACATACGACGGTTCGGTCGGCTCCGATACCAAGAACGCTGGTCGATCCGATGAGACGTCAAGCATGCGGGGAAGCACCCTCGACAAAAAGGGATGCCAGCTCGTCATCCATGCTCATCGAGCGCGCTCGGCCTTGCGGGAGCCCCGTGCTCAGCGCGCCCACGAGTGACGAGTTGGGCGAGATGCGGACCGCAGAACTGCTCGCCCTTTTGGGGGGTGTTGCTACACGGCTTGCCTTGGTTGGTCATCGCACGGCACTTGCCCGCCTTCGATGCTTTGGGCGCCGGAGTAGCGGTGTCGACATCCGCCGCCATGGAGTCGTTTGCGAGGAGAGCCGTTGCCGGGTAGCGACATGCGCCGTGGTGGTAGGTCATTTTCTTGTCGACGAGGACTGAGGCGATCGGATCTCCGGCACCGAACCGCTGTCCGCACGTGGCGCATGTCCCGTCGTACTTCGCAGGCATCGTCGGCTCGACACCGACAGCACCAAAGTCGTCGTCACCGCCTCGTGCCCGGTCGACGTTCATCTTCGCCATCGGGTCAAGTCTTGCAGCTCATGCTGGGTGGCGCCGCTGCTGTTCCGGAGATCTGGGCGCCAAAGTTGCCCGTCCATCGAGGTCATCGATGCGCGTGGCTCCCGGATCGGTGCGACCGCCGAGAACGACGTACGGCAAGCGGTCGTAGGATGCCGCGATGTTCGAACTGACGAGTGAACTGATCGCCGAATTGAAGTCAGTCGATACGCCGACGGTGTGCAACGCCTTGGAGCTGTTAGTGCCCGAGCGACGCGGCTATGGGTTCACGACCAAGCCGTTGGTGTGCACGCGTCCAGAGCTCGGCCCTGTCGTCGGGATCGCCCGGACAGCAACGATTCGAGCCGCTCATCCCAGCGACTCGGACACCGAGCAGGCTGTTGTGCGCGATGCCTACTACGCGTACATCGACGGCGGCGCCAAGCCAAGTGTGGTCGTCATCCAGGACCTCGACGACGAGCGCGGCTACGGCTCGTTCTGGGGTGAGGTCAACAGCAACATCCACAAGGGGCTCGGATGCGATGGGGTGATCACCAATGGCAGCGTGCGCGACCTGCCGGACATCGCCGCGGGGTTTCAGATGTTGGCCGACCGTGTTGGGCCGTCGCACGCCTTCGTTCATGTCGTCGACTTTGGCCGACCGGTGACTGTCGCCGGGATGAGGGCTTCCGACGGCGACCTGATCCATGCCGATCAACACGGTGCAGTGGTGATCCCTCACGGTGTATGCGGCGAGGTCAAGCGGGCGGCCGTCCTGATCGGTCGTCGCGAGCATGTCGTCATCACCGCCGCGCAGCAGCCAGGTTTCGGCATCGAGGCGCTGCGCAGAGCCCAGCGTGACGCCGCTGAGATCTGACGTGGCAATCGCCGAGACGCAGTCGTCGAGTGCCGGCTTCACGTCGGTCGCCACCTGTACGCGTGCGTCGAGGCTCGGACCGCAAGGCAGACTGTCGGGAATGGCGCGGCACAGACACGGTGAGATGACGTGAGCGCGGCGAGTTCTCGTCCGTTGGTGCCGGCCTCGCTGGCCGCTGCTGTGCTCGATCATGTCGGGCCCGGATGCGACATCATCGTCCCGCTGGCAAACGGTGAACCGATCACCCTGCTCGACGCCATCGAATTCGAGGCCGAGCGTTTGTCAGGTGTTCGGGTGCATCAGATGCACGTGCTGCACGACAGGCCGTACCTCCATGGCGCATTCGGTGATCGGCTCCGGCATGTCTCGTACTTCTTGTCGCACGTCACCCGGCCTTGCTTCCAGGCGGGCACGATCGATCTCGTTCCCAACAACTTCTCCGAGATGCGCGCCATTCTCAGACAGGCCACGACCGATCCGCTCGTTCTCGCCGCTGCGTCGCCCCCTGACCGGCACGGCTACTTCAGCCTCGGACTCAGCGCCGACTATGTGGCGTCGTTCATCGGTCGGTCCCGCTTCTACCTCGAGGCGAACAGTCAGATGCCGCGGACCTTTGGGCGAAATCAGATCCACGTCAGCCAGGTGGCCGGGTGGACAGAGGCCGACTATCCGTTGCTCGATCTGGCTCCGGCCGCAGTGGGTGAGGCAGACCTGCAGATTGCGGCGTTGATCGCTGAGCGGATCCCGAATGGTGCGACGATTCAAGTCGGCATTGGTACGATCCCGAACGCGATCCTGTCGACCCTCGTCGGTCATCGCGATCTCGGCATTCACACGGAGTTGATCTCTGACGGTGTGATGGAGTTGGTCGAACGTGGTGTGGTGACGGGTGTCGCGAAGCACTTGAATCGCACCAAGACGGTTGGAACGTTCGCGTTGGGAACGCGTCAGCTGTATGACTTCCTCCACGAGAACACGGCGTTCGAGCTGTGGCCTGTGCGGTATGTCAACGATCCTCGCGTGATCGCCCAGGAGTCAAAGTTCGTGTCGATCAATGCGACCATCTCCGTGGATCTCATCGGACAATGCGCTTCCGAGACTGTTGCGGGAACGTACTACTCGTCCAGTGGAGGCCAAGCTGACTTCGCTCGGGGGGCCATGTACTCGCCAGGCGGGCAAGGTTTTGTCGTGCTGCACTCGACCGCCAAGGACGGAGCAATCTCCAAGATAGTTCCGCAACTGGCAGCAGGCGATGTTGTCACGACGCTCAAGAACACCGTCGACAAGGTGGTCACGGAATGGGGCGTTGCTGAACTGCGCGGTCGTTCGATCCGCAGCCGAGCCGAGGCCTTGATCACCATCGCGCATCCTGACCACCGCGATCATCTGCGTTCCGCCGCTCAGCGACTGGGCTTCACCTGAAAACCACAATGGACCCCTCGGGTGAGGGGCCCATTGTGTGAATGCGTTGAGGGTGGATTACTTCGCCACGCTCATCGACTTCACTTCGCCGAATGCCGACTCCTTCATGAAGGCCTCGGGGACCGTGTCGGGGATCTGCGGCTTGCGCTCCTTGCCGGCCCATACCAGGCCGCCACCCATGAGCAGGAACACCAGGCCGAGACCGGCGAACAAGCCGGCGAAGCCCAACCCCATCTGCAGGGTCGAGTGGGTCACAGCACCGACGCCGAGCTCGGCGACCAAACCGTGTGCCGTTCCGGTCCATGCCTGCTCCCGAGCCGGTCCCTCGATCGGGTGCAAGCGGTCGAACCCCGTCCAGTAGCGACCGTCGACAGCGAACTCGTACGAACCGGCCGGGAAGGTCTCGTCGTTGTACACGACCTCTTCGTCCAGCGTCACGGTCTGGGTGCCGTTCAGTGTGTGGTATGCGACTGTGGCCATCTGGTACATGTACTCAGTGGCGCTGTTGACGAGCGGGTTGCTCGGGTCGAGATCCGACTCGACGACCGGGAACTTCCAGTCGTCCTTCAGCAGGTCCATGATCGCGTCGGCACCTTCTGTCTCGCCCCGGTCGGTCAGCTTTCCCTCGTCGTTGTAGTTCAACGTGACGTTCTGGGCCTCACTGAACGCCTGCAGTGATCCGTAACCAGCCTGGACCTTCGAATATGTAACGCCGCCGGCCACCACGAATCCCAGCCCGATCACCGCAAGGCCGACTCCTACAACTTGCAACCGCTTCATCATGGTCTTACTCCTCGTTCGTGATCGTGATTATTTTCACGATCCCCTCTTTGGACAACTCTCGCTGTTCGGGCAAGCACGATGAAGGGCCGGAGGTTGGTGATCTGACAGGCACAAGGTCCCGTGCCCGATCTGCGAATTCGGAGGGGACCATGTTGCCTGTTTCGCTGGCAGTCACCAGCAACCCGAGCGCCGGGGAACGGAACGCCGATGTCTGCAGCTGCGGTCGTTGTCATCGGGCGGTGCCGGAGCCTTCCTCACTGTCTCGACGTGACACCGGGATTCCCGTTAGGGCAGTGCGCGCTGCCCTGCCTCGTGCCTACCCGGTACTGCCGCTGCACCACTTCGACGCACATGCTGTAGTCAGCTGAGAGGAGCTCAATATGGCCTACGTCGAGTCATTTTCGGAATGCATGCAGGGTGCGAATGTCAATATCGATCCCGGAGCCGTCGGTGATCCGTCGAACTTCGGCGATGCCGTCGCCTATATCAAGTCGTGGCTCGACAGCCTCGATGGTGACACCCGTCAGGCGCTCGACGATGCGTCGCAGCACCCGGAGAAAGTCGCTGGCTACCTCGTCGAGGCAAACATCGCTCCGGCGGTGCCTGGTTTGATGGAAGCGTTCGACTCGACAAGCGGCATGCCCCTGTCGACGTTCCTCGATTGGTGCATCTACTGCGCAGAGCAGGCAAGCCAAGCCAACCAGGAAGGTGGGAACTGAGATGTCCGCAGAAGACTTTCGCAATTGTGCTCGTAACACGTTCGGCGACGTTGTCGACTCGTGGGACGAGGTGGTGTTGCAACCGCTCGCCGAGGTAGGACGTTGGTACAAGTCGTTGGACTCCACGATCGCCTGGATGTTCGGCGGCATTCTCGGTGCCGGCGGCGCATCTGCGGTCGCCCTGCTCGCCAAGGCCGTCGGCGTTGGCGCAGCCGAGGTCGTGCTGCCGGTCATCGTTGCCTTCGCCGGCGGTGTAGCCATCGGGACGGGCCTCATCATCCTGGGTGAGTGCGCCGACCAGTTGTGACGCGGATTTCGCTGCGGTGAACATCGTCACGAGTGTCGGTCGCGGCGCCGAGCTAGCGGCTTCGGCGGTGTTCGTGTTCGCCGGGGTCGCCAAACTTGCCGACCTTGACGGCACCCGGCTCGCCTTGGGCCGAGTGCTGTTCGTTCAGCATCGCCCGGCGTGGTGGCTTGCGACGACCGTCGCCATCACTCTGGGTCTTGTCGACGTCGCTGCCGGAACGTCGTTGATCGTTGCTCCGAGTCGAGTCGTCGCCATCTCGGTACTGTTGATCACCGTCGGCTTCATCGTTGCCGTGATCAGCGCTCAGCGACGGGGAGTTGCGTGTGGCTGCTTCGGTACACTGTTCACCGGCACGACGGGCCGTGCTGAAGTTCGCCGTGCAGTGGCGATGTGCGGTCTGGCCACGATCACCGTGGTCACCAGATTCGTGTTGCCCGACGGTCAGGTCGACGTCGCCGTCGTCGTCATGGCCGCTGCGGTGTCGTTGAGCGTGCTGGTTGGGGTGTCGCGACGCCGTTCGACCGGGCCCGTCGAGACGCTCCGGCTGGCGATGTCGGGTCGCGCTCCCGATCGCGGAGGTTGGCGCCGGGCAACACCATGGGCTCGCGCCGCGATCGTCCGCATGGTGCGCGCGGATGGAGCCACCGCCGAGGTTGCTGGCCACCCCGACCTGGGGCGTCCGTCGTGGCGTTCGGCACGTGTCCGGACCCGCCGGGTCGGCGCGCTCACCGTCGCCTCGATCGTGGTACGCGCCCCCGGAGGCACGATGCAGGCGTTGTGGCGCGTCGACGCGCCGATTGCGGTGGTTGGTTATACCCGCCGTGGGGTCATTCTGCCAGTGTCAGCGCGTCGCAACGGCTGAGGAACACGTAGCAGCCGATCACCCGGCGCCGTTGATGCAGAGGTCGCTCATTGGCCGTCGCGTGTTCCGTACGTCGATCTGGCAGCCTTGGGCGATGGAACACTTCGACGGACGCATTGCCGTGATCACCGGAGGCGGCTCGGGAATGGGGCGCGAACTGAGGCGTACGACGAATCGTTCATCGAGATCCTGAGCTCCCGTCAGATCTTCAACTTCGGCTAGTGGCGGTGTAGCGATGTTGTACAGCGACTTGGTTGCCGCGTCGCAACGAGTCGCGGCGACATCGAAGCGATCGGAGAAGGTCGCCACACTGGCCGAGTTGCTGCGACGAACTGGCCCTGACGAGATCGAGGCCGCGATCGGGCTGCTGATCGGCGAGCCGCGCCAGGGTCGGCTCGGCGTTGGGTGGGTGACGATCTCGAACCTGCATGCCGAGCCGGCAAACGAATCGTCACTGACGCTTCACGACGTCGACCACGCGCTCACCCTGGTTGCCGCGTTCGAGGGCACCGGTTCGCAGGGCGAACGGCTGCGCGTCATGCGCGCCCTGTGGTCGGAGGCCACCGAGGCCGAACAGAACCACCTGTACCGGGTCTTGACCGGCGAGCTGCGCCAGGGTGCCAACGAGGGTGTCGTGGCCGACGCCGTTGCCAGAGCCGGTGGCCAGCCGATTGCCGCGGTACGCAGGGCGGCCATGCAGCTCGGCGACCTCGGGCGCGCCGCGCGTTTGGCCCTCACTGGTCAGCCGCTCGATGTCGGCCTCACGCCGCTGACGGCGGTGCAGCCGATGCTCGCCGCTACCTCGGCCAGCGTCACCGAGGCCCTCGCCGAGATCGGCCTGGCCAGCGTCGAATGGAAGCTCGACGGCATCCGCGTGCAGGCCCACAAACGCGGCGGTGAGGTGCGGTTGTTCAGTCGTGGCCTCAACGACATCACTGCAGGGCTCCCTGGCGTGGTCGACATCGTGCGCCGGCTACCGGCGAGATCCGTCGTGCTCGATGGCGAGGCATTGGGTATCGACGAGAACGGTCAGCCGCTGATCTTCCAGGAGACGATGAGTGGACTAGCGACGACCGGCGCCTACTTCTTCGACGTGCTGCACGTCGATGACGCATCGCTGATCGACGATCCGTTGCGCAGCCGTCGGTCGGCGCTCGAGACCTTGCTGCCCGCGGCGGCGCGGCTGCCGTCGATCGTAACGGCCGACGCCGACGACGCCGAGGCATTTGCCGTCGATGCAGTAGCCGCCGGCCATGAGGGCGTCATGGTGAAAGCGATCGAGTCGACATACGAGGCGGGCCGGCGGGGCACGGGGTGGCGCAAGGTCAAACCGGTGCACACCCTCGACCTGGTCGTGCTCGCCGCAGAATGGGGACATGGTCGGCGGGTGGGCTGGCTCAGCAACCTGCACCTCGGTGCGCGGGGAGACGACGGCTTCGTGATGGTCGGCAAGACGTTCAAGGGGATGACCGACGACCTGTTGCGCTGGCAGACCGCCGAATTGCAGCAGCGGGCCATCGCGACGGAGGGTCACACCGTGCATGTGCGGCCGGAGCTCGTGGTCGAGATCGCCCTCGATGGCGTTCAGCGGTCAACGCGCTACCCGGGCGGCGTCGCGCTGCGATTCGCGCGCGTTCGCGGATATCGGCCCGACAAGGCTGCGAACCAGGCCGACACCATTGAACGGGTGCAAGGGATGCTCGGCGGCGTCCGCTGAGGGTATGGTCGCGCTCGCCATGGCGACCTTGCGCTTCAACTTCGGGACGATGGGTTCGGGCAAGAGCACCATGGCGCTGCAGATCCACCACAACCTGGCCAGCCGCCAGCTCTACGGGTTGCTGCTGACCAAGCTCGATCGAGAAGGCGCCCAGGTCACCAGCCGCCTCGGTGTCGCCGCCGAGGCTGTGGAGGTGGTTCCCGAACTCGACCTGTACAAGTTGGCCGTCGACCATTGGCCGATCCACTACATGGTCTGCGACGAGGTGCAGTTCTACAGCGTGCAGCAATGCGACCAGCTCGGCCGGGCTGTCGACGATCTTGGTGTCGACGTATTCGCGTTTGGTCTCATCACCGACTTTCGCGGTGAGTTGTTCGATGGCACCAAGCGCATGCTCGAGATTTCCGACGAGCGCGTTCCCATGCAGGTCGAGGCACGCTGCTGGTGCGGGGCGCGGGCCACGCACAACGCTCGCGTGGTCAACGGCGAGGTCGTCTACGAGGGTGACACCGTTGTGGTCGGCGACACGGGCACGTCGGGCGAGCAGCCGTTGTTCGGCGACGTCGTGCGATACGAGTTGTTGTGCCGCCTTCATTACCGCCAAGGCGAGCTCGGCGTCTGAGGGGTCCAGGCAGCGTGCCGGCCAGTTCGGGCGCGATTTCGGTAGCGCCAGTACCGTGTGATGTCGCGGGGCATACCTCACGGGTGTCGCGAGACATTACTCACACTCCTTTGGGTTGGTCGCGGGTGTTGGGGTTGATGGTCAGCTGGCGGATGAGCCGGCCGTTGATGAATACGTGGGCGTTGACGCCGGTGATC
>JANPBZ010000035.1:0-5448 GCA_031430695.1 Ilumatobacteraceae bacterium
AGCCCGTACAGCCCAGAGGGCGCGCAGTTCAACAGCACGCAAGAGCCCATCTCGTTTGCCCAACTCTCGTACACCAATCGCAGCCAGGCCGACATGATCAGCCTCGCCGACGAGATCCAGGATCTCGGCGACCAGATCAACGGCCCACCAGGGCTGACCATCGAGTATGGCAGTGAGTTGTTCGCAGGGTTCGAACTTCCCGAGAGTGAGATCCTCGGCGTTCTCGCGGCGATCGTCATTCTCCTGATCGCATTCGGATCCGTGCTCGCGATGGGCTTGCCGATCGGTACCGCGCTTTTCGGCCTCGGCGTCGGCGCCGGTGTGCTCGGCATCGCCTCGAACGCGTTCTCGATGCCCGAGTTCGCCCCGCAGATGGCAGCGATGATCGGCCTGGGGGTCGGTATCGACTACGCGCTGTTCATCGTCACTCGATATCGCGAGAACTTCCACGCCGGGATGGAGCCAGAAGACGCGGTGGTGCATGCGGTCGACTCGTCTGGTCGAGCCGTCATCTTCGCCGGCATCACCGTGATGATCTCACTGCTCGGCCTGTTCATCATCGGGTTGGCGTTCGTACGCGGCATGGCCGTATCGGGCGCGATCAGTGTGCTCGTCATGATGCTGGCATCGATCACATTGCTGCCCGCCCTCATCGGTTTCGCCGGCAAGAAGATCGATGAGACATCACGCGCTGCTGCCATCGCGGTGGGCACCTTCGTCCTGCTGGCCGTGATCGGCGTGTTCACCGGCCTCGCCCTCGGACTCGCCCTGCTCGGTGCACTCGCGCTCGCCATCGTCGTGATGGTGATCAGTCTCTTACCGTTCGGTCACGCACTTCGCCACAAGCTGCCACACCGTCATACGAAGCCTCGCGAGCAGCAGTTCTGGTATCGCTGGAGCCGCCTCATCCAGCGTCGTCCATGGCCACCGCTGCTGATTGGGGTCATTGTCCTGGTGGCCCTGGCGTCGCCGCTGTTCTCGATCCGTCTCGGCTTCGGCGACACCGGCAACCTCCCGGAAGACAAGACCGCCCGCAAGGCCTACGAACTGATGGCCGACGGATTCGGCGCCGGCGCCTCCGGTCCGTTGATCTTGGTGAGCACCGACTCTGCCACGAACGCCGAGTCGGCGCTGAGGGTCGACGCGGCGCTCGCAGCCGAGGAAGGAATCGCCTTTGCCACGCCTGGCACGGAGATCGCACCCGGCACATGGTTCTGGCAGGCATCGCCGGTCAGTTCCCCTCAGGATGAAGCAACGACGGAACTCGTCAGCCGACTACGCAACACCGCACTGCCGGCCACGGGCGTCGATGTCGAAGTCGGCGGCTTCACCGCGGGCAGCGTCGACTTTGCCGACTACCTCGGTGGACGGCTGCCGCTGCTGATCGGGGCGGTGTTGATCCTCAGCTTCCTGCTGCTGATGATCGTGTTCCGAAGCCTCCTGGTACCGCTGAAGGCGGTGATCATGAACATGCTCTCGGTCGGTGCCGCATATGGCGTGATCGTGGCCATCTTCCAGTGGGGCTGGGGGAAGGATCTGTTCGGCATCGGCAAGGCCGGTCCGGTCGAGGCCTGGGCGCCGATGATGCTGTTCGCCATTACATTCGGCCTGTCGATGGACTACGAGGTCTTCCTGCTGTCGCGCATGAAGGAAGCGTTCGATCGCACCGGCGACAACGCCGCCGCGGTTGCCGATGGCCTGGCAGTGACCGCCCGAGTCATCACCGCGGCAGCGTTGATCATGGTCTGCGTGTTCTCGGCCTTCGTGTTGGGCGATGATCGGCAGTTGAAACTGTTCGGCCTCGGCTTGGCAACAGCGGTATTCGTCGATGCCACGATCGTGCGTATGGTGCTGGTGCCGGCGACGATGGAGTTGCTCGGCGACCGCAACTGGTGGCTGCCAAGGGCACTCGATCGGCTGTTGCCGCACATCAATGTCGAGGGCTATTCCCCCGAGGAGCGAGATCCCGATCCTGATCCCGAACCAGTCCTGATCTGAGCCCAACGATTGGGGCGGCTTGACAAGGACCCCCGCCATCGCGTAGCGATACGAACGCCATGGCCAAACCACTTGTCATCGTCGAATCGCCCGCAAAGGCCAAGACCATCTCGAAATTCTTGGGCGATGCCTTCGATGTGCGCGCCTCGGTGGGCCATGTCGCTGATCTGCCGAGCAAGGGTCTGTCGATCGATGTCGACAACGGATTCAAGCCGACATACGAACTGACCGTCCGCGGTGCGCAGGTGGTAAAGGACCTGCGTGTGCTGATGAAAGACGCCAGCGAACTGTACCTCGCAACTGACGAAGACCGCGAGGGCGAGGCCATCAGCTGGCACCTGCTGGAGTACCTGAAACCGAAGATCCCCGTGAAGCGGATGGTATTCCACGAGATCACCAAAACGGCGATCGATCACGCCGTCAACAACCCGCGTGGCATCGACTACGGCTTGGTCGACGCAGCCGAGACTCGCCGATTGCTCGATCGACTGTATGGCTACGAGGTGTCGCCGGTGCTGTGGCGCCGCGTCAACCGCGGCCTGTCAGCGGGACGCGTGCAGAGCCCATCGGTCCGCCTGATCGTCGAGCGCGAGCGCGAACGAATCGCCTTCGTGCAAGCCGGCTACTGGGACATCGAACTGCTCACCGCGACAGCGCCTGCATTCACGGCGACGCTCGTCGCCCTGGACGACGCCAAGGTCGCCGCCGGCAAGGACTTCGACAGTGACGGCAAGGTCCAAAAGTCGTCGCGGCAGGACGTCGTCGTTGTCGACGAGGCACGGGCCAGCGGCTTGGCAGACAATCTGCGACGTTCCGAGTTCACGGTTCGAGCCGTCGACGAACGGCCGTATCGCAGTACGCCGAAGGCGCCGTTCATGACCTCGACGCTGCAACAGGAGGGCGGTCGCAAATTGCGGCTCAGCGCGTCGCAGGTCATGCGCGTTGCCCAAGGCTTGTACGAGCGCGGCTACATCACCTACATGCGAACCGACAACGTCACGCTCAGTGCCGAGGCGTTGTCGGCAGTTCGCGCCGAGGTGAAGCGGGGCTACGGCGACAAGTACCTCTCGCCAGCGCCTCGACAGTTCGCGTCGAAGATCAAGAATGCCCAGGAGGCGCACGAGGCCATCCGCCCGTCGACGCCGCTGCGCAGTCCCGACTCGCTCGCTGCCGAGTTGAACGGCCAAGAGCTGTCGATGTACCGAATGATATGGCAGCGCACGCTGGCGTCGCAGATGGCCGACGCCACCGGCGTGACCGTGACTGTTCGCTTGGGCGCCTCTGCCGCCGACCCGACTCACGACAACTCGGCCACCGATTGCGTGTTCGCAGCCAGCGGCACGACGATCACGTTTGCCGGCTATCGACAGGTGTACGTCGAATCGGTCGACGACAGTGAGGCCGGCGACGCCGAGCGCGAAGCCTTGCTTCCGCCGCTCACGGTCGGTGCCGTCGTCGCTGTCGAGTCGCTGACACCCAACGGCCACACCACGTCGCCTCCGGCCCGCTACACCGAAGCGTCACTGGTGAAGCGGCTCGAGGAGCTCGGCATCGGCCGGCCGTCGACGTGGGCATCGATCATCCAGACCGTGCAGGACCGCGGCTACGTGTGGAAGAAGGGCCAGGCCCTGGTGCCGACCTGGACCGCATTCGCAGTCGTCGGATTGATGGAGAAGCACTTCGGCGAGCTGGTCGACTACGCCTTCACAGCGCGCATCGAAGAAGACCTCGACTCGATCGCCCGCAACGAACGCCAGAAGCAGGACTGGCTGCAGCACTTCTACTTCGGCGACGAGGCGGAAAGCCTGCCCGGCCTGAAGCGTCTCGTCGAAGAGAACCTCGACGAGATCGACGCCGCCGAGATCTACACGTTCCCCATCGGCGCGGACCTCGAGGGCAACGAAATCGTGGTCAAACCCGGCAAGTACGGGCCATACGTGAAGCGCGGCGACGACACCGCCAGCGTTCCCGACGACCTCACACCCGACGAGTTGACTGTCGAGATGGCCCTGAAGCTGCTGGCGATGCCGAAGAGCGACGAGCCGATCGGCGAACTCGACGGCTATCCGGTCTTCGCCAAGAACGGCCGCTACGGCCCGTACGTGCAGTGGGGCTCGCCCGACAATCTGCCGCCCGGATTGGAGAAGCCGAGAATGGCCAGCCTGTTCAAGACGATGGTGCTCGAGCGGCTGACCGTCGACGAGGCGGAGGAGTTGCTGCAGCTGCCACGAACGCTGGGCGTCGACCCGAGCGATGGTGAGGCGATCACCGCCAACAATGGCCGCTACGGACCGTATGTGCAGAAGGGCAAGGACTTCCGCAACATCACCAACGAAGAACAGCTGCTGACCATCACCCTCGACGACGCCCTGACGATCTTCTCGCAGCCGAAGGTGTTCCGCCGCGGTGGCGCCGCCAACATGGCTGCCAAGGGCCCGCTGCGCGAGTTTGGAAATGACCCGGCCAGCGGCAAGCCCGTCGTTGCCAAGGACGGCAAGTTCGGTGTGTACGTGACGGACGGCGAGACCAATGCGTCGCTCTCCAAGGGCGACCGGCTCGAGGCCATGCCACCCGAGCGCGCATACGAGCTGCTGGCGGTACGCCGCGAGGCCATCATCGAACGCGGTGGTGCCCCGGCCAAGAAGGCCAGGGTCACCAAGAAGGCAGCGACGAAGAAGAAGGCGGCCCCGCGCAAGGCCGCCGCCAGGAAAGCAAGCACGTAGCGACGATCAGCCAGCGAGCATCACGCCGAGCACGCCCGCCAGAACCAGCCCTGCACCGGCGTACTCACGCCGGGTATGGCGCTCGTGGAGCCACCAGTGCGCAACGGCGAAGGTGAACAGCAACTCGACCTGCCCGAACGTTCGGACCTTGGCGGCGTTCTGCAGCGAGAAGGCCCACGCCCAACACGCCGAGCCGCACACGCTGAGCACGCCGACGACCGAGCTCGACCGCCAATGGTGGAAGGCGAGGCCGATCTGCTCGCGCTCTCGCACCGCCAGGTACCCGCCGTGGATCACCGTTTGCATCGTGTTCATCACTGCCAGCGAGACGATGGCCCGCACCAACGCCGGTGAGTCACCAAGCGATTGCGAGGCGGCGCGTATGCCTATGGCAGCGAGCCCGAACCCTGTGCCGGCGAGGAGCCCGAGCACTGCGGCACGGTCGGGATGGCGCAACAAGGCACGACCTCCGGCGAGCAGCACCACACCTGCCATGCACACGACGGTCGCCAGCCAGCCGAGTGGGCGAAGTGCCTCGTCGAGCAGTACGGCGGAGAACACGGCGACCTGCACCACCTCGGTCTTCGAATAGACCGTGCCGACCGCGAAACCACGGGCATCGAAGGCGCTGATCAACAGGATCGTCGCCACGATCTGGGCCACACCACCTCCCGCGATCAGCGGCCAGAACCGCGCAGGTGGAGTCGGCAGCCGCTGACCACTGAGG
>JANPBZ010000036.1:0-12377 GCA_031430695.1 Ilumatobacteraceae bacterium
ACCTCATCCTGCGCGCCACGGAAGTGATCGGGGAACGCGGTCGGCGAGTGGTCCATCTGCCGAAGCCGTTGTACCACTGGCGCCACATCACCACGTCGGTGTCGCGGGAGGGCTCGACGTTGACGCCCGCCGTTGCCCGCGGGCGTCAGGCCGTGCAGGATCAATGCGCCCGGTTGGGTCTCGATGCCAGCGTGGTGCACGGCCCGCTGGAGGGCACCTACCGCTTGGTGCGCAACGTGGCCGCGACGACTGCAGTCACCGTCGTGGTGCCGACGCGTGCCGAGGCCGGCGCGGCGCCCGCCCACCGCCTGGCCGCTTCAGCCACGATCGACGCGCTGCGCACGACACACCCGTCCACGCGGCTGGTTGTCGCCTACCCCGACTCGCTGCCGGCCGAGCGCGTCGCCCTGCTCGATGCCGCCGCCGGCGATCGGTGGGAACTGCTGCCGGTGCCGGGCGACTGGTCGATCGCCGCCGCGCTGGATCGGGCGGTCAACTACTTCCCGTGCGACGCGTTGGTGTCCGTGGCGCCTGGGCTCGTACCCCGCAGTGACCTGACGGCCGACTGGTTGGAGACCCTGGTCGGGCTGGCAAGATCCCCCGGCACCGGACTGGTCGGCGCGCTGATCGCGGACGACCACGACATCATCGTGCACGCGGGCTGGGACGTGCCCAACTTTCGCGAGTACGAGTTGGCGGGCATGCCTGTGGCGGCGCCCAGTGCGGGCAACGACCTGTTGATCGAGCGCGAGTGCAGCCATGTCTCGCTCGCCGCGGCAGCGGTGTCGGCGTCACACTGGCGCGAGTGCCGCGACCGCGCCAACGGCGGTTTCGACGCTGCCGGTCGCGGACTGTCCGCGGCCCTTGCCGAGGCTGGGGCCCGAAATGTGTGGACTCCGTACGCCCGCTTCGACCAGGTCGTGCCGATCAGGCTCGCCACGCGTACGCTCAGCCGCCTGCGCCCGTCGCGTGTGGCGAGGGGTGTGCTGCGCCGAGCTCGCGCCGTCCTGCGCTAGGCCAGTCAGACGTTGCCGGGTGTGTACGGGTCGTGGACGAGGTGGGTCAGCCAGCGACCTTGGATCAACTCGATCTCCTCTGGCTTGATGCCGGCGACACGTGACTTCGATTCGAAGTGGTACAGCACAGCGGCCGGCTCGTACACGCACGACCAGCCGGCGATGCGCAGCTTCATGCAGTAGTCGACGTCGTTGTAGTTGCCCGGCAACCCCACGGTGAAACCACCGACGGCATCGAACACCGAGAACGGTGTCAGCATGCACGCTGCGGTCACGCCGGCCACCTCGCGCCGCCGGGTCAGCACACCGTTGCGGCCGGCGCTGTCGCCGGGCATTCCGAACGCGACGTGACCGAGCGCTGTGCGATAGGTGTGACCGGCGTGCTGCAACGTGCCATCCTCGAACAGCAGCTTGGCGCCGACCGCGCCGACGCCGGGCGCGCAGGCGTCGAGCATCTGCGTCAGCCAGTCTGGGCTGACCACTTCGGTGTCGTCGTTCAGCAACAGCAGATGCTCACCGATGGCGTGTGCGGCGCCGAGGTTGACGACGGCGGAGAAGTTGAACGCCGCGTCGTAGTCGACCAGACGGACCTGTCCGCCGAGCTGCACGAGTTCCTCGGCCACGGTCGATGGCATCTCCCGGCCGGCGACAACGATGATCTCGATGTCGACGGTCGCAGTGGCCAGCACCGAGCGGACACACTCGACCACGAACGTGCGTCTGCTGCCACGGATCTCGCCGCCGGAGCCGATGCTCGGCACGATGACGCTGACCAGCGTCATCGGCGCAGAAGTCTGCCCGCCACTGATCTGGCTCGGCGATAGGCGCGGCGACAGATGCGGCCGGCCAGGCTGGTCAGCGGGACGCGGCGTGCGGTGCGACGCAGGTCGGCGTTGTCGGCCTCGACCTGGGCGATGCGATTGGTGAGCTGCGCCATCCGCGCCCGCAGGTCGGCGATCTCGGTGTCGCGTTCGGCGACCAACGCGTGCAACTGCTCGGCTTCGGCAGCACGACCGATCGCCGCGTCGACCGAGGTCCAGCGAGCCAGCCGCTCAGCGGGCGTCTCGCTGCTGGTGCTGGTCACAGCGTGTCGACCTGTTTGCGCAGGGCGTCGACTCGTGCCATCAGGTCGTCGGTTGCCCCGGCCACGGCGGCGCGCACCTGGTCGAACTCGTCGAGCTGGCGGTCGCGCAGCAATGCCACCTCCTTGTGCAACGTGGCCAGCTGCTCCTCGATGGCCGCCACCCGCTGTTCGACGACTTGCGATGCGGCTTGGCTGTGCCGCAGCCAGCGCAGTTGGCTTCGAACTCCCATGACGTCAGTCTCCCCCGAACAGTAGATGGCTGATCAAACTACCGGTCTCGGCCAACGAGGGTTGCCGCATCATGGTCTGCCGGCCGGCGGCCGCCAACCGGGCGGCGAGCGGCGCGTCGACGGCGATCCGCCGCATCGCGTCGACAGCCTGGTCCACATCGGGCGCGGCCCATTTCGCCGTCGACGGATAGACCCCCTCGCCGTGTTCGACGTTGACGAGTTCGAAGTCGATCAGCAGCGAGTTGGCGTCGTTCATGAAGTCGAGATTGCCCGAGTACCGCGTGGCGATGGTCGGCGTTCGCAGCCACATCGCCTCGGCCAGGTGCAGCCCCAGGCCCTCGCTGCGATGGAGCGAGATCATGCAGTCGACGCAGGCGACCAACGCCATCTGATCCGTTCGCGACAGTGTCTCGTCCCATACCCGGATGTCGTCGCGCCCGTCGGCTGCGGCGAGCACACGTTGATGGTTCGGTCGCCGCTGGTGACCGTTCATCGTCTTGATGATCAGCACCGGTCCCTCGTCGGGCGAGAAGGCGCGGCGGAACGCCTCGATCACACCGACGGGGTTCTTTCGCTCGGTGACGCTGAGGTGATCGAAGACGGTCAGAAACACGGGGCGCTGAACGATGTCGGCCAGCGGGGCGAAGCCGCGGCGATCGCGATCCGAAGGTTGTGGTTCGGCGATCGGTATCGGCACGTGGCGCACCGGTACCGGCGAGACGGCGGCGAAGGCGTCGGTCACGAATCGTGACCCGGCCCAGATCTCGTCGACCAGGGCGATCGACTGGCGCATGTGCAGGGGCACGTACTCGAGCTCCCAGAACCAGTAGCCGATCATCCGTTTGGTCGCAGCGAACAGCTGTGGGAAGTCGCCGGCCAGGTATCGGAACTGGTCGGCGGTGACGACACACAGCGAGTTGGTGAACTCGACCCGATTGTCGATGCCATCGGCACGCTGTTGGGGACTGGCCGTGCGTTGCGTGGCGATCGCGCTGTGGGACACGTTGGCTTGTTCGAGTGCCTCGCGCAGGCGGCGGGCCACGTCGCCGAGGCTCGATTCGCGGGTCAGGTAGCCGACCAGGTTGAGACCGTCGCTGCGGAGTTGTTCGGCGACCACCATCTCACTTTGCTCGGCCTCGACGGTTGACACGAGCAGGGGCACTTCGTCGAACGAGAATGCACCGCGGCACCATCGACGGAAGTTCGTTGCCGAGCCCCCTTCCGGATCCGGAAACGCTGCCGACAGATCGCGGCGCTGCTCGTGAAAGGCCAACCAGTAGCGCGACGCCAGCCAGGTGCGGAACGCGGCGGCGGCGCTCCATGGCGCCGGCGGTGGCGACGACGCATCGGCGACGACCTGCCTGATCGTCGCGTCGACGGTCAGGCCGCCGGGCAGCCGCAGCAGCGTTCGCTCGCCGGCAAGCTGCCCGGCGGCGCGCTTCATCGCCTCTTGCCGCTCAGGGTTGCCCAGCAGTTCGATTCGCATCGGGCGTTGCGACTCGGCGTCGAGCGTCCACGGGGTGCGCGTGTCGTACCCGGCGACGTCGAGCAGTGCCGGCTCGGTGGTGTCCCAGCGCCACTTGCCGACGCCGATCGACGCGTCGCCGCACTCGCTGGCGCCGAACAGTTGCGCGGCTCGCGCCAGTAGGTGAGCGACGCTGGTCGTGCCGGTGAGATGCGACGCCAGCCACTGCAGGGTCGCCGCCGAGTTGGCGCCGAACGCGGCCGCGCTGGTGCTGTAGAGGCCGTCGACCGCGAGGTCGGCTTCGGTCGGCGCCAATTCGTCGTCGGGGAGAGTTGCGACCGAACGCAGCATGACGGTCATCCCCGGTTCGGCGATCAGTGCGTCGATCCCCGACAGCACGGCCGTTGAACCGACCCACAGCAGTACGACATGCACGTCGCCGTCCGCCAGCAGGCCGGAGGTCACTTCGACCGCTCGCCGCCACTCCCCGATCAGTGCGTCACCGGCAACAATGGCCACCTCGTCTGCAGCCGTCGTCTTGTGACCATCGAGCCACACGATTCCGTCGAGCTGCGGCCGTAGATGAGGGTCGCCGCACCACACCGCCCCGAGTTCCCATCCCGGGTGCAGTGTCCGGATCGCGTCGGCCAGCGGCTCGGGACGATGGGTGCCGTGGGGAACGACCAGCACCGCGGCGACACGCCCGGTCATGGCCGTTGCCTCGGAGATCGATCGCCTCTGCACATCCGGCGTATCTTTATCAGGTGTCTTCCGAGGAAATCGACCACCTGCGTGCCGAGAACGCCGAACTTCGTCGCCGTGTCGAGGTCGTCAGCGCCGAGATCGACCAACTGCGTGCCGAGTCGCTGCAACGACGCGACGAGGTTCGCCGACTGGTTGCCGACCTGCCGGCGGTTGTCAGCCGCAAGGCCGTCGTTCGTCAGATGTTCACCAGGGGCGCACGCCGCCGGCAGATCACGTCGAGTCAATAGGGCGTGGCCGCGGTCAAGGTTTTCGTCGCCGGGCGCGGCAACCAGTTCATGGCGGAGATCGCTGGGTGGATTGCCGAGGCTGCCGGCCTGACCGGCCGCCCGGTCGAGGTGATCAGCGACCGCTTGCCGCGTGCCGACGGCTCGATCAACCTGGTCGTCGCCCCGCACGAGTTCTTCGAGCTGTATCGCGCACCTCGCCACGAGTTGCAGGGCGCCGCTGCGGCGAGCATCTGCGTCAACACCGAGCAGCCGGGCACCTCGTGGTTCCGCCTCGCCGTCGACGCCTGCCAGCGTGGGTTGTTGACGCTGGACATCAGCGACCAGGGTGTCGAGGCACTTCGTGGCGAGGGCGTTTCTGTCGAACGGTTGCGCCTCGGCGGTGTGCCGTCGATGCAGAGCGAGACCACCGCGCCCGATCGTCCGATCGAGGTGTTGTTCATGGGCGGCATCGACGATCGTCGCGGTGCCGCACTGGCCGAACTTGCGCCGCATCTGTGGAATCGGCACGCCGACATCCGCCTCGTCGGCGGCGATCGTCCGATCGGCGCGGCAACACCTCAGACGGTGTTCGGCGCCGACAAGTACCGCCTGCTCTCGTCGGCGAAGGTGCTGCTCAACATCCACCGCGACCGGCCGGCGGCCGAGGCGTCGCCGTACTTCGAGTGGGCTCGCGCCGTCGAGGCAATGGCCAACGGATGTGTCGTGATCACCGAACCGTCGCAGGGCTGCGAACCGCTGGTGGCGGGCACCCATTTCATCGAGGCCGAGATCGACCAGATGGCGGCCGCAATCGACGGCCTGCTGACAGACGAAACCCGTCGCGCTGACATCGCCGAACAGGCCCGCAGCGTGATCTTCGGCGAATTGGCACTGGTCAACTCGCTCGGGCCCATGCTCGACCGCATCGAGACCGAGGTGTTGCCCAATCTGGCGGCCGTGCGCAAGCACCATGTGCGGCGCCCCGACCGGCATCTCCCCAAGGTTCGGCTGCCGGCGTTCCGGCCGTTCCTGCCAACTCTCATCGCCGCCAAGCGTCTGGCCATGGCCGAGAACGCGGCCCTGCAACAACTCGACGGTGCGGCGTGCGAGTTGGCCCACGGCAGACGACAACACATCGTGCGTGTCGAGACGCCCGCCTATGCCGACGCCACGCCGGAGGTCAGCGTGGTGGTCTCGCTGTACAACTACGCCGATGTCGTGACCGACACATTGCACAGCATCGTCGCCAGTGAAGGCGTGAGCTTCGAGATGATCGTCGTCGAAGACCACGCCACCGACACCAGCCGGGCTGTGGTGCAGCGCTTCATCGAGGACCATCCGACCGTACCGATCATCCTGATCGCCAAGGATGCCAACGAGGGATTGGCCGCCGCCCGCAACAGCGGCTTCGACCATGCCCGTGCCCCGTTGGTGATGGTGATGGACGCCGACAACACGATCTACCCGTCGTGCCTGCGCAAGCTGGCCGACGCCGTGAACGACAACCCCGGTGTTGATGCCGCCTACGCGATCCTCGAGGACTTCGGCGACCAACGAAACATCCGCAGCGCGCTGGCGTGGGATGTCGATCGCCTGTGCCGGGCCAACTACATCGATGCCCAGGCGATGCTTCGCAAGTCGGCGTGGCTGCGCCTCGGCGGCTACCGGGCCGACGACGAGTTGGTCTACGGATGGGAGGATTGGGACTTGTGGCTACGGCTTGCGGCAAGCAGCGGCCGGGCGATGCTCGTGACCCAGATCCTCGGTCGCTACCGAGTGCAGCGCGGTTCGATGGTGGCGCTCACCAACCTGGCCACCGACGACGCCATCACCGCCATGCGGCAGCGCTACCCCACCCTCCCCTGGCCGCCCATTCCGTAGGCGCCTATACTTGGTGAGAATCAGTTTCTACCAAGTGAGGTGGCGGGTGACAACCGAGACATTCCGAGTTTCCACGTCTGGCCAGATGAGCCTCCCAGCGGTCGTCAGACATCGATGGAATCTTGACCGCGGCGGCCAGGTCGACGTCATCGACCTTGGTTTCTGCCTACTCACCGTTCCGGCGGGGGATGCGCGGCGACTCCTCGATGCGATCCTCCCTGCGGAGGACCACTATGCACGCGTCGGCGCTGACGACGACCCCGATCTCGCCACGTCGTGACCGTAGTTCTGGATGACCATCTCTTGCGGGACTGGCTCGTTCGGCACGACGAGGCACTGGTCGAAGCCGTGCATGGTGAACCGGTCGCCACCACCAACCTCTGGTATGCCCGACTGTGCAAGAGCGCCGCGCGCGCCACTGGCGGTGCGTTGCTTGCTGGATGGCGCACAGAGGAGCGACGGGCGCTGATCGCCGGTCTGGTTGGGTTGCCTGACGACATCATCGTTCGACCGATGCGACTCCTGGCGTGGAGGATGGGCGAACTGGTTGCAGATCACACCGGTCTGTCCACGCTCGGGGCGGAGGCCGTTGCCTCGGCAATCGACCTGAACGCTCGCGTCCTCGTCTCAGCGCTCGACGACGGTCCTGGCATTCGTCAATGCTGTGCGGCGCTTTCGGTGACCTACGACGCTTTGCCTCGGTGACAACGAAGAGTTCGTCCGTTGGATTCACTTACGGAAAACCTCTCCGCTCACGCCAAGAGGTCTTCGATCACCATGCGTTGGCGTTCTGAAACAGGTTCGTCGAACACCGACTCGGCGTGAGCGATGACTTCCGCAGCTGTCGAGAACCCAAGCCGTTCGGCGAGCAATGTGATGTCGGCCAGGTCGCCCCGCCGTGCAGCTCGTACCTTCATCGCCAGGAGCAACTCTGCCGATGCCATCGTCACGCGGAGCGCGGCGCCGTGAAATACGACCGCGTCGCCCGAGCGGATTCCAGACGGAAGATAGGTGCTCGCCTGATCGTTCAGCCACGACCGGGGAAGGTCGAGTTCAGCAGCGACTGCCCACGCCTCCTCGAGCACCGCCGTGTGCGGATGCCACACGGCATCGAGGTCACGGGTCGCCGGACGTGCATCGAAGCCGAGCACCATGGCTGCTCCGCCGAATGCGAACACATCCGCGGTGAGCCGACGACGCTGTAACCGGTGGTCAAGTGAGGTCAGCGCCCGCATCAACACCTCCCGGGTGAGCAGCGGCTGATCGCTCACGCGACAGCCAGGTCGTCGGGATGTAGGAAGATGCCGCGCCGGCGGAACGACGCCGGCGAATGAGCAAGCGCCCATGGCCGGGCCGATGGGAGTGGAACGACCCACCACACAGAACCGGCCCATTCACGGCCGGGCTTACGGACCCAAAGCGGTGCAGGCATGTCGTCCTGGTATGCCAGGTGTTCGGCTACCGCGGCGAGCATCACGTCCCATCGAGCGTCGCCGGTCAGGGCCGGCTCATCGCCAAGCGATGCGGTGTGCTCACCCTTGTCCGCCTGATGGTATTCATCGAGGAATCCGAGCAGCAGGCGCCAGCGCGTGTCCTCGGAAGGTTCCTTCGCGAGTTCGCCTGCCAGGCCCACAATCGAAGGCGATGCTGCGAAGCCCATGCCGTCAGCGTAGAGCACCTCCCTTCACCACGGCACGGAGCTGGCGCACCAGCAGCTGTGAGTCACATCGCGCCCGACCCCGCGCGGACCGACTCACACCGACCCGGGCGCACCAGCAACTGTGAGCCACATCGCGCCCGACCCCGCGCAGACCGACTCACACCGACCCGGGCGCTGGCACCCAACCGTCAGGGCACGCAGTCGCTCGCACCTACTATTCCGGCGTGCAATGAGCGAGTGACGCGAAACGAGGCTGGCGATGAACGAGACCCCGGCGATACAGCCGCCCGACGAGCCGTGCCCGAGTGGCTCGATGGCGGAACCCGACCCGAATGAGGTCCTCGTTTCGATCAACGACACCCTCTATCCGGAGGAAGTCCTTGATCCGGCCAGCGACGTCCGCGTTCCGCTCAGCGCCGCACTCGTGTCGATCCGCAGGGCCAACGATGTCAATCCACTGGTTGGGTTGTACGACCAGCAGACACCGTTCCGGCTGATCTCGCCGCTGCGCGAGGCGGCACTGACGCAGAACCCGTACAAGATCCTCGCCGCCGCAGCCGCCGCGTTCTTCAGCGCGCAGAACCCAACGACTGACTCGTCACCGAAGGACGACGAGCGGCTCGGCAGGGCACTGGCCGATCTCGCGGTGACCGGCCGCGTGGCCTACACCCGCTTTCAGCGCCAGCCGCTGATCGAAGCATCGCTCGAAGAAGCGACCCGCGCCCGGCTAGCCAATTCGGGAGTGCGCGCGACCCCCGCTGAGGTGGCCAGCGCGGTCGGGCCCGCCCTCGACCGTGCCTTCGCCGTCGCCTGGGCACTGCGTGGCCCGGCGAACCAGCGCGCCGCGCTGCGCAAGGACCTCGGTTGGATCGCGGTGTCGAGCGACGACGACAAGCCGCATCGTCCTGTCAATGTTGCGCCGGCACCGTACGAACAGTTCGAGATCCCCGTTGCGGTCGCGGTGCCCGGGCCCCCGCCCCGCACCCTGACGGTACAGACTCGCTTCCTCATCGCATCTGCGGAGGATCCCGCTCCTGCACCGCTCCCGCCCTCGTCACGCCAGCTCCCACCCGACCCCGTTCCGCACGTGCCATCCGGGCACCAGGTCATCCTGTTCCTGCATGGTCACAGCTCGGGGGCCGAGGAGGCAGTACCCATCATCCCCGACATCCTCCGAGCGGGCCTGGCTCGAGGCAGGAAGTACTCGGTCATCTCCTGCGACCTGCCGAACAACGGCTATTCGCAGACATTCGACCACGAGGCGGTCGCCGATCGGAATGGCACCTCGTGGCCGAGTGATCCGTTGGACTCGCGACCGATCCGTGTGCCGATCCTCGACTACATCGAGAACTTCATCGTCGCCTTCGTCGACGCGCTCGATGCGATCACCCCGATCAAGGCTCGGTTCGCGGGTGTGATCGGCGGCAGCCTCGGGGGAAACCTGGGTTTGCGTCTCGGCCAGCGCGATATCACGGCCAGCCCGTGGCTCAAGGCCGGGATCGTCTCGTGGAGCGCAGCGTCGGTCTGGAAGCCAATGGTGAACAGCTACTTCAACAGCATCGCTCCCGGCATGTGCTGGAGCCGATCAGTCGATCCGGAGATCGCCAATTCGCGGCGTGACTATTTCAACTCGGTGTACAACAAGCCGGCGGTGTGGACCACGGGCAGCCGCACCCAGCCGCAGATGTGGTACCGGGATACTTGGGAGCCCTGCAAGGCGCAGCACATCCGGGAGTCACAGATCTCACGGCAGGAGATCTACGACGCAAACTTCCGTCAATGGCACTGGCGCGTGGCCGGCGAGCAACTGATCTTCAGTCACATCGATCATGTCGACCACGACAACACCAAGCCCTACCGATATGTGCTCAACAACAAGGTGCCCCAACTGCTGATTGCCGGTCGGATGGACAATTTTCCTGGCACCTTCATCTTCGACTACACCGGCCAGCTGGCGAAGTTGATGGTGAACACACCCGGCCGCAGCATGTTCTTGGAAGACACCGGCCATTCGATGCACATCGAACGCCCGAAGTTCATGGCCGGCCAGATCGCCGACTTCTTGTTCTTGTCGCTCGGTGGGCTGGCGTTCTGCGATGACCAGAAGAAGGTGATCAGCACCTGGACTCCTCTCGCTTTGGGGGCGCACGGATTCGCTTTGACACAGAACACGCCCGGTCGCTTGTACGACCTGCAGGTGTTGAACCGCTTCGACCACCGGGTGCAGGTCACCGCGGTGCGCATCACGTCGCCGGCGGATGTCGCCGGTGCTCCCGTGTTCACCGTGTTGTCCCAGCCTTCGTTCAGCATCGGTGCGGGTCGGACCGATTGGATTTCGGTCCAGTACAACGGGACCAGGAGC
This sequence comes from Ilumatobacteraceae bacterium, assembly GCA_031430695.1. Classification (GTDB taxonomy): domain Bacteria; phylum Actinomycetota; class Acidimicrobiia; order Acidimicrobiales; family Ilumatobacteraceae; genus JAENVT01. Next base: position 10,670 of record JANPBZ010000036.1, read on the forward strand.
GGGCCGCTGACCGGCTCCGTCGAGGTCGAATGCAACGACCCGAGCAACCCGACCACGCGAATCCCGCTGACGGTCACGGTTCAAGCGATCAATCAGCCCCAGCTGTGGTTGACGCCGCCATCGATCGACCTCGGCACCAGAGCCGTCGGTTCGACGGTGTGGGAGGACCTCACCATCGAGAATATCGGTGGCGGCGACTCGCGATTCGCGAAGATCGAGGTCTCGCCGGCGGGCCCGTTCACAGTCCAGCCCAACTACCCGGCGCTGTCGCTGCCGGGTGGCGTGGCAGCGGGGAGCAGCGTCGTGATCCGGATGTTGTACGAGCCGACGGCCGGAGGTGCAACCGCGGCGACGCTGGCGATCGAGGAGACCAGCGCGGATCCGCTCTACAAGCGAAGGTACGAGGTCTCGCTCTCCGCTACGGCTACTGCACCGGCCATCTTCTTGGCGAGTGGGCCTCGGCGGTGGGTGCATGGCTTGCCCGGTCAGCCCGACGTGCCGGTCCGCGACTTCGAACTGAAGGTGCTCGACTTCGGCGTCGCGCCGCCCGGTCAGCCCTCGACGGCGTCGTTTTGGATTCGCAACGTGGGCGATGCCCCGCTGACGGTGCAGGACGTGATCGAGAACATGCGCGGCAACTTCGCTGTCGTGGACCCCGCCATCTTTCCGAACGTCGTGCAGCCCGACGGCGAGATGGAGGTGTCCTGCCGCTTCCTCGCGCCGCCGGTCCCGGGAATGACCGTCGCCAGCACGTTGCGCGTGCGCAGCGACGATCCGCTGGTGCCAGGCGCCGTGCTCGAGGTGGCGGGGCGGTCGGGGGGAGCCCACCTGACCGAACCGATCGAGTTCGACCAGGGCGTCGTCGTGGTCGATCCGGCGGCCGTCGTGACCTTCACCTTCCGGTCAGACGGGACCGACGCGGTGATGGTGACGCAGGCCAAGTTCATCGACCTCAACCCTGGCACCAACTTCTCGGTCAGCAGCACGCCGCCGCTGCCCGCTCGCCTGGACCCTGCCAAGGACCTGACCTTGACCGTGACCTGCATCGCGACCGTGCCTGGCACGTACGAGGCCGATCTGGTCGTGACCCACAGCGGCAACCCGTACTCGACCTCCCAGGTCAGGCTGCGCGCCCACGTCGAGTGAACCCCGGTTTGCAACGTCTCGAATCGTCACTGACGATTCGAGACTTACCAGAACCCCCCGGGCTGTCGTCTCCAAAATGGCGATCGTGCCGATCGACCGAGCGATCGCTCAGCGGGCGGGACTCCTACTCGGCAGTGCCGGTCTGAGATCGGACGCCGCAATCGACGCCTTCGTTGCCGCAACCGCCGCGTCATACCGCCCTGCCGTCATCATCACCGGTGACTCCGACGACCTCGGTCGACTGTGCGCCTCGCTACCGAACGTCCACGTCCAGCCCCTGGCCGACTGACAGCGATACGGGCCGCGAATGCGGCGCGCGCTCGAACGACTAGGGGATCCGATGTATCTACGCGGTCGCGCTCGGTGTCATTAGGACGAGCCGATCACACGTGATCTGCGTTCACGAAGGAGGCACTTTGCGATGTCAAAACCCAAGCAACACTCACCCGGGCATGGCGGCCATCACGGGCGCATGCCGTACGAAGATCCTGACTACGAGCAGCCCCATGAGCATCCGCACGAACCGCCCGACAACTACCGCTATCCGGATCGGTCGATCTAC
>JANPBZ010000037.1:0-67208 GCA_031430695.1 Ilumatobacteraceae bacterium
GATGGCGGCCCGGATGGCGGCAGAGCCCGACCGATCACCGAATTGATCGAGCAGTACGAATTAGGCCAACGCAGGCCCGACGACGGCAGGTCCTGGGGCAATCTGTCCCCCGCCGAGCGCAGCACGATCATCGACGGCCACCGGCTGGCGTACGTCAGCGATGCACCGGTCAACTGGTGCCCAGGTCTTGGCACGGTTGTCGCCAATGAGGAGGTCACTGCCGATGGTCGAAGTGACCGCGGCAACTTCCCGGTCTTCAAGCGCAACATGCGCCAATGGATGATGCGCATCACCGCCTACGCCGATCGACTGATCGCCGACCTCGATCTGCTCGATTGGACCGATGCCATCAAGTCGATGCAACGCAACTGGATCGGGCGCAGCGAGGGCGCGACCGTGCACTTCCAGTCGCCGGCCGGCCCCATCTCCGTGTTCACCACGCGACCCGACACCTTGTTCGGCGCGACATTCATGGTGCTCGCCCCCGAGCATCCACTGGTCGACGCACTCACGACCCCCGAACGTCGCCAGACGGTCACCCAATACCGACACCAGGCGGCATCGAAGAAAGACATCGACCGCCAGGACGACACCCGTGAAAAGACAGGTGTCGCAACCGGTTCTTATGCGGTCAACCCGGTCAGCGGTGAGTCCATCCCGATCTGGATCGCCGACTACGTGCTGATGGGTTACGGCACCGGCGCCATCATGGCCGTTCCGTGCGGCGACCAACGCGACTTCGAGTTCGCCCGCCTCTACGGCCTGCCGATCCCCGCCATTCAGCAGCCGCCCGAGCACAGCCTCGACACCTCGACGTGGGACAACGCTTTCGTCGGGGATGCTCCGTATGTCAACAGTTCCAACGGTGCACTCGACCTCAACGGCGTCACCAGCGTGGCCGACGGCAAGCGCCTGACCAACGAATGGCTCGAAGCCAATGATCACGGTCAGACGGCCGTCACCTACAAGCTACGGGATTGGCTGTTCAGCCGACAGCGCTACTGGGGCGAGCCGTTCCCGATCGTGTACGACCTCGACGGCAACCCCCACGGCTTGCCCGACAGCGAACTGCCGCTGGTGCTTCCCGAGACGGACAGCTTCTCGCCGCGTACGTTCGATGCCGACGACAAGTTCTCCAATCCGGAGAGCCCGCTCGACCGATTGGAGTGGTGGACCAACGTCGAACTCGACCTCGGCGATGGGCCGCAGTCATATCGACGCGACACCAACGTGATGCCGCAATGGGCCGGCAGCTGCTGGTACGAATTGCGGTACCTCGACCCGACCAACGAGCAGTGCCTCGTCGACCCCGAGGTCGAGAGCTATTGGATGGGCCCGCAGGCGGTGGGCCACGACGGCCACCCGCATCCGGGTGGCGTCGATCTGTACGTCGGTGGTGTCGAGCACGCCGTACTGCATCTGTTGTACGCCCGGTTCTGGCACAAGGTGCTCTTCGATCTCGGCCATGTGTCATCGAAGGAGCCGTACTACCGGCTGTTCAACCAGGGCTACATACTCGCTGCCGCCTACAAGGATCGGCGTGAGATCTATGTCGAGGCCACGGAGGTCGTCGAGCGCGACGGCGCCTACTTCCACGGCGATCAGCCGGTCACCCGCGAGTGGGGGAAGATGGGCAAGAGCATCAAGAATGCCGTCACCCCCGACGACATCTGTCAGAGCTACGGCGCCGATACGTTGCGGTTGTACGAGATGGCGATGGGCCCGCTCGATGCGTCGCGCCCATGGGAGACCCGCGATGTCGTCGGCATGTACCGCTTCCTGCAGCGGTTGTGGCGCAACATCGTCGATGAGGAAACGGGTGATCTCGCGTTGACCGCCGCGCCGGCAGACGCCGAGACCCAACGGCTACTGCATCGCACCATCAGCGGCGTTCGCGACGACATGGACTCGCTGCGGTTCAACACGGCCATCGCCAAGTTGATCGAGTTGAACAACCACCTCACCAAGCTGGGCGGCTGCCCGGTCGACATCGCCGAACCACTGGTGTTGATGGTCGCGCCTCTGGCGGCGCACGTCGCCGAAGAACTGTGGTCCAAGCTCGGACACAACGACTCGATCCCGTACGAGACATTCCCCGTTGCCGACCCCACGCTGCTAGTTGCCGACACCTTCGAGTACCCCGTGCAGATCAACGGCAAGGTGCGCGGCCACATCACGGTCGCGGCCGACCTCGATGCCGCCGGCGTCGAGGCAGCGGCATTGGCCGATGGCAAGGTTGCTGCCTCGCTGGCCGGGGCAGTGCCGAAGAAGGTCATCGTGATTCCCGGCCGTATGGTCAACATCGTCGCCTGACCAACTGAGCTGAGTGACTCGGCAATACTTGCCCGATGCCCGAGATGCACTACCGATCCGCGTACGAGACGCTCGACTTGTTCCGCAGCGGTGACCTGTCACCGGTGGAGCATCTCGAGGGTTTGATCGAGCAGATCGAAACACACGATGCGGTGCTCAACGCTGTCGTCGACCGTCGTTACGACGAGGCTCGCACCGAGGCACGGGCCGCAGAGCAGCGATACCTCGGCAAAGGTGAAACACCCCGACCTCTCGAAGGCCTGTGCGTCGCGACCAAGGAGGAGCAACCCATGGTCGGGCGGCCGTGGCAGCAGGCATCCTTGCCGCTGACCGACCAGGTCGCCGACTATGACCATCCGATCATCGAGCGCATCCAGAATGCGGGTGGGATCATCCACATCCGCACGGCAACCCCCGAGGTCAGCTGTGCCGGGTTCACCCACAGCAAGCTCTGGGGTGTCACCCGCAACCCGTGGAACACCGACTGCACACCTGGAGGATCTTCGGGTGGGTCGGGCGCAGCGCTCGCCGCTGGCTACGCGCCATTGGCAACGGGCAGCGACATCGCTGGATCGATCCGCATCCCCGCCTCGTTCACCGGAGTCGTCGGTTTCAAGCCGCCGTTCGGCCGGGTCCCCGGCCTGGCCCCGTATCACCTCGACCAGTACTGCCACGACGGTCCACTCGCCCGCACGGTCGCCGACTGCGCCCTGCTCGAGAACGTGATCGCCGGGCCGCACTGGCGCGACAACGTGTCGCTCCGCGATCCACCGCAGATCCCTCGAGACTTCATGGGTATCGATGGTCTACGAGTCGGCCTCAGCATGACCCTGGGTGACTGGCCGGTCGACGCCGAGATCGTCGCCAACACGAACGCGGTCGCTGATGCACTTCGCAGCGCGGGCGCCAAGGTCGACGATGTCGAACTGCCGTGGACGATCGACCGAATCTGGGAGGCGATGCGAGCCCACTTCGCGGCGATCTTCGGTCCTGGCATCGGTGAGATCGAGGCCCAGTATGGTGACCTGTTGAACGACTACACCAGAGCCTTCGTCGCGACGATGAACCCCGAGATGACGTTCTACGAAGGTCTCGTCGAAGAGACTGCGCTCTGGGATCCACTCGGCCGTCTGTTCGAAGAAATCGACGTGCTGCTGTGCCCGACGATCGCCATCACCGGATTGCAGGCAGGCAACTCCTACGTCGATGAGTCAGTAGTGATCGACGGACAGGAGGTGCCTCATTACCTCAAGGCGATGATGACGTTTCCGTTCAATCTGTTCAGCCGCTGCCCTGTGTTGTCGATGCCTTCCGGACGTGCCTCCAACGGCGTGCCGACCGGTGTGCAGATCGTCGGGCGAACATACGAAGACGTCAGCACCTTCCAGGTTGCCGCAGCGATCGAGGCCGCGGGCTTCGGGTTCGGTTCGCCGCAGTGGCGACCTCCGCTCAACTCCTGAACGAAACCTCGTGCCGGGCCCAGTCGCCGATGTGGCGGAATGATGCAACCTTGCCGCTGCCGTCGAACTTCCAGACGTGGGCATACAGGTCTTCGTCGACCGGCTTGCCCGTGCTGAGAATCGTGCTGGTTTCGCGGATCACTGCCACGACGGTGTCCCCGTCAGCCGCGATCACCTGAGGCTCGAACACACTGAAGGCCAGGCCCTGGCCGACCGCAGCAAAGAACTCGCCGACGTGCTGCTTGCCGGTTCCTGGCTGCAGCCACGGAAGGTCAGTGGTGCGTATACCGCGTTCCCAGACAATGTCGTCGGCCAGACAATCCATGATGAAGGCTACGTCGCCGCGACCGAAGGCCGCGTAGATCTCGGCGACCGTTGCGACGTGCACTGATGTGGTTGTGGTGGACATAGGTGTTCCCCTTTCCTCGACCGTCATTCTGACACAGTCCCAGCGTCGGATCACTCGGGAACTACCGTCGTGGCAATGCGGATCTACATCGCCGGGGTGCAGCACGAGTCGAGTTCGTTCTCGCCGATTCCGACGTCGTGGCGGTCGTTCGAGCAGTGGAACTGGTCTGTCGACAAGCCCGACGACGCGGACGGGTTTGGATACGGCGAAGCCTGCCGACTTGCCGCTGCCGCCAACATGGAAGTGGCCGCCGGACCGTTCTTCAATGCCGAGCCGAGTTCGCCGGCCACAGCGACAGCGTGGCGACAGATCAGCGAGCACATTCTTGACGGCCTGCGAGCGGCCATGCCCGTCGACATCGTCCTACTGTGCCTGCACGGCGCGCAGATGGCCGACGGGGTCGATGACTGCGAGGGCGCCCTCCTCGCATCGGCCCGCGAGATCATCGGGCCACGTGTCGCCATGGGTGTGCTCCTCGACCTGCACGCCAACGTCACCTCGGCCATGTGCGCGGCGGCCGATCTCACCGTGTCGTGCCGCGAGTACCCGCACATCGACTATGGCGAACGCGCCGGCGAGATGTTGCCGGTGCTGCGTGGCATCGCAGCGGGAGAGATCCACCCGGTCACCGGTGCCCGACGGATTCCGGCGTCCGGCGTGTTCCCGACGCCCGACGAGCCGATGCGATCGTTCGTGCTCCGTATCACCGATGCCCAGCGCTCGCCTGGCGTGTTGATGGTCTCGGCCAATCATGGTTTCGAAGGATCCGATACGCCGTTCACAGGGGCCTCGGTCGTCGTGATCACCGACAACGACGAAGCGCTCGCCGAGCAGATGGTCGACCATGTCGCCACCGACTTCTTGACGACGATCGTCGGCAATACGTGGAGCGGGCTCGGCGTCGGCGAGGCGATCGACGAGGCACTTCGCCAGCCTGCGGGACCGGTCGTGATAGCCGATCGCTCCGACAATGCCGGCGCCGGGGCGGCGAGCGACTCGACGTACATCCTCGCCGAGTTGATCGAACGCGGTATCACCAACGCCACCGTCGGAATGATCTGGGATCCAATGGCAGTGCGCGCCTGCCACGACGCCGGTATGGGAGCGCGGCTGCCGCTTCGGATCGGCGGCAAGGCGGGCCGGCTCTCCGGGGGCACCGATTGATGCGGATGTCGAGGTCATCTCCGTCCGCGTCGACGCAATGCAAGCACTGTTCGGTCAGGGACCGCCGCGTGAACCGCTCGGCAAGTCGGCGGCCGTTCGCATCGACGGCATCGAGGTGGTGCTGACCGCTCGACGCCAGCAGGTGTTCAGCCCGCACTGCTTCACCGAGCACGGCATCGACGTGACGCAACGACACATCGTGGTCGTGAAGAGCATGCAGCACTTCATGGGCGGCTTCGCCCCCATCGCCGCCTGCATCGTTCGCTGCGATGGGCCGGGCAGCGCGACCCTCGATATGCAGAAGATCCCGTACCGGCGAATCAGGCGCCCGATGCTCGGGCTCGACCCGCTTGAAGCGATTGGCATCGAGCCGTTGCCGTAAGCATCCGCCCTGTTTGACCAGTTCAGCGATAGTCTGTCCGACGGCGGTGCTACGAACACGTACCCGCGGTCGAGTGCAGCGCTTCTAGCGCACAGTGAGTTCCAGCAAGTTGTTGGTCATTGCATCCACGGCCAACAACCATAAAGGAATTCCCCTCATGACCACATCCACCCCCAGTTCTCGCGGCGCGCGCCGTCGAAACAGCCGCCGCCCAGGCGCGGCCGAACGCTTCGTGCGCGCTGCCGAGCCAGCCTTTGCCACGCCCGCCCCCGCGTTGCACACCAGTGAGCCAGTACCAGTCACCGACTACATCACCGACTTTGTCGCCCTCGGCGTGCCGACCCCGCTCATCGCAGTCCTAGCCGCTCGCGACGTCATCACCGCCTTCCCAATCCAGTCGGCCACACTGCCCGACTCGCTGCTCGGCAAAGACGTGCTCGGCCGCGGCAAGACGGGTAGTGGCAAGACAATCGCCTTTGCGCTGCCGATCGTCGCCCGCCTCGCCGCGAGCGGTCGCCGCCGCCAGTCGAGCCATCCACGCGCCCTCATTCTCGTACCCACCCGCGAGCTGGCCAACCAGGTCATGACGTCGTTGAACCCATTGGCCGCGGCCATGGGGCTGCGCGTCGCCACCATCTACGGCGGCGTCGGCCAGGGGCCGCAGGTTTCTGCGTTGCGCCATGGCGTCGACATCGTCGTCGCTTGCCCGGGCCGTCTCGAAGACCTGATCGGCCAGCGGCACTGCCGCCTCGACGCGGTGGAAATCACCGTGCTCGACGAAGCCGACCATATGGCCGACCTTGGCTTCCTGCCCGGTGTGAAGCGGATTCTCGATGCGACCCCCGTCGGTGGTCAGCGGCTGTTGTTCTCGGCCACGCTCGACAAGGCGATCGACGGACTCGTGCGCACCTATCTGGTCAACCCGGTCGTGCATTCGGTCGACCCCGAGGTGTCGTCGATCAACACCATGACCCACCATGTGCTCGCCGTGACCTCGGCCGACAAGGCTGCTGTCGTCAGCGCGCTCGCCTCCGGCGTCGACCGTTCGCTGTTGTTCATGCGCACCAAGCACGGCGCAAAGAAGCTTGCGAAGCAGTTGTGCGCCGCCGGCATCCCCGCCGTCGAGTTGCACGGCAACCTGTCGCAGAGCGCCCGCGAACGCAACCTCGCCGACTTCAAGAGCGGCCAGATTCGCGTCCTTGTTGCCACCGACATCGCCGCTCGCGGCATCCACGTCGACGACATCGCCCTAGTCATCCATGTCGATCCCCCGGCCGAGCACAAGGCGTTCCTGCACCGCTCGGGCCGTACCGCTCGAGCCGGCGCCGAAGGCATCGTCGCCACGGTGATGACCCCCGATCAAGCCGGCGACGTTCGGTCGCTGGCCCGCGCCGCCGGCATCTCGCCGACGGTGACGAAAGTCGACCCGAAGCACCCACTCCTCGCCGAGCTCACGGGCCCGGTCGCACCGAAGGTCGCACCTCGGCCACCACGACCCGAGGATGTCGCTGTACGCCAACGCCCGGGACAGCCCGGTCGACGTCGAGGCCAATCTGCCGGCGCCAACCCACGCAGCAGCGCCCCACGCAGCGGCGGTCGGCCCGGTGCATCCGCGAACCACTCGCGCGCCGGCGCTCCTGGTCAGCGCGGTTCAGGCGGACGCAATTCCGGTGGACGTCGCTCGGCCCCCACGGGTCGCTGATCACGTTTTGCCCGCGGCACTAGGCTCTTTGGAGTGATCGAGCGCGCCGTAGAAGTGGCCACAGGCTTCGACGGTGCCGACCGTAGATTCTGGTGGTCGCAGCCAGGGTCCGGCCGGTTGTCAACACCAACCTTGTTCCGACCGGCACGTGTGACACTGGACGCCACCGGTCGGGCACAGCTGACGACCAGCTTCTCGACTCTCGGCAGTCACACCGTGTCCGCGACGTACAGCGGCTCGGCCAACTTCCAGCCCAGCAGCACCAGTCGTACCCGAACAGTGCAGTCAGCACCGGCGTCAACAGCCGAAATGTGACGGGGAGGATCTCTGCTCCTCCCCGTCACGCGTAGTCGCCGAAGGAGATGCCGACATCGCGTGCGGTCATGACGGTGTCGCAATCGAGTGGCACGGTGCGCATCGAACCGATGGCCTCGACCAGCGGTACGTAGTCCACCCGCGGCTCGTTGAGGGCGACCATCACACCGTCGAGGCCTTCGTCCAGAGCGCGCACAGCAGCGGCGCCGAAGCGTGTGCCCAGCAGGCGGTCCTGCGCTGTCGGAGTGCCGCCGCGCAGCAGGTGCCCCAGCACGACCGTCCGCGCCTCTTTGCCGGTCAGAGCGGTGAGCTGCTGCGCCACCAGGTCGCCGATACCTCCCAACCGTTCGGCCTGATCGACCGCATGACCAACCACGGAGCGATGGCCGTCCTTGGGCATCGCTCCTTCGGCGACCACCACGATTGCGAAGTTGGCGCCGCGTGCTTCACGTCGTTTGATCATGGCCGCCACCGGCTCGAGACGATACGGAATCTCGGGAATCAAGATTGCGTGAGCGCCAGCGGCCACCCCGGAGTTGAGCGCGATCCAGCCTGCGTAGCGGCCCATCACCTCCACGACGAACACTCGGCTGTGCGACGTCGCTGTGGTGAACACGCGGTCGATCGACTCGGTGGCAACGTGCACGGCGGTGTCGAAGCCGAAGCTGACCGTGGTCTTGTCGAGGTCGTTGTCGATGGTCTTGGGCACGCCGATGACCCGAAGCCCAGCCTCGTACAGACGCTGGCCGATCGACAACGAACCATCGCCACCAATGGTGATCAAGGCGTCGATGCCCGCCTTCCGAAACAGCGACACCAGATGATCGGTGCGGTCCTCGTAGACAAACGTGCCATCGGGTTGCTCCACTGGGAAATGGCACGGACTGCCCCTGTTGGTGCTACCCAACACCGTGCCGCCGAGGTAACCGATGCCGCGCACCATGTGCCGCTCCAGTAGGAACGCGCCGCTGCCTTCGATGTACTGGTCGGGAAACATGAGGCCGTTGAAGCCGTCGCGAATACCGATGACCTCCCAGCCTCGGCGAGTCGCGCACAAGGTCACGGAGCGGATGACGGCGTTCAGGCCGGGGGCGTCGCCGCCACCGGTGCTTATGGCGACTCGCATGGTTTTCTGTCTAGCACTGTCGCAGAACCGACCGTGACCGCAACGGCGAGGTTGCGGCCCGGTCGGTCTCGTGCGGGGAGGTTTCGGTCAGATGCCGGTTGGAGCTTCGTCGCCCGTCGTCTCACCGTGGGCAGAGTTTCCCGGCGCCTCGGCATCGCCTCGATCGTCTCGCAGGCCTTGCAGCACGTCCGAATCCTGTTGAGTTGCCATCGGTCCGAATCCCAGGACGGCGCTTCCCCGAGCACCGCATGCGGGACACGTGATGGCGACGACGGCGAGCATGTCGGCGGGATCGGAGGCGCCTTCCAGGCGGCGTAGCGAACTCATCGACACGGCCTGGGCAGGCGACACGATGCCGCACTCGACGCATTCGAGTGTTGACTCGTCGGTCACGACAAACGACGAGGAGAAGCCGCCGAGCGCGTAGCCCTCCAAAACCTCGGTGATCGTCGACTCATCGCTGGCACTCTCGTCGAGATGCCCGAGATCGGTCGGAGCAGAGTTGTTGGTCATACCGCGGTGTACCCAGATCGGTAGCGGCCGAACCATCCAACGAGTGAGGACGTACGATCGTGATGTGGCAACTGCAATACCATCCTCGACGCCCAACCCCGATGCGATGAAGTTCACGCTGGATACGAAGCTCGAGGCGATGTTCAACGCCACGAGCCTCGACGACCCAGCGCCCAACCCGTTTGCGGCCGAAGTCTTTGCGGCCGGCGGAGTTGCATCCATCTTCGGCGTCAATGACTTCGTGACCATCACCCGGCAGACCGGAGCTGACTGGCAGCCGATCATCGCTGCGGTGCACGCGGCGGCACTGGCACACCTATAACTCGCTGATTCAACGTCGCAACCTGAGCTTTCCCACGCGAAGGGGTACTACGGCTCTATTGCCCGAGACCGCCCGGCAGGATGATGTAACCCGTGACCTCCCCGGTGCAGCGCGACTCCGAGCGACCGATCCGCGAGTTCGCATCGCACCTGAATGCCTCGGACGCGCTGATGTGGACGATGGAGAAGGACCCGTGTCTTCGCAGCACGATCGTCGCTGTCTCGTTGCTCGACCGCAGTCCAGACTGGCATCGGCTCAGCTCGCGAATGGCCAGTGCATGCGAGATCATTCCCCGCCTTCGCCAGCGCGTCGTCGCCACTCCCCTGCGCCTCGGACCGCCACGATGGCAGTTCGACGAGTACTTCGACATCAACTACCACCTACGGCGCACCGTCGCACCCGAGCGTGGCGACCTCCGCGCGGTTCTGGACATCGCCGGACTGATGGCGATGAGCGCCTTCGACAAAGACCGGCCGCTGTGGGAGTTCATGCTCGTCGAGGGGTTGGAGGACGGACGCGCCGCATTCATCCAGAAGGTGCACCACTCCATCACTGACGGCGTGGGCGGCGTGAAGCTCGCCAGGCTGGTGCTCGACGAGAAGCGCAACCCGGCCGGGCACAAAGGCGCGACGCAAGTCACCACTCCACCGCACACGAGTGGGTTGACGTCGGTCGTCGAGTCGTTGAGCGCCGACGTTCGTGCCGCCACCATGGCCTCACTCCGCAGCGCACAAGCGCTGCCGGGATTCGCCGCAAGGGCGATGACGAACCCCACCGGACCGTTGACCACGGTGACTCGTGAGCTGCGCTCCATCGGCAAGCTGCTGGCACCGGTCAGCAAACCGCGGTCGACGATCATGACCGATCGCGGCCTGTCGCGTCGGCTCGACTCGTTCGACATCCCACTCGATTGGCTGCTGGCCGCCGCCCATGCGGCCGACAGTTCGCTCAACGATGCCTACATGGCCAGCGTTGCAGGGGGAATGCGCCGCTACCACGAACGCCACGACGCACCGGTCGACGCGCTTCGAGTGACCATGCCGATCAACCTGCGGCGGCCGGACGACCCACCCGGGAGCAATCGCTTCACACCGGCACGCTTCACGTTGCCGGTGTCGGTCGTCGACGCCGGCGACCGGATGCGCCAGCTCGGTCAGTTGGCCAGGAACTGGCGGAAGGAGCCGGCGGTCAAGCGCACCGAAGCGGTCGCCAAGGTGCTCAACACGCTGCCCGCGATCGCCGCGACCACGATCCTCGGCTCGATGCTGAAGGCCATCGACTTCGTCGCCACCAATGTGCCCGGATCCAAGTACCGCCAATATCTGGCCGGTGCCGAAGTCGTACGCGAGTACGCGTTTGCTCCACCGTCGGGTGCTGCGTTCAGTGTGGCCCTGATGTCACATGTCGATCAGTGCTGCATCGGCATCAACGCCGACACGTCGGCCGTACCGGACCCTGAGGTACTCACCACGTGCATACGCGAGGGATTCGACGAAGTACTTGCCTTAGGAAGCAAATCATGATGCAGACGATGAGTCCCGTGGACGCGATCTTTCTTCACGCGGAGGATGGCATCACACACATGCACATCGGCTCGTGTTCAATTTTCGCGGGACCCTCGCCGTCGATCGATGAGATCACCAACTTGATCGAGAGCAAGCTCCCGCAGCTGACGCGATACCGACAAAAGGTGAGATTCGTACCTGCTGGATTAGGACATCCAGTTTGGGTCGATGACCCCGACTTCAACCTGAGCTACCACGTTCGACATTCTGCGCTGCCGCCACCGGGCGACGAGCACGAACTCGAGAATCTGATGGGCAGGCTGATGTCGCAGGAGCTCGATCGGAAGCGGCCGCTCTGGGAGGCGTGGGTCATCGAAGGGCTTCCGGGCGATCGTTGGGCGCTGATCAGCAAGGTGCATCACTGCATGGTCGACGGAATCGCCGGCACCGATCTGATGACCGTGCTGCTGGATCCGGATCGCGGCACAAAGATCCAACCAATCGAACCCTGGAAGGCAGAACCGGAGCCGTCCGGTCTGCAACTGGCAGCGCACGCCGTTGCGCGCATGGCAATGAACCCCGCCCGTCAACTCGTGGCGTGGCGATCCGCCGGGTTGCACCCGCGACAGGCGTGGAATCATCTGAGCGACGTGGCGAGCGGACTACGTTCATTCGGCGAGCGGGTGTTGGCACCTACCAACCCAGAATCCATCGCTGGTGCGATCGGGACACATCGACGATGGGCTGCGGCCCGTTGCACCTTGGACGATGTCAAGACCATCCGGCGCGTGTTCGGCGGATCCATCAACGATGTCGTGCTCTCGGCGATCAGCGGTGCGTTTCGCTCCGTGCTGATCGAACGCGGCGACCCCGTCGACGACGTCGTCCTGCGATCGCTCGTTCCCGTTTCGGTTCGTCACCCCGACGACCACAAGTGGAACAACCAAGTGTCGTTGATCGTGGCCGAACTACCGGTCGGGATCGCTGATCCAATCCTGCGGCTCGAAGCGGTCCGCGCCCAGATGGCAACGCTCAAAGCCTCGCATCAGGTGACCGCCGTCGAAGCCGTGGTCGCGACGGCCGAATTCGTTCCGCCGATCCTGCTGGCGCTCGCCGCACGCGCTGCCACGACCATGCTTCGCAGGGCGCCACAGCGGACGATCAACACAGTGACCACCAACGTGCCAGGACCACAGCTTCCCCTCTACGCCTTGGGTTGCGAGATGCTGGAATACCTTCCGTTCGTGCCCTTGAGTGAGGGCGTTCCCATCGGCGTTGCCATCTTGTCGTACAACGGTCGGCTGACGTTCGGGATCACCGGTGACTACGACACCGCATCCGACGTGCACTTCATGGCGAAGCAGATCGAAGCCGAGGTGATCGCCCTGCGAGAACTGGCCGACAGCCACAAACCCACTACATCTGGCGGTCGTCGAAAGGTATCCGCACGATGATCGAGTTCTGGCGTAAGACCGGCCGGCTGCTCAGCCGGCGCACCGTGGCGACCCTCGCGGTCGTGTTGATGGTGACCCTGGCGATGGGCGTCGGCCTGCAACGGCTCGACTTCGCTACCGGCCAGGACAGCTACATTGACCCGTCATCGCAGGTCGCCCACGACAACGAGAGCTATCAGAAGTTGTTCGGCGGCGAGAACATGGTCGTGCTGTTCACCGTCGACGAGGGCAAGACGCTGGTCGATCTGTTCACGCCTGCCAACGTCACCCAGTTCAAAGAGATCGAAGCGCAGATGTTGACGAGCGACGCCGTGTCGTCGGTGGTCTCACCTTTGAGCTTGCTGCAGTGGACACAAGACCTCATCACCAAGGGCGCGGCGAGTGAGATCATCGCCCGCACGATCCAGCGCGAACCGGATCCGGCCGCTCAGGCCACGCGTCAACAAGACGCCATCGTCACGACCATGCGACTTGGGGCAGCCGGTGACCAGACCATGGACAATCCGGACTGGGTGAAGTTCCTCCTCTTCGGCAACGACGGCTACTCCGTCGATTCACAACAGCAACTGGTGGCGCCGCCCGATAGCGAACTGCTCGTCCGCAAGGCTCTGCGAGCATTCATTCCCGACGCTCGTCATGCGGTCCTCGCCGCAGTGCTTGTCGGCAACGCGCCGCTCGATCAGCTGGCCAAGGGTTCCGCCGCTGTGCAGGATGTGCTCAGCGAGCGCACATTCGACAACGCGGTCGTGACGATCACCGGCACTCCCACGTTCCTAACCGACATCAACGACTACCTGCAGGGTGGAATGATGATCCTCGGCGGGATCGCCGTGCTCGTGATGATGGTCATCCTCCTCGTCGCGTTCAAGGTGCGCTGGCGACTCCTGCCGCTGGCCGGCATGGCAGTGGGGATTGCCTGGGGGTTCGGGGCGTTCGGCTTCACCGGTACGAAGCTCTCGCTGGTGACCATCGCCGGTCTGCCGATCCTCATCGGCCTCGGCATCGAGTTCGCGATCCAGATCCAGAACCGGATCGAGGAGGAACGCTCCGTCGAGCGTTCCGACACCCCGTTCGAGACGACATTCATCCACATGGGACCGCCACTGGTCGCGGCAACCATCGCCGCAGTCATCGCCTTCTCGACCGTGAAGATCTCGAAGGTGCCGATGGTGCAGGACTTCGGTGTCCTGCTCTCGATCGGCATCATCGGGTTGCTGATTGCCGGCGTCGTCGTGCCGACCACCGTCATCGGGGCACGCGAGCGGCGGTCGCCGACCACCGAGGAACCCGTCGAGAGCTGGGTCGAAAAGACGGTCGATCGCCTCGGGAGCCTGCCGCGCAAGGCGGTGCTACCGCTCGTGATCGTCGCAGTTGCCCTGCCCGTGCTCGGCCTCGTGATGGAGACGGGTTCCAAGATCGAGAGCGATCCGATCAACTGGGCGAACCAGTCGAGTACGTCGATCAAGAACGCCCGAACGCTGGAGGAAGAGACCGGGTTCGCAACGACACTCGGTGTCTTCATCGAGACCGATGACGTCTCCGCCGACGGCGTGTTCACCGATCAGATGGGCGCCTTCGTGTTCGATCTCGTCGAGCGCGCGACCGGAGAGAACGAGGTGCTAGCCGGAGCATCCAGCCTGGCCACGACGGTCGGGTGGCTGGCCGAGGTGCCGAACACGACATCGCTGCCGCCCAGCGGTCTCGACATGTTGCAGGCCTACAACGTCGCCCCGCCGGCCTTGCGAGGGCTGCTCGTTGCCGACAACGGCAACGCCACCCAGGTGCTGTTCCAGGTCGGGCCGTCGTCACTCGAGGAGCGCTCCGTGGTGCTCGACAACGTGCGCGCCGCCATCGCTGACCCGGGCACCGGCGGGCTGCTGCCGGCAAATGCTCCGACAGCCACGACCGGTGGACTCGCCGTCGTCGGCGTCGGCCTGCTCGAGAACATCACCGCCAACCGTGCCCAACTCACCATCGTCTCCTTGCTGCTGGTGGCCGCCTTCGTCATCCTTCGCTACCGCGACCTAGCTCGCGGACTGCTGACGATGGTTCCCGTGCTCATCGCAGTCGGCGCGGCCGCGGTGCTGGTGAGAGCGCTCAACATCACCCTGAGCCCGCTCTCGACGGTCGGTGGCCCGCTGGTCGTGGCGACATGCGCCGAGTTCTCCGTGCTGTTGATCGCTCGATACGCCGAAGAGCGCGAACGCGGTCTCGATCCGGAACTCAGCACACACATGGCCGCCAAGCACACCGGGCGGGCATTCTTCACCTCGGCGCTGACGACGCTGGGCGGCTTCGCCGTGCTGATGTTCTCGTCCCTTCCGCTTCTTGCCGACTTCGGCATGGTGGTCACTATCAACATCGGCGTCGCCCTGCTGTCGGCACTCGTGGTCGTGCCACCCCTCGTGAAGGAGGCCGACCACCGCGGCCTGCTGGCGATGGGCCCCGCCGGAGCGCACGAACACACCCGCGCTCGCCGCATGCTGAGCGGCTGGGTCGGTGGTGGCGCAATCGCCGTGCTCGGCCTCACCATCCTCGTGGTGTCGGTGAGAGACGAACAGCCGGCCGTCGCCGCGAACCGTGCCGCGGCAACCGTCGAGGCACCAGCCACGATCCCGGCGCCGACCACGACCATCCCGCGAAGCACGACGACGGCGCTTCCGCCCGGCGTGACACTGGCGCCCGGCGAGACGCTGCCGCCCCCCGACACGCTGCCCCCCGGGCCGGCGGAGAGGCCGATCGGTCTGATCGGCGGAGTGTTCTACGACACGCTCGTCGGAGTCGGTACCGATCCGGGCATTTCTCGGTGCGCAGCCGATGACCTGTTGGCGACCACGTCGGAGCCCGACCTGATCGCCCTCGGCATCGCCAATGTGCCCCGACTGGCCGAGGTCGATGCGCTGCTCGATGCCTCGGCCAAATTGTGCGGAGTAACCCAAGCTCAACTAGACGCCGCAGCCGCGGCGGCTTAGGAAAGGTCAGACATGAAGGAACTCATCTTCCATCGCCAGTTTCTCCCCGCACTCGAGCGTTGGCCCGACAGGGTCGGTTTCCACGACGGCACCTACCACGCCACGTTCCAGCAGCAGGGCGACAGGGTGTTGCGGCTGGCCAGCAGTATGCGCACCCAGCTCGGGTTGCAACGCAGCGATCGATTTGCTGTCATGTCGTGCAACAGTCACCAATATCTCGAGTTGTTCCACGCCGGATTTCTCGGAGCCGGCATCATCAACCCGCTCAACCTGCGTCTGGCGGGCAAGGAGCTGCAATACATCCTGAAGGATTCAGGCACGACGGTCGCGTTCGTCGATGCGGTCTTTGCCGAACACTTCGCCCGGAACATCGAGGAGATCCGTTCAGAGCTGCCACTTCGTCATGTCGTACTCATCGGCGACGGAGACCTGCCGCACGACATCCGCTACGAGGACCTGATCGAGGCCGGCGCGGCCGTCATCCCGCCCGAGCCGGAGGAAACGGATCCGGTCGTGATGATGTACACCGGCGGCACCACTGGACGCGCCAAGGGGGTACTGCTCGACCAGCGCGCCGAGATGCTCAACTTCTACCACATCGGCCTCGCCGTGGACTTCGGTGAGGATCGCGTCTATCTCCACCAGACCCCCATGTTCCACGCCGCCTCGATGGGTGCCATCCTCGGCATTCCGGCAACGGGTGGCTCGTCGGTTTTCGTGCCCCTGTTCGAGCCCAACCAGGTGATGGAGGCCATCGAGCAATATCGCGTCGACTGGACCGTGATGGTGCCGACGATGATCGCACTCGTCATGAATCATCCTGATTTCGAGCCCGAGCGCCTGGCCTCGCTACGCGATCTCGTGTACGGAGCATCACCGATGCCGGCCGCGCTACTGGATCGGCTGATGACTGCGTTCCCCCATCTCAATCTGTCGCAGGGCTATGGCATGACGGAGTGTTCGTCGGTGCTCACCTTCCTGACCGCGGCCGACCATCGACGCGGTGGTCCAATCCTGCGCTCGGCCGGGCGGCCGATGATCGGCGTCAACATCAGCGTGCGCCGCAAGGACGACACCGTCGCCGCCCCGGGCGAGAACGGTGAGATCTGCGCACGTGCCGGCAACTTCATGCGCGAATACTGGAAGCAGCCCGAGCTCACCGAGAGCGCGTTCAAAGACGGCTGGTATCGGACTGGCGATGCCGGCCACGTCGACGCCGCCGGTTACCTGTATCTCGTCGATCGGGTGAAGGACATGATCGTCTCCGGTGGCGAAAACGTCTACTCGATCGAGGTCGAGAACGCCATCTCGACCCATGCTTCCGTCGAGCAGGTTGCCGTGATCGGCATTCCGCACCCCGTGTGGGGTGAACAGGTGCATGCGATCGTCGTACTGCACAATGGTCTGACGGCCACCGAAGAAGAGATCAAGGAACACGCCAGGGTCACGATCGCCGGATACAAGGTGCCAAAGTCGGTCGAGTTCCGAACAGAGCCGATTCCGTTGTCCGGTGCTCTGAAGCCACTGAAGCTCGAGCTTCGCAAGCCGTATTGGGAGGGAAGCGACGTGGCGATCAGCTAGCCGCGAAGTCGCTGATGCGGTGGCGTTCGAAGACTCGCACGTAGCCTTCGACCATCTGCTCGACAGAGAAGCGCTGACGCGCCTGCTCCCGACAGACGGTGCGATCGATCTGATCGAGCGACCGCAGTCCATTGATCAGTTCTGCATCCGAATCGCCCAAGAATCCGGTGAGACCGTGTTCGACGATCTCGGGGGCGGCGCCCTGCGGGCATCCAACGACGGGTGTGCCACACGCCAGCGACTCCAGCATGGCCATTCCGAATGGCTCGCGCCAGCTGATCGGATTGAGCAATGCGGCTGCCGAGGCAAGCAGTTCGCGCTTGCCGTCGGCGTCAACCTCTCCCAGATAGATCACGTCATCGCCGAGATGCGGACGCACGAACTCCTCGAAGTAGGCATGTTCGTGCGGCTCGCGCATCTTGGCGGCGATCTTCAATCGGATGCCTGCCGTTCTGGCCACCGCAATGGCTCGATGCACACCTTTGTTGGCGGCCATCCGGCCCAACAGGGCAACGTGACCACCGTCGCCCGCGCCGACAGGGAAGTCATCGACGTTGACACCGTGATACACGATGGCATCGACCGGCAGATGGGTCGAGGCAGCGTGCGACTTCGAGATCGCCACGAGCGCTACCCGCGGCACGACCGCACCGTAGATTGCGTTGTAGGTCCGCGTGAACGCGTTGTGATTGGTGGTCACCACCGGCAGGTTCGCAAAGCGTGCGGAATGGATGGGACCGGCGAGCGTGTGATCGTGAACGACGTCGGCGTCCTGTACCAGTTCGTAGGCACCGATCACGTGCTCCAACTCGATACTGGCGCGACCCATGCGCACCGCGTCCTCGGCGGGTATCACCGACGCCTTCGGAACGGGGCATGTCGAGTCTGGATGGCACACCATCAGCACGTTGTGACCAGCGGCGTGCAAACCGCGGGCGAGTTCGTCGAGCACGGCCTCCGTCCCCCCGTACGCGGGTGCGGGAACAGGTAGCCACGGCGGGGCAATGATCGCGATGTCCACAGCGTTCTCCTTGATGCCGGTAGCTACCGGAGCTTTCGGACCGTCTCCGAGCCGGCTGCATCCGCAACGTTGGAACGCAATGCCAGATCGCCTCCGCGCACCGACGCCGTCGATTGGAGTCGATTGAGAAAGTGCCGCGCCCAGCGATGCACATCGTTGTGTTGAACCGCCGCCCGCATCGTCTTCAACCGCGCCGCCTGCTCGATCTGCGGCATCTCGATGACCCGCAGCAGAGCTCGCTTGATCGCCTCGATGTCGTAGGGATTGACAATCAGGGCACCATCGAGATCTTGCGCCGCTCCGGCGAACTCACTCAGGATGAGGGTGCCGCCCAGGTCAGTACGAACAGCGACGAACTCCTTGGCGACGAGGTTCATTCCGTCGGCCAACGACGTAACGACCAAGGCGTTTGCAGCGCGAAACCACGCTGCCATCTCGACCTCGTCGAGCGATGAATCCATGTACACCACCGGCACTGACCCGTTGCGCCGCTGGTGCTTGATGTTGATCCGTGCGATCAACTCCTCCACCTCCTCGCGCTCGTCCTCGTATGCGGCAACGTCGGCGCGACTGGGTACGGCCACTTGCACGAACGCACACGTCTCGGCGTCGAGCAAACCCTCGTCGAGCAGTTCGCCGAAAGCACGGAGACGTTGCGAGATCCCCTTGGTGTAGTCAAGGCGATCGATACCGAGGAAGACCGAATCGACGCCGAGGTCTTGTCGATGCTTCGTTGCCTGCGGCTCGGCCTTCCGGCCCAACGAATCCCAGTGGGCGAAATCGATCGATATCGGGAAGGCGTCGACATCGACCACATGAAAGCCGTCGAAGAGAAGGTGGCCGCGAGTGCGCGCCTCGACAAGTCGCTCTGCAGCCGTGACGAAGTTGGCGACGTCGTCGGCGACCTGGAATCCCAACACGTCGGCGCCGAGCATGCCCTTGATCACTTCCTTTCGCCACGGCAGCATCGAGAACAGCTGCGCGTTCGGGAATGGGATGTGCAGGAACAGGCCGATGCGCAGATCGGGGCGCTTGGCCCGGATCAATGCCGGAGAGAGCAGCAGGTGATAGTCGTGCACCCACACGGTCCCACCGACGGGGGCAACGCGCGTGACCGCGGCCGCAAACCGGCGGTTGACGATGCGATACGAATGCCACCAGGCGCGATTCAACTCGACTCGCCTCAATCGACCGTGGAACAACGGCCACAGGATCGCATTCGCGAAGCCTTGGTAGTACCGCTCGAACTCGACGTCGGACAACGCCACAGGATGCAGTTTCAAATCGCCGTAGTCGAACTGTTTCAGCCGCCCGGCCTCGGGACCACCCCAGCCGACCCATTGGGTACCTGCCGCGGTCACCGACGAGAGCGCCGATGCCAACCCGCCCGGACTTGTGTTGAGCTGCCCGTCGGCATTGACTTCGACCGGCAGCCGATTGGCCGCCACGACGAGTCCATTCATCAGCACAGGCCTTTCAACTCCTCCAACAACCCGTCCCTACTCGATCGTATACCCGTCGAAACGGCGAGCGGTTGAGATGTTCGATTCGCCGCTGATGCGGGTAAGAAGGGGCGTGCACGAAATGGTGATCGCTGTCGATGTCGACGGAACGTTGTTCGACGGTCTCGCCGTAGCAGAGGAGGCCGTCGATGCTCTCCGCCGGGCGAAGGCCGATGGTCACACGCTGGTCATCGTCACCGGTCGGCGCTGGGAGGAGCTCGGCCACGTCGTACCGACGGTTCTCGAGCTGACCGAACGAGTCGTGTGCGAGGAGGGCGGAGTCTTGGTGAATGTCGCGACGCACCAGCTCACGCTGCTCGCCGAGCCGGCAGAGCCTGAGTTGATCGCCGGTCTGCAGGCCGCCGGCGTGCCATCGCTCGATATCGGTCACGTCGTCATCGGTGCGCCGACGACCATGCTGACGCTGGTCACCGAGGTGCGCGACCGTGTCGGCAGCAATCGCGCCATCATCACGAACAAGGGATCGATCGCGCTCACGCCACGTGGATGCGACAAGGGCAGCGGACTCACCGCGGCGATCACGGATCTCGGGCTGCACGGCCTGCCAATCATGGCAATCGGTGATGCGTCCAATGACCTGGCGATGTTCGGAATCGCCACGATCGCGGTCGGTGTCGCTAACTCCGACGACGCCGTTCGAGCGTCCGGCGCGCAGCTGACCACGGCCAGCGTCGGGTTGGGCGTTGCCGAGGCACTCCGTCGATTTCTGCCACGCCCGACCCCGGGCTGAGCACTGCGACGATCGACTGATCGGATCTCGGCGCAGCGCCATCGAGATCCAGCTCACGGACGGTGGCGGCGCCATTGTCGATTCGCACGTTGAAGCGTCGGTCGACAAGCCGGACACCCGCAAGCAGCAGGTCGTCTTCGATGGCGCCGGGGATCGGATCCACCCGCAGACCCTTCTCCGCGTCGGGCTCGAGGCCCAGCATGATACGCAGCAGCAAGAACGGCGTCGCTGCCGCCCACGCCTGGGGTGAGCACGAGGTTGGGAAGGGTATGGGTGTCTCGACATCGGCCCGATCGAGTCCACAGAACAGCTCAGGGAGCCTGCCGGCCCAGGCCTCCGATGCGGCCAGCAAACCCTTGGCGATGATCAGCGCCTCTTTGTCGAATCCGTACGATTTCAACCCGACGGCACACAGCGCACCGTCGTGAGGCCAGACCGTGCCGCAGTGATAACTCATCGGGTCATACGCGCGTTCGTCGGCGGCGAGTGTCCTGATTCCCCAGCCGTTCCACATCTCCGGTGACATCAGCCGCTCGGCGACGAGGACCGCCCGTTCGTCGGCGACGATGCCGCTCCACAAACAGTGACCGATGTTCGATGTCAGCGAATCGACCGGCTCCTTGTCGGGTCCCAATGCGACGGCGTACCAGCCGAGATCGGCAAGCCAGAAGTCGCGATTGAACCTGGCCTTCAACTCGTCGGCGAGTTGCCCACAGCGAGCCGCCATCTCGGGTTCACCGAGTCTGACGGCGATGGCCGCACGCGCCCGATAGGCGGCGTAGGCATACGCCTGCACCTCGCAGAGCGCCAATGGCGCCTCGGCAATGCGACCGTCGCGGTAGCGAATGCCGTCGGCAGAGTCTTTCCATCCCTGGTTCGACAATCCCCGCTCAGAAGTCTTCAGGTATTCGATGTAGCCATCGCCGTCGCGATCGCCGAAGTCCTGCATCCAGGCGAGGGCCCGGTCGGCATACGGCAGGAGATCTCGCAAGGCGTCATCGTCGAGGCCCCAACGACTGAGCTCGCCGAGCAACACGACAAACAGCGGGGTGGCGTCGGCCGAGCCGTAGTAGGTGCTACCACCGGTCAGCGTCGGTGCCTCGACACCGAGGTACCGCGTCTCGTGCATGATCCGCCCCGGTTCCTCCTCCGACATCAGATCGATCTCGCGACCCTGAAGTTCGGCGAGGGCCTCGAGCACCCCGATCGCCAAGGTCGGATCAATCGGCAGTGCCATGTACGCGCTGATCAGCGCATCTCGGCCGAACAGTGTCATGTACCACGGCGCACCCGCGGCGATCACGGGTCGGCGACGCCCGGACGGATCATGCAGCCGCAGTGCGCCGATGTCTCCGATCGACCGATCGAAGGCGGCACTCAAGCTCCGGTCGGCGGTGCGCAACCTCGGTGCCGACGACAGCCAGCCCTGGCTGCGGTTGGCCGCGTTCCTGAGCGTCGGGTGGTGGTGCCTGCGTTCGATCCACGATTTACCGAGGGCCACGGTGAGATCGAGTTGGATCACGCAGACGCCGTGGCGTTCCAGATTGACGTTCCAGATGAATCCACGCGTCGAAACCTCCACGGCAGGTCCTTCGACGGTCAACTCGGCCTGACGATGTACCTCGCCGAGCCGCCAGCTGAACAGCAAGCTCCGCTCCTTGACCTCGAGCGAGTGCTCGCCCTCGCTACTCGGCCGCCCGGCCTTGATCGCGAACACATCGGCAAAATCAGCTGCGACTTCCAACTCGACCGTCGTCGACACGGCAGCTGCACCGGTGTTGCGCACCTCGATCTGCTCGTGCCACACCGAGCCGAGCTGCCGGCGCCGAATGACGAGGAGCCGGGGATCTACTTGGCTGGGGGCCACCGACCGCCCCACGAACGTCGCACCACTGGCCTCGGCGAGGCTGACCGTGAGCGGTTCGACAGGAACCCCACCGACAAGCAGCCTGGCCTGGCTCAACACCCTCATGTCCGCAAAGAAGACACCGTGCGTCGGGCTGGTGCTGAAGTCGCCGGATCGACCACTGAGGCAGAACGTCTGGCCGTCGACCAACGTGATGAGACCCGTCGGGTCGCCGAGGCTGGTCGGTTCGCCGGCGAGCACCCACGGGCTGGGTTGCATGGGGCCGCCGTTCATCCCCTCATCCTGCCCGATGCGTGACGTCGCGATACTGCGGGCGCCACTTGCGGGCTTCGACAGCAGTGACGATGTCGTCGTCGGTCAACGGCGCAGCGAGTCCTTCGGCCACCGCTTGGCGGGCGACGGCAACTGCAACAGCATCGGCAACCTCTCCGACCTGGGCGAGCGCTGGCAGCATTGTCAGCGCGGCAGCTGGATCTCGCGGTGCGACAGAACCAATTGCAGTGGCGGCGGCACTCAGCATCGCGTCACTGACCCCGCTGGCACCGACGGCGATGACCCCACGACCGAGCCCCGGGAACAGGTACAGGTTGTTGACCTGCGTGACCGGATGGGTTTCGATTCCGACCATGGTCGGTGGAAATGGGCTGCCCGTGCCGACCAGAGCGCGGCCCTCCGTCCACGCCAAGATGTCGGAAGGAATTCCCTCGGCACGCGGCGTTGGGTTCGACATCGGAAGCACGATTGGGCGATTCACGCCGGCTGCTTGCGCACGAACGACTGCTTCGGTGAACAATCCGGATTGGCCGGTCACGCCGACCATCGCGTGCGGACCGACCTCGCGAACCACCGCGAGCAGGGGGACCTGTCCGTCGGCGTCAGCGAGAGCTGCTACCGATTCCCATGGGCGCACGTACGCCATCTGGAAGTCGCGAATGTCGTCGAGCCGGTCATGCAGCAGACCGTTGCGATCGACGAGCCAGCAACGACGCCTGGCTTCGTCGGCATGCAGTCCGGCTGCTTCGAGCGCACCGGTCGCTTGTCGAGCGATCCCGATGCCGGCGGATCCGGCGCCGACGATGACCACGCGCAGATCAGCGAGCGGAAGTCGAGCGATGCGCATACCACCGACGATCGCCGCAACGGCGACCGCGGCCGTGCCTTGAATGTCGTCGTTGAAGGAGCAGATCCTGTCGCGATGCGATGTCAGCAAGCGGTTGGCGTTCCGCTGGGCGAAGTCCTCCCACTGCAGAAGAACGCCGGGACAACGGTCGCACAGCGCATCGACGAACGCATCGACGAGTTCGTCGTAGTCGTCGTCACGCAGCCTTCGATGACGCCAGCCGAGATACAGCGGATCGGAGAGCAACACCTCGTACTCGGTGCCGGCGTCGAGGAACACGGGCAGCGTGCGTTCGGGATCGATGCCCCCGACCGCGGTGTAGAGCGCGAGCTTGCCGATCGGAATACCCATCCCGCCGACACCAAGATCGCCGAGACCGAGGATGCGCTCGCCATCGGTCACGACGACGACGTCGACATCCACCCCACCCGGTGAGAGTGCGTTGTCGAGCAGTTCGGGGATGCGCCGCCGATCCGGCCACGACACGTACAACCCGTGTTCGCGGCGGTACATCCTCGACCATTCCTGACATGCCAGACCGACGGTCGGCGTGTACACGATGGGCAGAAGCTCTTCGAGATTGTCGACCAGGAATCGGTAGTACAGCACCGAGTTGTTGCCCTGGACGGCTCGGAGAAAGATGTGACGGCCGAGGCCACCGTGCGCTGCGTCGAACTCTGCTCGCACCCGACCGAGCTGCGTCTCGAGGTCTTCGACTACAGGCGGCAGCAGCCCGTTGAGGTGGTACACGTCGCGCTCCTCGCTTGTGAAGGCCGTGCCTTTGTTGTGGTACCTGTTGGACAACAGTTGGCGGCCGACGAGCATCACCAGTCTCCGGCGACGGCTCGAGCACGCACGACCCGAACCTACCAGGCAGGGTGTCGTACGTTGTCGGAGTGTCCTGTCGCAACATCGAGTTCATTCGGAGGTCTCATGCCTAACGTCACCGTGCCAGGAAGTCACGGCCGCGCAATGCTCGTCAATGCAGGGGAAACCGTGCGTGTCGTCAATACCCATGGAACCCAAGTCGTCGACTTCTGGGCACTGCGAGCCGATCGCCCCGAAATCGCGATGTCGATGCAGCATTCGCGCGTGCGGTGGAGTCACCTGCGTCCGCACCCAGGCGACGCGATGCTCGACGAGGAGCGTTCCGTCATACTCACACTCGTCGAGGACACAAGCCCGGGTGTGCACGACACCGTGATCGCGGCGTGTGACAAGTTTCGCTACCAACAGTTGGGTGCTCCGCCGGACCATCGCTCGTGCTGTCAGAACTTCGCCGAAGCACTGGCCGAACTGTCCATCGCGAGAAGCGCTCCGGTGCCGGCTCCGTTGAATCTGTTCATGAACATCCCGTGGGATCTCGACGGCAACATCTCGTTCGACCCGACGGTGTCAGCACCCGGTGACAGTGTGTTGTTTCGAGCCGAGGTCGACGTGATCGTGGTTGCATCGGCCTGCCCCCAAGACATCGTGCCGATCAACGGTCCCGGCGGTGGCACCCCGGTCGATGTCGAACTGATCAGCTCGGCGTAATGATGGCTTCGAGGTCGACGACGACGTCGGTCTCGACGTTCGTGAAGAGACAGAACTGGCTGGAGCCGGCGGTCGACACCATCGCCCGATTGGCGACGACCGCATGGGCGACGACATTGAGGTTCGAGACCGTCGGTATGGGTCCGCCGCACGGGTAGAGCGCGAGGAAGCCCCGATCGGCTGGGTCGACTGCGGTGAGGTTGACGATCACCGCTGCGACCGACGTGCCGAGACCGATCGGCAATGACTGACCCGCGACAAGACGGGTGGTATCTCGAGTGTCGATGATTCGACGCGGCTGCACGGTGCTGACCTGGCCGCCAACCGAGCCGTGCAAAGCCTGCAGATCAACGACCACATCGGTGGTGGTGCTCGCGTAGATGCAGAGTTCGCCATCTCCCAGCCCGACCGTGGCCGACGCCCCAACCACGCGGCCGGCAGTCACGTTCAGATTGGACGTCGACGGCGGAAGCGTCGCAGTCGAGCATGGCCCGGGCAGCACGCTGAGAAAGCCAGCGTGATCTGGAGCGACAGCGGTCACGTTGACTGTCGCAGCGGTCGCCGTTGCATCGAACCCCGGCAGTGCAGCGACATCGACGGCCAACAACCGGTGCGCGGCCAGCCGATTCTGTGTTGCGTCCAAAGCCTGCGGCTCGCCCACTCGGGTGTCGACCAACCGCACCGGCGCTACTGGCAAGGAACGTA
Source organism: Ilumatobacteraceae bacterium (assembly GCA_031430695.1). Lineage (GTDB taxonomy): Bacteria > Actinomycetota > Acidimicrobiia > Acidimicrobiales > Ilumatobacteraceae > JAENVT01. The sequence continues at coordinate 25,721 of JANPBZ010000037.1, forward strand.
GCCCGGTGGGTGCAATCCAGCCGCTGATGTCAACGATCACATCGGTCGGCCGCATCGAGTACACGCAGAGCGATCCGCCTCCCAGCCGCACCACCGCCGAGTTGGCGACGATTGACAGCGCCGCCGCATTGACCATCGACGCCGTGGGCAGCGCGTTGCCGCATGGCCACACGGTGAGGAACGTGTCGCCACATGGTTCGACGGCCGTGACTGAAACCACCGCGGCGGTCGCGTCGGACGGCACACCATTGGCGCCGGCGATCGGCACTGTCAACATCCTGCCGGCGCCGAGCTTGCCCGGCAGTTCGCGGGTGTCGACGACGCGTACGGGCGTCGGCATCAGGTTGATTCCACCATCAGTCGGCGTGTCATTGCCGGTTGCTCCGCCGGGCACATCGGTTCCTGTCCACACTCCGGTCGTGCATCGCACAGGCAGCAGGTCCAGCGTGTCGCCAATCAGTTCGCCCATCGCTGCTGCAGCCTGCGGGCCGAGATGTATGCCGTCGGCAGAGAACCAGCTCGACGGCATGCCTGCGCTCAGCGTTGCCCAGTCGGCGAGTATCAGTTCAGGATCGTGTCTGCCGCGCAGCACGGCATTGCTCTCGCGAAACCGAGATGCGTGGCCGAGACCACCGGCCTCGCGATACGTCAGCCAGATCACATGGTCGATGCCCTGCCGACGGGCTTCGGTGATCATGACATCGACTGCAGCACCGATGCCGAACTCGCCACTGGACGGATCGTCGTAGCCGGCTGCGATCACCAGCGCACGGTCGTACTGTCCCGCCCGTGCTCGTGCGACGGTTATGGAGTTCGTGGGAGCGGACCCGGGCGGAATACGGCAACTGGTCGTGATCAGCCGACGGCAACCGGCACTGTCGAGAATGAAGGAATGCCGAGCTGCGAGTGCGGCCCGGCCGGCGGCGCTGTACGGCTGCGCCAGTCCATTGAGCACCGAGTCGCCGATGAGTAGCGCCTCCACTGGCGCCGATGCCGCAACAACGCGCGACACCGCAACCATGGGCGTTGGTACGGCGGCGAGCGATGCCACCACAACCACGAGTGCCACGCGGTCGAGGAGTTTGCCGTGCAGCACACCACCTCGCATCGCGGCACGCTACCGGCCAACCCGAAGCAGACGGGCCCGGCCCTTTCGGCTGACGGTGTGACAAATCCTCAAGAGCCGCCTTGCGGACCCGATCCACATCGGGCGGTCGGCTTGCGTCGACGCAGCGTTTGACGACTCCGGCCCCGCATCGGGGCGCCAGTCATCAGACGCATTGTTCACGCAGGTGCGATTGACGACTCCGGCCCCGCATCGGGGCGCGAGTCATCAAACGCCGTGGACCAGGTGCAAGTGGCGCAGATCTGCCTGGCGCTAGCGATCATCACACCGTCGGCCGAAGGGAGCCCGGCAGTGCGTAGGGTTGCGGTCGATGAGCGAGGCCGACATCGAGACCGCTGAGGGTCGGCAATCTCCTTGGGCTCCGTTGCGCTATCCGGTGTTCCGCGCGTTGTTCATCGCTCAGCTCGCATCGAACATCGGCACGCTGATGCAGAGCGTCGGGTCGGCGTGGTTGATGGGCGATCTCGGCGCGTCGCCGTTCCTGATCGCGCTCGTTCCGACAGCAAGCATGCTGCCGGTCTTGCTCGTCGGTGTACCTGCGGGCGCGCTGGCCGACATCTTTGATCGACGACGCCTGTTGATCAACGGCCAGTTGTGGATGCTTGCCTGCGCGGCGGCGCTGGCGGTGATGGCCTTTCTCGACGTGGTCACACCGGCCAGCCTGCTCGCCCTCACGTTCGGGCTCGGCACCGGTGCGGCCCTCACGTTCCCCGCCTTCCAGGCCATCCAACCCGACCTCGTTCCTCCGCGGGAGTTCCGCCAAGCATTCGCCCTCGGGTCATTGACGTTCAACGTCGGTCGGGCGATCGGACCCGCTATCGGTGGCCTTGTCGTGGCCATCGCCGGCCCGGGATGGGTGTTCCTGCTGAACGCCGTCTCGTTCCTCGCCATCGTCGGTGTACTCGTGTGGTGGAAGCGGCCGGTCACCGAGGTGGACTCGCCAGCGGAGACATTCAGTGGAGCAATGCGCGCCGGCCTGCGATACGCCGTGCACGCGCCCGCACTTCGGGTCGTGCTCAACCGAACGGCAGCCTTCACGCTCCCGGCCGCTGCGTTGCAGGCGCTCCTGCCGATCGTCGCGCGCGACCGTCTCGGGTTGACCAGCGGTGGATACGGGGTGCTGCTCGGATGCTTCGGCCTTGGCGCGGCGGGTGGCGCCGTGGTGCGGCCGCGCCTCGACGAGCGCTTTCATCACGATCAACTCGTGTTCGGATCATCGGTGGTCTTGGCTGCCGCGCTCGTCGTCGAGGGAGTCAGCCGAACGCCGTGGGCCATCGGGCTCGCCATGCTCGCCGGTGGATTGGCGTGGGCGACCGCACTGACCAGCACGGGCGTCGCCGCCTTCGCGGCCCTGCCAGAGTGGGTACGCGCCAGGGGCATGGGCCTGTACATGTTGGTCCTGGCCGGCGGAATCGCGCTCGGGAGCGCAGCCTGGGGAGCCCTTGCCGAGAACAACCTCACCACCGCACACCTCCTCGCTGCCGGCGCGATGCTGCTGACGTTGACCACCAGTCGACGCTGGCAACTCGGTTCGGTCACCGGTCTCGATCTCAGCCTGGTGCCCACTGACGATCCGACGGTCACGATTCTTCCTCACCCGACCGACGGGCCGGTGCTGGTAACGGTGAACTACGAGGTGCCTGGCGACGATGTGCCGGCGTTCGCTGAGGCCATGAGACTGGTCGAGCGCCATCGCCGCAGAACTGGTGCCTACCGATGGGGACTGTTTCGCGATCTTGCCGCGCCACATCAGTTCATCGAGACCTTCGTTGTCGAGTCGTGGGGCGAACACCTGCGCCAACACAGGCGCACCACCGTCAACGCTGACCGTTTTCTCGATCCTGTCCGTCGATACCTCCATCACGACGTCGTCGTGACGCACTACCTCTCGGTGTACAGCCGGGCCGGACGCGACCAGGTCGGACACTCGTGGCCCGAGCCGTTCTAGAACCGGTGCGGGCCGGCGACCCGTCGCATAGTCGCCCGTTCTCTTCATTGGGCGCGAAATCATGCCCGAGCTGGCAGGTTTCGCGCCCGTGGGTGCGGGAATACGCCACCCACGGCATGTATCGCGCCCAACAAGTTGTGCGCAGTGCGGCGTGGTCCGCGACGTAACGGCAGATCCTGGATCCCCTACGACTTGCGCAACGGCGGAAACCTGGTCGGCAGGCCCTTTGCAGCAAGTTGGAACAGCGACACGGGTTCGGACAGGCCACGCAACTTGTGCGAGCCGAGCGCGGTGAAGCGCACATCCTGGGGGGCAGACGCCTTGACGCCCTCCCGGGTGTTGGCCGACACCACGATCTGACCGCCATGCCCCACTGCGGTGATTCGCGACGTCGTGTTGACGTCCATGCCGATGTAATTCGCTTCGGTAGAAGTCGGATAGCCGCTGTGGATTCCGACCCGCACGCGCACGTCGAGACCATCGATCCACGAACGTCCGAGCAGGTCACGTTGGACGGCTATGGCCGCGTCGACGGCGCATCGAGGGGACTCGAACACGGCAAAGAACTCGTCGGCGCGTGCCTCGACTTCGTGACCACCGACGCTGGCAACTCCACGTCGGAGGATTGCCCACACCTCGTCGATCACCTCCCGATAACGCGCCCCGAGTTGTTGCACCAGCGCCGTGGAACCCTCGATGTCGGTCATCAGCATCGTCACGAACCCCGATGGCAACAGCGCAGGCTCGGCTCGTTCGCCTAGGGCGCGTTCGGTCTGCAGCTGGCCGGCAATGAACCCGACCGGGACGATCTTGAACTTCTTGGCCGCGTTCAGCAGTCGCATGCGAGCACGGTCACGTGCTGACTCGTCTTCGAATGTGACCTGGCCGAACCTCACCAATGCGTTGCGCACATGGGCAGGATCGTTGATGGGCAGTCGACGTTGACCGTGCGAGTCGATGTAGGCGAAGGCGCGGTGGGGTAGACCGGCCCGCTCCTTCGGGTCGAGACGGGGCATGCGGTGACGATACCAAGGGGGTGTGATGCGATTCCCGTGACGTGCGGCTCCGCGCTCGTACCGCCGAGACGTGTAGCCTGCTCACCGCGATACTCCGGACCTTGGTAGCGCGTCAGGATTGCGGCTGATTCCAGGCGGCGGCGGTGTTCGCGACGAGATCTCGTTCGAGACCACCCATCGTCGACAATCGGACGCCGACGAGGGGACCCGCCCGATGAAGGTTGCCAGTAGCTCGGACCACAACCGGTGACGCGCAAGCGGCGAGAACGAATCATCAACCGGGTCGTCAGCAGCGTTTCCCCCGCGATGGAGCCACAGCGGCTCTGCGAGGTCTGAGCCGAAGTCGCGGGCGTCAGCGGCGCCGGGATCATGTTGATGTCCGATGACGTGACCCGAGGCTCGCTCTGTGCCACCGACCCGGTCACGGCCCGTATCGAAGACCTGCAGTTCGCGCTTGGCGAAGGTCCCTGCGTCGACGCTCACAACCAGGGGCAGCCCATCTTCGAGCCACACCTGGCTGAACCCAGGCCGCTGAGCGATCGCACCCGACGACCTGGTCTCAGAAGCGAATGCTGACAGGCAGTTGCGCCGGCGGGATGGACCCGGCATGGGCGGCGCGCTCGCGAATGACCGCCGTATCGCCGGTGAACTGGATCGGCGTCACCGGATAGCGCTGGCGCAACAAGTCGATCGTCTCGACGTCGGGGTGGCCGAAGCGACTGCCATCCGTGCAGATCAGAATGGTGCCGGGATCGATCAACTCCAGCAGTTCGGCAGTGATGTTGCCCATGCTTCCGTGATGAGCCAGCTTGAACAGTTCGACCTCGAGCCGCGTCAGGCTCCGCTCCGCAAGCAGGCGACCGATCCCTCGTTGGAGATCGCCGGCAAATGCATCGCCGGTGAGGAGCAGCGACGTACCGCCGTACTCGAACAGCAGCGCAATGCTCGAACCGTTGGCGACGCTGTGATCGTTTCCAAACGATCGCGTCGCACTTCGGTCGACATCGTCGCCGAGTCGTTGCAAGAGGTCAGCGATCGGATCGTCCGTCACGCCTCGGTTGCCATTCGTCCAGGCTCGCTCCAACTTCTCGAGTCGATCGAGAGTCGGGCCGAGCACCGTACAGCGCGCTCCGTCGGCGAGATCGAACACCGGTAGTGGACCGTCGGCAGCGACATAAATGGCGCCACCGTTCACCGGTCGGTTGCGGGATTCGGGAACGATGAGATTGCTCAGCTCGTCGCCCTGGCGTGACCCCCTTCTGACTCCTCGGATCTCATCAAGACCGTTGAACCACACATCCGGCGCCTCGATGAGTCCGCCACGCATTGCATCGATCGCACCGCCGATGTGATCGAGGTCGATATGGGTGACCACAGCGACGTCGACGACCAGCCGGGCTTCGGGTTGCGCCGCCGCATACCGACCCAGCCCCTCGTCGAGAGCGCTTGGCATTCCACCGTCGATCAGCAATCGGTGATGTCCAGTGGCACCGTCCCACTCGATCAGCAGACAGTCTCCGCAGCCAGCCGGAAACGCGGTGACAGCTACACCGCTTGCCACGGTATGGACACGGGTCGACCCTGTCGTGATCGCCGCTGCCGAGCCGGCATCCGGAAATGCCGCGACGCGCTCGACATGCGTCTCCTCCCATTGCTCGAGATCGGCGACAGCACGTCGAAGATGAGGACGTCGCGCGTCCGGGTCAGGAAGCAGGTCGAGGAGATCGCGGAGATGATCGATCGCGCTCTGGCGCTCCGACCAGGTGGATCGACTGGCAAAGGCCCGTTCGTACGCAGCGGTCATCGTGTCGGTGGCGACCTCACGCGATGGTTCGTCGGTCGCCGCCATCAGCCGTGTAAGAGCCCGATCGCCCGCGTCTGAACGCGACCAGAAATCGCCGACCCGAGCGCGACATTGGTCAACGCGACCGGGGGCTACGGCTTTCGAATCGTCCAGCAGCGCATGCGCACCATCATCAGGGCCGGCGAGATGCTCGGTCGCCCAGTCCGCAACGTCGCCACCAACGATCAGGGCCAACTGCGCTGCGTTCTCTGCTCCGAATCGAACCTGGTTGTTCGTTGCGTCGGCGAGCCGGTACGTGTCCAATGCCTCCTTCAGCAGTTCGTCGCGCCGTGCCAGATCAACGGTTGCCCAACGCTTGAGCGCGCTGGCCAAGATGCCAAGGCTCTCGCGGTTGGGCAACAAGGTTGTCGCAGCCCTCGCCAGCTCAGCGGCGAGGGCGAGCTCGTTGTGCGCCATCGCCTCGCGATCTGAGGCAGCGTCGATCCTGGCCTGACGCGCCGCCCGCTGGCCCGCACGGGCCAGACAGTTCGCCGCTTGCTGCACGTCGGCCACTGACGCCGATTCGACCTGTGGACCGACCACCGATGTCCCGTCGAGATCACCGACCACAAACTGTCGAAAACGCGCGGCCGCGATTCTGTACTCGCCGAGATCGCGCGCCGTGCTGGCGAGGCGACGTTGGATACGCGCGCTCGAGGCGAGCTCGGGTCGTCCGTCGATCCACGCAGCCAACTGACTCCACGTTTCGAGCAGCCGGTTCCGGCGGTCGACCACCCCTCCCCTACCCGGACGACCAAGGTCGGACACGCGCACCGCGAGGGCATCGAGGCGAGCGACCAGATCGGATTCACTGACCGGTTCGGCCACCGCCTCGCCCAACGAGATGCGACTCCCCCGCAGCACGAAGCCGGGGTCGCCATAACAGTGATAGGCGGCCCACGTTTCACGACCCCCAACCTCGGCGCAGATGTTGCGAGCACGCGTGATGGTGTCGCCGAGTGGTCGGCCGGAGATCAGCTCTCGGTAGAACGTCTCGGCGAACACTCGTGCCGCGTTGTCGTCGATTGGCCAGGCCGCGGCGACCAGGGCCCGAACCCCGATAGCCATGAACTCGCGAGCCAGTCCGGCGGCCATGCGATTCAGACCGATGCGACCGAGACTGCAGCAGTTGAGAAACACGACATCCGGCACGGCGGTGAGCTGGCGGATCGTGTCGGTGGTGAGCATCGCACCTCGGGCGAGGAGTGCGCCGGTATCGGCTGGCCGGCCTTCGCGGTACATGCCGTGACTGGCGATGTGCACCACTTGATGGTTGCCGAAGAGTTCGTTCTGGAGATCGACCAGATCGAGTTCGCCACGTCGATCATCGAGCACGGTGACCTGTCCCGGATTGGCTGCATCGAGCAGTCGACCGACCACCTCGCACTCGGAGTAGACCGATGGCAACTCGCTCTCGCCGGGAACCTTGCCGGCCGCGATCACCAATGCGCTCCCGAAGCGGGCGCGCTCGGGGCTGAGGCGACGGCTCTCCGATTCGGTGAACTGTCGGATCACACCGCCGAACGCACCGCTGGCCGACTGACCGTCGGTTGGGCGGGGCGCGCCGAGCAGCTCCCACGGATATCTGGCGGTCGTTGGGTCGACGACGAACTGAATCGCCGAGGTCGTCTGGAAGTCACTGCGCAGTTCGTGAGGTATCAGTTGGTCGTACAAAGTGCCGGCCGTTCGCTGGTCGCCGGTGTCGGTGGCCAGGCGATCGACGAGCGCATCGACCATCACTTTGTCGAGCCTGTGGCGTACCCGATCGGCACGTGCCTCCCTCCCGAGCAGGGCGATGTCGAAAGTCACGCAGCGGTCGTCGACGGCTTGACCAGCTTGATTGCCGTCGCCGCCAGTCGCGGGCTCGCCGGTCTCGGCAGCCGTGATGACGAAACGACGCCAGCCTTGCGCGACCTCGTTCAACGTTGCTCCGAGTGGCAGTCCGCCGGGACGTTCGGTGACGGTGACCGAACGCAGCGTCTCGTAGGAGCTGGGCAGATGAACGGCTGTCGACAACGAGCGCAGGGCGACCGCCGCAAGGTTGGCTTGCTCGGCAAAGCGCTCTACGAACTGCAGGGCGGTGACGCGCACGACGCGTCCGTCGGTGGCGCGCGACGACTCGTACAGCGCCAGTGCGTGGTTCGCCTGCAACACTCCTTCGACGATGCCGGCGACCGAGTCTTCGACTCGAAGTCCACGATCGGAACGAAAACCCATCAGCGAGCTCGACACCCCGACCTCGACAAGGCGCGCGTTGTCGCGACCAGCAAGTGCATCGCGATACAGGCGGGTGCAGCGGTCCACCAGTGCCTGACGGACGCTGAAGGTCAACTGGTCACGCTGCAAGTCGACCACCGACCCGAGGCCGATGACGTAGCAGCCGGGTGGCTCCGTCTCGACGTCTGCACTGGGTTCGATGAATCGTGATGTGCCCACCGTCGTGGGGAACAGATCCACCTCGGCCCACGAGGTGAGCAACCCAGCGAACTGCCGGTCGATGAATCGCTCCTGCCCGCCCAATTGCTCGTCAGCGAAGCCACCGATCATCAACGGATAGTCGGCGCCTCCCAGGCTGGCGTGAATGATCGAGATCTCGACGACCGGCTGGGAATCAGCGACCAGGTTCTCGCTCACGGGACTCCGCTCACGAGCCGGGAGAACCGCGCCCGATCCACGACGCGCAGATCGCCGAGGCCGTGCAGGACATACAGGTTGACGAGCGCCAGTATGTACCCGTGCTCGAGGAGCGCCGCAGTCGTGTCGCGGCCGAGCGGTGCCAGCGTCGTCGGCACACCCGAGGTCGTTCGAACCCGGGTCTCCCAATCGGTGACGGAATATCCGTGGTCGTCGAGAAATCGTCTGGCCTCGTCAGCGCGGCGAGACCGGTCGTCGGCTGCGAATTCAGGGCGTGTACCAAATTGTTCGGCGACGTCGTACGGACTCGCCGAGATCTGGGCAAACGCACCGTCGGCGGTCTTGGCATCGCGGTCGCGAAACATCGCCGCAAGCGCTCGACGACGATGCGCTGTCGACACGTCGTACTGAACCGCCTTCGAGCGCAACACGCCGGCCAGTTCCAGCCGCAGACCGCGGCCTGTGATGGGCTTGAGGTCATTCCAGCCGCCGGATGCGTTGGCCACGAGCACCATCGCTGCCGGGTGCGCCTGCGCTTCGGTCAGTGACGGCCACGACTTCTTCCGAGCTGCGAATCCGTACTCCCATTCGTCTGCCATGTTGTCGTAGACCCCGCCATCGACAAGCACCACTCGGCCGGTGCCGTTCAGGCCGAGTGCCTCGAGCGGGAGGGTGCGTGGGCCAAATGCGCCGGGCACACAGGCCGAAGCCTGCACGGCAGTGGCCAGCTTCACGTCGACGGGTGCAGTCGCGCCCGAGAAGCCGTAGCCGTACACCAGGCGATTCGAGAAGTACAACGACGTGCCAGTCTGCAATTCGGTGGTGCACATGACGTGGTGCACCGAGCTAGGCAGCGCGCGCAGGTCGGCGAGGCGCAGCGACCGGTTGCCGAGCAGTTCGGAGTCGATCGCCTTCTCGGTGTGCAACGATCGGCTCTCGAACATGCGCCACGCAACGAAGCCGGCGATGGCTGTCACGACCCCAGCGACGATTGCCGGAGTCCACCAGTGACCAGTCACGGCGACGACGCCGGCCAGGCATGCCGCCAACGCCACCGCGGCAGCAGCGACCAGCATGCGGATGTAGCCACGAGTTGCCGGCGCGCCTCCGAGCAGAATGCCGCGGTCTGCAATCGTTGCCAACGCCTCCGAGATGTGTAGTTCGAACTCAGGCGGTGTGACCGTGCCGAAATCAGGTCCGACCATGACGATGCCATTGGCAATCGAACCACCCGACACCGAGCTGATCGACTCGACTCGCCCGTTCAGACGCTGGTCGACCAATGCCAGCAGCACCCCGAGACCGAACACAGTTGCTCGATGGCCTCCGCCCGACAATGCAACGCCGATATCACGTTCGCTCGTCATCGCCGGTCGCTCCGGTCAGATAGGGGCTGTACCCTGCAGATGTGTTGTTGGTTCACGCAGGCAACAGGCTCGACCTGGCCAACCGACGGGGGGCGCGCTTTCCTTCGAGTCAAGTGCCCACCGTTCGGACTCGGGTCCGACAGGTGCTCGACACGTTGCGACCGTCCGGCGTCGTGTCGGCTGCCGCCTCGGGCGCCGACCTGATCGTGCTCGAGGAGGCCATCATCCGCAGCATCGCAATTCACGTCGTGCTGCCCATCTCTCGCGAGGAGTTCGTCAACAAGTCGGTTGCCGACGCCGGTCCCGATTGGGTGAGCAGCTTCAACGCGGTGCTGCAACATGCCAGCGCTGGCCGCGGTAGCAGCAGCATCCTGCAGGGCGACGCCGTTTCGAGCGGCCAGTGGTACCTGGCCGCCCACGACGAACTGCTCGGTCGGGCCGTGGTGCTCGCCGACGGCCAGCCGATCGTGGCGCTCACCATCCGGCCTCCGGAGGGTGAGATTCCGCCGAGCGGCACCGATGAGTTCGCTTCCCGGGCCGCGCGCCTGGGCCTGCTGGTGTTGAACATCGATCCTCGCGCCGGGTCGCCGGCGTCGGTGACCATCGGTTGACGGGCTCCGTCCACGGCAATCAGAACCCGGTGTCATTGCTCGTGTAGAAATCGGCATTGGCGAGCATGAGCACCGTCACCGCGATTCCGATGGCCATCAACGCCACCGCCTGACCCCGCCGGGCCGGTTTCTTGAGATTGATGCCGCCGACGATGATGCCGATGATGCCGATGCATGGGATGAGGCTGACGATCAGCAGCGTGACGAACGTGCCGGTATCCCATTTGCTCTGGGGTGTCGTTGGCGTGACCGCCTGCACGGAAGCGCTGACAATCGACTGTTGGTGGGCTGCAACGGGCGCGTCGAGACCTTGTTGCCCACCTCGTGAAACGTGGTTGGTCCACGTCGCTCCGTCCCAATACCGCTGGTCATATCGTCGGTACGGATCGGCATACCAACCCGGCTGGACGGCCGCGGGTGTCTGCATAGCTGTGGACTGCGCCGCCGGAGCGGTTCGCTGCACCGGCGGAGCGCTCAACACCGTCGCTGCGGCCGGTGACGACAACAGCAAGGAGTCGATTTCCTTGCCGATCGACTCGGAGATGTCGCCCCGGTGGCGGAGGCGCTGGATCAGCTCGCTCGCGCTCTCACGGTCGTCGTCGTCACTGAGATGGGCGCGGAGTTCGCTGAGCAGCAGCGACTGCTGTTGGAAGGTGAGACTCAGCTCGTCGACACGCTCACGAAACGTGTTCATGTACGACATCGGCACCGGCGGCCCGGCCGGGAGCGGTTGTGGAAGCGCGCCACCTGGAGGCGTGAGCGAGAGTGCGGTGACCAGGCTGATCGCCGCGTCGGGCGTTCGCTCGATGTAGTCGAGGATCTGGGCGTTGGCGATGACCGGCGGTGTCATCTGCGGCGAAACGCGGGCAACCATGATCGGCAGGACAGCGCGGTTGCAGGCGACGGCGTAGTGCAGTTCGGCGGCGCACGCCTTCGACGTCAACCAGTCGGGACTGAGGGCGACAACGAACACGTCTGCACCACGGATGGTGCCGAGGATCGTGTCCCACCAGCTCTGACCGCCCGTGAGTTCTTCATCGACCCACACATCGTGGCGCGCTCGTCGGATGTCTTGCAGCAACGCGTCCACGGCCTCGCGGTCGCGACGGGCGTAGCTCACGAAGATCCTCACTGACCCCTCCGTTCGTGCTGTACGAATCGTAGAGCGCGCGGAGCGACATGGAAATACCACTTTGTGTATTCGGTTGGTGTATCCCGTGTTGTCGGTCAACACTCTTTCCCTGGGAATGTGCAACACGTAGTATCCACAGCCGGCACATCCACCGTCGCGAAGGAAGTCGCCATGACCGTGTTCTTGAGCTATGCGCACCAAGACGTCGAACTCGCGGCCGCGCTACGGCAGGATCTCGAAGACATCGGGCAGTCGGTGTGGCTCGACGAGAGTCTCCACGGTGGACAGCTGTGGTGGGACGAGATCCTTCGCCAGCTCGGCGAGTGCCACCTGTTCATCCTGGCTGTCAGCGCCCACTCGCTCGCCTCGGAGGCTTGCGTAGCGGAGTGGGAATACGCGGCGGCTTTGAACCGCCCATTTCTGCCCGTTCGACTCGACAACACGGACTGGACGAGCGCGCCGGCGGCCATGCGGGAGTCGCAGCACATCGACTTCCAGATCGGCAACGTTCAGAGCACCAAGGCGCTCGCCAGGGCATTGTCGAGTGTCCCTGACTCAGTTCCCCCACCCGAGGTTCTACCGCCGCCTCCCCCAGCTCCGCAGTCGTATCGCGAACGATTTGCCAACTTGTTCGGGCCTGGTGCCCTGACGATCGAGGAGCAGGTCAACTACTACGTGAGACTCAGCCTCGACATCGACAGCGCCAATTCCGACGAAGCCTTTGCGCTCCTGCGAGTGCTTCACGCCAGACCGGACCTGTCGTGGAAGGTGCGCCAAGACATCGACATCCTCATCGGGGAGCGCCCGGACGTCGCCACTCAGCCCAGCACACCGAGCAAGCCAGCGAAGGCCGAACCCGACGTCACCGCCACCTTCGCAACCCAGCAGCGATCGAAGCGGTTGACATGGGGGATCGCGATCGGCGTCGCTGCTGTTGTGATCGTCGGCGCCGTGATCCTCCTCGGACGTGACTCGGACTCCGACGCCCTCCCGCTGCTCCCGGAGAACACCTCGTGCAGCGTCGACACCTGCAGTGAGACCCCGATCAGATTCGTCGATCTCGCCGGCGCGGAGGGTGAGATCGAAGTGATCCTGACCGATCCGTTCGGCAATGGAGTCGACGATGTCAATCCCCCCACACCACGGTCGGACGGCTCGCTGGAATGGACGTGGTCGGCTGACTACGACGACCACCTCGGCACGTACACCCTGCAGTTCTCGAGTCCCAGCTCGGAAGACGTCGAGTACAACTTCACGGTCGAATCGGGAAGTGGCCCGTTTGTCGTCGTCCAGCGACTCGCTGAGGCGATCTCTGCTCAAGATTGGGACACGGCCGCAGCGCTCGACGCCCGCATCCGCGATGATTTGGAGCAGGAGGGAGTCGAGTACCTCGAGCAGGAGTACCCGGCCTCCGCTGAGAAGCACTGGATTCCCTACGACTCGTCGGGCCAGTCCAACGCGCTCGGCACCACGATCATCGGCGCGTTCGTCATCTACCTGGAGGACGAAGATGAAACGTCCGCCCGCTGCGAGATCTGGGCCGTTGATCCCGGTGATGAGACCATGAGATCGGGCAAGCTTCCCATCCTCGGCGACCGCCAGGAGCGGGTATCGTCTTCGGGCCGCCACTCCCCGAGCTCGTTCAGCGAGTGGATCTCGGATCGGTGTGTCGCTGCAGCGAGTCCGTAGTCGAGCTGATCCCGCGCCCCCGCCTCGCCGGGCCACGAGTTCCGCCACGGCGTCGATCACGCTCGGCAAGGCCGCCTCGGCGACGGAGGAGAGCCGATCCCCGACGTCGAGCGATTGCACTCCGCAACTGACGACAACAACGTCGGCGGCGCTCCCATACAGTTCGTCACTGAGCGAGACGAGCGTCGCCGGGCTGAGGTGATGCGACCAGCTGTTCGGGGTGCCGCGGGAGCGTCGGACGCGTTCAACGGTGAACTCGCCCGGTGGCAGACCAGTGGTCGCGTCGATGAGCACCACAAGGGCAGCGGTGCTGATGTCGAGCGCGAGCTCGGGTGTCAGCTGATGTCGTTGGAGGATCTCCACCCCGGCCAACCGGGGATCGTCGGCAAGGCGTGCAGCTGCGTGCCACCCGAATCCGTCGTCGGTACGCATCACGTTGCCATAGCCGACGACAACGACCCCGTGCGTCACCGCATCAGCTCGTCGAGCACCGCTCCGCGATTCGCTCGAAACCACGGAACTGGGTGACGTGAAACTGGGCATCGACCACCTCGCCATGGTCGTCGAGGTGAATTGTGATCTTCGAGTGACCCTCGATGCGTGTGACCGGGTCGATGACGATCGTCTTGCTCATGGTTCTCCTCAGCGCCCGAATCGGGCGTCGCGAGTGTCGGGCACCCGACCCTCGAGCAGGTCCACCAGCGATTGGTAGATGAGATCCGCCGAGGGCAGCCGAATGCTTCTTGCGCCGAGTGCAGCGCCTCGAACGGTGTGATCGGCCGGCCACAACGGCAGCCATTACTACCACGTGGCGCTCTCCCTCGGGACGGGTGACGACACCATCGAGGCAATGAGCGCCAGGTACGGCGTGTGCGTCGGCACGGTCGGCAGCCGCTTCACCCACGGCGGCTACATCCCCGGCGTGACCTACTAGCTCACTCACATCCACCGGAGCATTGCCCGCTCGTCACTAGGGTGATCGCACGCACGGGAGAGGGAGCGGTTTCCATGTCGACACAGGTACCAGCCGAGCCACGCCGTACGCCCCCGCCCTGGTTGGTCCCCACCGGGATCGGCATGATCATCGCCCTGCTCGTGGCGCTCATCGTTGTCGTACTCACCCGTGACGACGATGGCGACTCGTCCACGCCCGAGACGACAGCGGCGCCAGTCGGGACAACGGTCTCGACTGAGCCCGAGACCACCGTCGCCGAGACGACGACGTCGGCAGAAACCGTGCCCGACACGACGGTTCCGACCACCGAGCCGGCGACGACCGTGCCGGTGGTGGAGGATGTCGCCACGGGGCAGGCGCTGCTGGTAGCGGGTGGCGAGACGCGGACGTTCTCGGTCGTTGCCACATGCTCTGACTTCTGGGCCGGCGTGGAGACCACGAGTCATGTGCTGGTCGACGACGCCACCCAACGGGTCTGGGTGGTCGATGTGTTTGCGTTCGAGGAGGGCGGCAGCCGAGGCATGCTCGCCGTCGACATGGAATTCGCGATCGCCGCCAACCTGTTCGGCCAAGACACACCGCCGTCACCCACCTACTCCGGTGAGATCGACGAGAGTCAGGCAGGCGTCGCACGCGCGGCGTTGCAGCGCACCTCGGGCGACGGTCCTGCCTCGATCGACATGGCGCTGGGTGAGCCCACAACCGCCGACGATTGCGCGGTCGGGTGGTACACGCCGCAGTCGCGGTTCGCATCCGGCACGCAGGTCGAGTGGCTCTCTCCCGACGAATCGGATGGGAAGCGATTCAACGTGCTCGCCGACTGCGGAGCCGAACTGCTGGTGACCGGCGGCGGCCTGCTGCTGACCACCTACCCGCAGGACGGCGTGACGATGTCCGCCGGACTCGTGAACTCGCACAACTTCATCGGCGATGATGTGTGGTGGACGAACATCGCCGAGCCGCAGCCCGACGAGACGGCGTTCGATCAGGGCGGTGGCGGCGACATCACTGCGGCGATCAACGTGTACCCCGACGGCGACCGCACGGCTGCGCCGGGCTACCTGTCGTGGACCGAGCGCCCGTTGCGTTCGGCCGTCGGCGAGGTCGGCCTCCTCGACGACGTCTGCATCGCCGCCCCCTGATCTGCCACCGAGAGAGAGGCTTACCCCTCCTCTTGGTACCGCCACCTGAGGGCCTCGGCGGCGTAGCCGATCTCCGGCGCTGCGGCGTTGTCGGCGGCAAACTCGAAGTGCTCGCGGGCGACGTCGAAGTCGTGCGCATGATAGGCGATCATCCCCAGGTAGTACCGGGCGCGGCCCTTGGCCTCGTCGTCGTTGAGCCCGCTGGTATCGGCGACGACCTGTTCGAACATGGCCTTCCCCTTGTCCCCCGCCCCCGATTCGAACGTCGCCATGCCAGAGGTGAGCTCGAATCCGTGACTGATCGCGCGCTCATCGATGAAGCCCCCCATCCCCTGGTTGTCGTTGGCCTTCTCGATCAGCTTGCGAGCCTCATCGGCGCTCGAGCCGGAGCTCTCCGCCAAGGCGGCCTGGGCCCACTCCTCGGCCTGTCGGGCGAAGCCGCGATCAAGCATGCTCTGAGCCATGAGCAGACACACCCGAGACCGCTGCGCTGGCAGCGTTGCCGTGCTGTCCATGATCCGAGCAACGAGTTGATCGAACGTGGCGTGATCGTTGGTGGCGTTCGCCGCCACGACCGCGTTCATGTAGCGAGTGAGCACCTCTGGTGTTTCCGGGATGACATCGGGATCGACGGCCGCGTCCGTGGTCTTTGCATCGATCACCTTCAACAGGTCGGCGCCTGCCGGTCCGGCGGCTTCCAGCCAGCGGTAGGCCTCGTCGTCGTTGCCCTGCCCCACGAGGATGGTCCCGACGCGGAGATACGCGTGGTGACGGCTGTCGTCGCCGGCGAAGAGGCCTGCCGACGAAGCCGACCAGTACAGCGACAGCGCCAGATCGTGCTGCGCGCGGTCGAACGCAAGATCGGCTTCGCGGATGTACTCCGCTGTTTGCTGGGCGTTCTCGGGGAGCGCAGTTGGATCGTCAATTGCCATTCGACACTGTCGCGCCACAGTCGCCGGCCGTGCGTGCTGATGCCCTGCCCGATCGGGAACGGCGGTGTCCGAGTGTGAACGTGTGTGGGCACGCCAGAATGTCCAGATGGATTCGCATACGCACGGCCATGGCCACGAGCACGATCGCGGACTCCGCGGTTTCGTGCGCTACATGAAGATGCTGCCGAAGATGTGGCGCTCGCCGGTCAGTGCCGAGGTGGTTCGCTCCATCGCACCGCAGCCGGGTGAGTGTGTCGTGGATATCGGCGCCGGCATGGGTCCCGCCTCGGTGCTCGCCGCGAGGGCTGGCGCCTCAGTGCTGGCGGTCGACCCGACGCCGTACATGCGCCGCATCCTTGGAGTGCGCCGACTCGGTCAGCGCGCCCGCACCTCCATCCGTGTGGCCGACGGCTCCGCTGAGTCCATTCCCGCCGCCGATCACAGCGTCGACGCGTTGTGGACGGTCAACACCATGCACCATTGGACGGATCTGAATGCGGCCGTCCACGAACTGGCGCGGGCGCTGAGACCGAGCGGCCGACTTCTGCTGGTAGACGAGGACTTCGACGCGCCCACGCACCCGGCCTTTGCGCACATGCAGGATCGGAAACAACATCGGGCCCATCACTTCGCCGAGATCGACCCTGCGGACGTGGCAGCGAAGCTGAAATCGGCGGGGTTTACCAGCGTCGAAGGTTCAACGGACTCGCTGGGTGGCCGCCCCGTGAAGGCAGTTCGCGCCACGCGGTGAACGTACTTCCCGCCGTTCAAGGCGGCGGTCGAGGCTGGCGCCGGCAACGTGACGATCGCCTACATTGACCTCAACGGAGCTCCGGCGACGGGCAATCGGTGGCTGTTCACCGAGGTGCTGCGCGACACATGGGGGTTCGAGGGGCTTCGTGGCGAGTGACGCCAACGCCGTACTGAATCTCGTTACGCACGGCTTTGCGACTGATCTCGGCGACGCCGCCGCCGGCGCTGTCAACGCCGGAGTCGACATGGAGATGGCCGTTTCAGGCCCCGCCTACCCGTGCCTGCCCGAGGCGCTGGAGTCAGGTTCGGCGAGCCGCAGGCCGTGGACGCAAGCGTCCGGCGGGTGCTGGAAGCAAAGATTCGGATGGGTCTCTTCGATGCACCGTACCGCTCGACGCCCGCAGCCTGAGTTCGATCGCCGTCATCGGGCCGCTGGTCGACTCCAAGCGCGACACCATCGGGCCATGGGTCTTCGACTTCGACCTCGACGAGAGGGTCACCGTGTTGGAAGGCATCCGCCCCGGCACTCAGGGCGCGCGGCAGCAGCAAACCTGCTGTTCGGTGACGTCTCCCCTGGCGCCAAGCTCCCCTTCACCCGGCCGCGCACTGTGGGGCAGGTGCCGATGGTGTACGCACACACCCGCTCGGAGAACCAAGGGGTCCGCTACTGGGACGAGGCAAGCACGCCGCTGTTCCCGTTCGGGTACGGATTGAGTTACGGCTGTTTCGAGTACGCCAACCTCGCAATCGACCAGCCTGCCGTCTCCGCTGGAGGGAGTTTCACGATGTCGGTGGAGGTCACCAATTCATCTGCTCGAGAAGCCGACGAGATCATCCAGCTCTACCTTCACCAACGACACGTCTGGGTCGGTGGTGACTCAACCGCGCAACTGTCCGCAAGCTTCGAGGTCACAGAGGCGTAGACGAGCTGTTGCGATGTCCGCGATCAGCCGCGTGTCAGCGCCAAGCCTGCGGCGGTGACAACGTCACGCGCTGCGCTCTGAAGTTCCCGGCACAGCGCGTCGCTGAGCCGGGAGGTCGCGTCCTTCACTGTCAGCTCGGCTCGGGTCACACCGGGCTCATCGAATGCGAACGTCGCGTTCGCCTTTGCGAGCACCGCCCTCATTGGCGCGTTGTCCGATAGCAGCGTTGCCGTGAAGTCACGGATGCCACCGACCGAGGCCGCTGCACCGATGGCACCCAACAGCAAACTGCCAAGGCCGCGACCTTGATGGGCGTCCTTGACCGCGAACGCCAGTTCCGCGCAGTCGGGGGTGTCGCGGCGGCGGATGTATCGCGCAGTCGCCCAACCGTCGGTGGGCACTCGAGCGTCGAGGACGAGCCAGGCGAAATGATTGACGTAGTCGATGGAGACGAGGTAATCAATGATCCGCTCGGTTGGCTGGCCGGCGCTGAAGAACCGCCGTCGCAATGACTCGGCCGACATTTCTCGGAGGGCTGCGGCGATTCCATCGCGATCGGACGGCAGCAACGGCCGCAACAAGATGGGCGTGCCGTCCCTCAGGGTGGCAAGGACAGGACGGAAGCCTTCGGCGAGCCGCGCACTCACGACTCGCTCGATCCGTTCGCGGACACCCGGCAGGTCGAGCAGCAGCGCGAACGCTTCGGTGTCCCCGGTAAGCGCAACAGTCGGCACCGTCGCGGTCACCGTGGCGGCGCGAGGCATACCGCGCAGCAGCGAAAGTTCACCTATCACCGAACCGCCGCTGACGAGAGCCAACTCCTCGGGACCATTCGGTCCGTAACGGGTGACCGCGACCTGACCCGAGACGAGAAACGCGAAGAACGTTCCCGCTTCACCCTCGACCATCAGCCGGTCGCCCTGATCGAGCCGTCGCGACTCGAGATGCTCCGCAAACAAGGCAAGATCAGCCGAGCCACTGCCCGCCAGCAACGGGCTCGATGTCAGTTCGCCCGCGCTCATGTCGCATTCTCGCGCGTTGTCGATCCCTGGCGCCGGGCTGCCACAGCTGACTACGTTGCTCCCCCAGCGAGGCGACCTAGGTTTCGGTCTGGCCCGCCTCGAGATCTGCGATCACGTCGGCGGCATGGCTCGCGACGTCGGTCACCTCGTAGCGCCGATGGATCCGACCACCGGGATCGACGAGGTAGCTGTGGCGCATCGGGTACTCGGGATACCTTTCACCCGGAGCTCGAGCAACCTCGTACATGGTCCCGACAGCGCGATCCACATCGCTCAACAGATGGAACGGGAAGTTCTGCGCTTCGGCAAACGCGAGGTTCTCAGCTGGTGTGTCGAATGAGGCACCGAGGATGACGGCGTTGAGCTCTTCGAATCGATGGGCACTGTCACGCAGACCCTGACCCTGGATCGTTCAACCAGGTGTCGCCGCTTTCGGGTACCACCACAGCAACACCCACTGACCCCGAAGGTCCTGAAGGTGGACGTTCCTGCCGTGTTCGTCCAGCAGTTCGAAGTCAGGCGCAACCGAGTTCAACGTCAGCATCTTCGAAGTCTCGCAGACCTCGACAGCGTTCTCATCGACGGAGCGGGGCGATCAGTCGTCTGGGCGACGTCGGCGGACCGGCGGGCGCGCCGCAGTTGCCTTGCCTGCCGCCCGGCGAACGACGGCCACGCTGAGCCGCGTCGGATCATCACCGGCGCCGACGGCATCGAGCAGCCGCCGGATCTCGCGCTCGGTACGGCGTGCCCGCGTCCGACCGGTCATAGCCACGCCCACGCCCGCCACGATCGCAGCGGGCATCGCCAGGAGCACGACAGGCGTCGCAACCGCCGCGGCCACAACGACTCCGGTCATCCCGCCAACGGCAACGACGGCGCCACCGCCGCCAGCGAATCGTCGATTGGTCGTTCGGTCGATCGTGATCCGGACCACCGATGAACCGCTTCCCGTATCGCGTGCCACAGCATTGACTCGTTCGAAGTCGCCGAGCTTGCCCTCGCCGGTCGCGTTGCGAATCGTCCGTATGGTCACGCCGACGAGGCCAGAGCGTTTGCTCCACTCCCCGTGTCCTGGTCGCAGCACGTCACGACGGAGGTGATGACCATCGACCAACCACGCGTCGACCCTGGCCAACGCGTCGTCCGCCGGCACGTCGGACTCGCCGTCGGCGTACACATGCGACGGCCCGACTATCCGGTCGCCTGAACGCGCAACGGGCAGCGGTCCGAGCCGTTCGACCGCAATCGAACGACGCACGGCATCGACGGACAGTCCGACCTCTTCTGCCGCCGCAATCAACGAGGCTTCGGTGATCTTCCCCGCCTCGTCCTGCGCCTCGCCAGCGCGCTCGAGATCACCGGCGCGCTGCAGAATGCGGGCGACGACCTTCGCGTCGAACGGTGCTTTATCCGTCATTGATCAACGAGTTTATGGACCCCTGATCTGATCACGGCGTCGTCGCTGCGTCCCTCGGCGGAACCATGGATCCCAGGCAGTGAAGAGCCCGCATCAGGCCGCTCATCGGCTGCACATCGGAACCCGGCGCAGACGGCTCATGCCCAGATCGTCGAGCACGCCGGCGTCGATCGGGACGGGCGGTGCGACCACATCGCCTCGACAACGTCGGCGACGGCGGTGATCCGGGCGCCCAACAAAATCCCGTCACCGACCAAGCCGGCCGGGTAGCCCGAGCCGTCGATTCGTTCGTGGTGTTGCAGGATCACATCGGCCACCGGCCAAGGAAAGTCGATGCCCCGCACGATGTCGGAGCCAGCCTGGGCATGCTCTTTGATCAACGCGAACTCGGTGGGTCTCAGATGGCTCGGCTTGTTCAGGATCTGCGATGGAATCGCCAGTTTTCCGATGTCGTGCACCTTGGCAGCCAGGCGAAGCCCATCGACGTCGCGTTGGCTCAGCCCGAGGTCGATCGCGATGGCGACCGCCAACTCGGCAACTCGCTGCTGATGTCCGGCGCTGTATGGGTCGCGGGCCTCAGCGGCCGATGCCACCGTGCCGACGGCGGCCTCGGTGAGGGCGACGAGCGTGCTCAGGTTCTGAATACGCTCGGTGACGTCGGCGAGAACGATGCCGAGACCGATGGTCTCGCCGTTGATCTGCACAGCGTGGATGCTCTCGAGCCAGTGGTGAATGTGACCAGGATCCTCGGCGGTGGACCCAGTCAGCGGCATATCGACCACCGGGTCGCCCGTTTCGAGCACTCCGTCGGAATCGGTCGCGGATCGCTTCGCGTGCAGACCCGGAGCGGACGGCGGCGGCCGATGGATGCACAGAGGACGCCGGTGCGTCGCGCACCGGCGCCTCGCGCAGACAGGGGACCCCCACGGCCCCGCGTCGTTCCGGGGAACCTCTACAGCGAGTTTCCGAGACTTAGGAAGGCGGGGCCCGCCGTAACAATCATGAACACTGGAACGAAGCAGACGATGATGGGAAAGAGCATCTTGACGGTCAGCTTGGCCGCCTTCTCCTCCGTGCGCTGCTTACGCTTCATCCGCATCTCCGCAGACTGGGTACGAAGCGTGTGCGCAATCGGCACGCCGTGCTTCTGTGCCTGGAGCAGCGCCGTGACCAGCTGGCGAATCTCGACGATCTGCGCCCGGTCCGCTAGCGTCCTCAGCGCCTGGGCGCGTGGCACGCCCGCCCGGATGTCGCTGATCGTGTGACGGAGCTCTTCGGTCAGGGGGCCTTCGGTCGTCGTCGCCACGCGTGCGAGCGCAGCGTCGAAGCCGAGTCCCGCTTCCACGCAGATGGTCAGCTGGTCGATGGTGTCGGCGATCGCGGCCTGCATGGCGGCTTGGCGCTTGTCGCGCTTGCTCAGCACCCAGTAGTCCGGTAGAAAAAACAGCAGCCCGGCGGCGGCGAGGGCGACGACAGGATGGCCGGCGAGGAGCAGCATGAACGCCGCCAGCCCAGCCAGCACGACCTTGATCCCGACGATCCGGGCGAGGTCCAATCCGTACGGATGTCCGGCCTGAACGAGGTTGAGTTCCAGTCCGTCCACGAGTGGCGTGGGCAGGACGCGACGCGTGATCTGGCCCAGCCCGCGCAGGATCGAGGCCGACTTGCCGACGGGTTTTTCGGGTTGTGCCAATCCGGCGAAGAGGTTGGCGCGAGCCGCCGACGGTCGGGCAGTGAGACCCCACCAGCACATACCGATCGCGCCGATCATCGCCATGGAGCCGAGGATGACTGTGAGGTTCATGGTTCCGTTCCTGTTGTCATTTCATTACAAAGTGAGCGAGTTGACGATTCTGCGGATCCATATCGTGCCCAGGACCATGAGGATCCCTCCGACGATGAGAGCAACAAGACCGCCGCCATGCGTCAGCAAGGCGAAGTTTTCCGGGTTTACCCGCCACTGCCAGAAGGCCATCAGGAGTGGCAGCACCGTCAGGATTCGGGCGGACAGGCGGCCCTCAGCCGTGAGGGTCCGGACTTGACGGGCCATGCGCTGGCGCTCGCGAATGGTGGCGCCGACAGTGCTGAGGATCTCCGACAGGTTGCCGCCAGTATCGCGGTTGATGTCGATTGCCGCGACCGCCCACTCCAGGTCCTCGCTTTCCATGCGCTGCGCGAGGGCGCGCATGGCCTCGGACAAATCGCGTCCGAGGCGCGATTCGACCAGCACGTGGGCGAACTCGCTACGTGCGGGCTCCTCGGCGTCCTCGGCGACCGAGTCGAGCGCCTGGGTGAGGCCGTAGCCGCTGCGCAGCGCCGTGGTGACCAGCTGGAGCACGTCGGGCAACTGGTCAGCGAAGGCGGCTTGGCGCTTAGCAGTCGTGCGGCGGACGTAGACCCTGACCACGAGACAGACCGCCAGTGCCACGAACACGGCGAGCAGTGCCCCGTCGAGCAGGAGGCCGACGAGGCCGGCAACGATGGCGACGACTGCGACCATGGCGACGAACTCGGCGGGCTTCATGGAGATGTCGGCGACCGCCAAGGCGGTGGCGAGCTCGGCGCGCTTGCCGCGCCGCTCGAGGGCCAGTTCGACGGCCGAGATCGCGCGCATGCCCATTTCGGACACGCTGCGTGGCTTGTCGATGCCCAGCCGAGCCTTGGAAACCCGCTCACGCGGGAACAGCAGCAGCCCGAGCACGAACAGGCCCAGGAAGAGGCCGACGGCACCGGGCCACAGCGGGAAGGACGAGGCGCGCGCCTGCGATGACGTGCCGACCGCGGCCGGAACCGGCGCACTGGTGGAGCCCGTCGTGGCCGCCGCTTCCACAGTGGTGGGCGGCGGTGCGGTCGTGGTCGGCGCTGCGGTGTTGCTGGCCTGGACGACCGTGCTAGGGACAGGAACCGGTTCCACCACTGCGGCAACCAGGCTGGCGACCCTGGCGAAGGCCGCCGACACCCCGGCTGCGTCGTCGGCCGAGGTGACCGGGCCGAGAGCCGAGAGGCTGTTGATGTCCGTCTCAGCCGTGGTCAGGCTGATGGCCTCGACGTGCACATCCTGGACCGCGGCGATGGCCTCGTCCAACGTGGCCGCGCTGCCATCGTCCTTGCCATCAGACAGCAGCACGAGCACCTTGTGCTCAACCGTCGCCGTGAAGTGCTGGCTGGCGGTGACCACGACGTCGTAGAGCGCGGTGTCGCCGCCTGCCACGATCGCGTCGATGTTCGCCCTCACCAGGATGCGGTCAGTGGTCGGTGGTGTCAACACGGTGACGGCACCTCCGAATGTCTCGACACCGATGCGGACGTCCGGCGGCATCGAAGCAACAAACTCGTTGGCAGCCTCCTTGGCGGCGCCGATGGCAAGCCGCATGCTGCCGGACGTGTCGATCGCGAGGATGACCTCGAGGTTGTCCGCCGGGACCTGGGCGTTGGCCCGAGTGCTCAACAGGACAGCGGCCGTCCCGCACAGCAGGAGCGGGATGAGAAAGTGCGGCAGCCGCTTCATCGCTGCCACATGTCGGGTCCGCCGAACAGCCCGCCGGGCACGATTACCCCGCGGTCCTCGAGCCGGTCGACGAACTCCGGGCGGATGCCCGTCGCGACCAGTCCCATCGCCTTGTAGTCGTACTTGTAGATGTCCTGGAGGGTGATGATGTCACCCTCCATCCCGACCACCTCGGTCACGTGGCTGACGCAGCGGGAACCGTCGCGGAATCGATCCACGTGCACGATGAGGTTGAGCGCCGAGGCGATCTGCTCGCGGATCGCCCGCGTTGGCAGGTCGAAGCCGGCCATCAGCACCATCGTCTCCACCCGGGCCAGAGCGTCGCGGGGGGAGTTGGCGTGCACCGTGGACATCGAGCCGTCGTGCCCGGTGTTCATGGCCTGGAGCATGTCGAGGGCCTCGGCGCCGCGCACCTCGCCGACGATGATGCGGTCCGGCCGCATGCGTAAGGCGTTGCGCACGAGGTCCCGAATGGTGATCTCTCCTTGACCCTCGATGTTGGACGGGCGCGCCTCGAGGCGGATCACGTGCGTCTGGAGCAACTGCAGCTCGACGGCGTCCTCGATGGTGATGATCCGGTCCACGGGGGGAACGAAGCTCGACAACACGTTGAGCATCGTGGTCTTGCCCGTGCCCGTACCGCCGGAGATGAGGATGTTCATGCCGCCCTCCACCGCTGCCGCCAGCACCGAAGCCACCTGCTCCGTTAGCGTTCCCATGGCGATCAGGTCGGTCGCCCGGAACGCGTCCTTGGCGAACTTGCGGATGGTGAGGATCGATCCGTCGAGCGACAAGGGCGGCACGA
This sequence comes from Ilumatobacteraceae bacterium, assembly GCA_031430695.1. GTDB lineage: Bacteria > Actinomycetota > Acidimicrobiia > Acidimicrobiales > Ilumatobacteraceae > JAENVT01. The sequence goes on from JANPBZ010000037.1 coordinate 50,544, forward strand.
TGACGTTGACACGCGACCCGTCGGGCAAGCGGGCGTCAACCATCGGCGAGGATTCGTCGATACGACGGCCCACCGACGAGACGATCCGATCGATGACACGGCGCAGGTGGTCCTCGGAGATGAAGCGGGCCCCGGTTTGTTCGATGACGCCGTTGCGTTCAGCGTAGATGAAGTTGCTTCCGTTCACCATGACTTCGGTGACAGTGGGGTCGGCGAGGAACTGCTCGATCGGGCCGAGGCCCATGACGTCCCGGGCGATGTCCCGCACGAGAAGTTGGCGCTCCTGAGGTGACAGCGCAGTCTCGGTGGCGTCCATCAGAGCGCCGATCTCGGTCAGCACGAGAGACTGCAGCTGATCCTCGCTCGTCGCCTCGAAGAGCCGGGTGCCGAGGCGCTCGAACAGCGAGTCGTGAACCTTGGCCTTGTAGTCGCCCAGCCCATCGACGGCGAGGGTCTGGTTCGGCCCCTGCCGCCAAGCGCTGGCGACCTCGCCTCTCTGAGCGGCGGCCTGTTGGGCCTGGTTGATGCGCTCGGTGAGGCTCATCGCCGCCTGCCCTTGCGCGCCTTCGTGTCACCGACCGGCGCATATAGCTGCACGAGTTGGTGCAGCTGCCTGGCCACCGCCGACTTCGGCTCGCTGATGACGACGGGCGTGCCCAGGTTCAGCGACAGCGGGATGTCCCGGCTCGACGGGATCGAGCAGGAGATCTTCATGCCCACGGCCTCTTCGGCGTCGGCCGGGTTGAGCCCGACCTTGGAGTCGGACCGGTTGAGGACGAGCTTTCGCTCCGCCTGGACACCGACGTGGTCGAGAGCGTCCAGTGCCTTGCGCATGCTGCGGATGCTCGTCACGTCGAGACTCGATACCAGCAGAAGATCGGTAGCGCACTCGATTGCGGCCAACGTGCGCTCGTCGAGGCCCGCTGGCGTGTCCACGATCACGTAGTCGAAGTTCTGAGCCAGGAGCGGCAGCACCTCCGAGACGTGCGCATGGCCGATCGAATCGGCGTCCACGGGGTCATGGGCACCGGCCAGGACGTAGAGGCCGTTGTAGTAGAGCGTGAGGAACAGTTTTACAGTGGTTGCGTCGATCTGGGTGGTGCGGGCGAGCTGCGCCAACGTGTGTTGCGGAGTCAGCGACAGTGCAGACCCCAGGTCGCCGAATTGCACGTCGAGGTCGACAGCGACCACCCGGCCGGGAAAGCGCTCGGCAAGAGCGACCGCGAGGTTGGAGGAAACCGCGGTCTTGCCGGAGCCGCCCTTGGGCGAGACCACGACGATGACCTTGGTCTGACGCGACGGAGGTGCGAAGACATTGGCTTTGACGACGACGCCCATTCCGTGGAGGGCGGTCGTGACATCGGCGGCCAGCTCTGGGGACATGTCGTGACCGATGGTCACGGTCGGCATCTCGTTGGTCTCCATCACTTCACCACCGCGTACACGTTGCCGAGGGTGACCAGCCGTGTGCCGTCGTCGGACACGGACGCCGGCTCATTGGACAGCCATACGTGGCCGAACTCAGTGGCGAACACGAAGCGCTCCGACTGTTCCGGCGAGAGAGCGAGCGTGACGACATACTGCAAACCGGTCACCTGCACGACGCCCTTCGTCTCTTTGACATCGGCGTTCACCGGTGCATCGGTCGTCTGCACGTTGGTCACCAACACGTGCTGGAACTCCAGCCGGGTCCTGTTCGGGGACTTCTTCGGCGCTGCGGTTGTCGTCGGCGCCGCATCCGCGGAGATCGCTGCAGCCGGGTCGATTGCCGGTGTGGGCTCGGTGTTCTGCTCGGCGTTGTCGAGGTCGAAGGGATCGAACGAGAGATAGACGCCGACGAGATCACCCTTCTGCAGCGACCCGCCGACGGCCCGCTCGGCCGCCAGCACGGTCGAGATCTGCACCTTGTCCGTCACTTCCTCGGACACTTGGTCCTTCGGGACCAGGCGCGCCGCCAGCAACTGGTCACCGGGCTGGAGGTCGGTGGCGGCAACGTTGGAGCCCACAGCGTCGAGGTCGGTGATCGCTCCCGACTGCTTCAGCCGGCTCGGAACGTGCTCGATCGACACCGAGGACTTGATCGTTTCCGGCTCGGCGCCTTTGGGCACGAGCTTGTCGACGACGTAGACGTCGACAAGGGCTTCGTCGGCCACCGCGTTGTCCTTCGCCGACTGCACGTAGCCCGCCAGGGCCGCCGTGCCGATGATGGCCAGGACCAGTGCTGCCACGATCCCGGTGATTCGCCGTTTGTTCTTCATGTGGGGGTTGTCTTTCTGGTGAGAGTTGCAGAGCTAGCTGAAGAGGTAGACCTGAGAGGTACCGAAGTCCGTGCTCGGACCCGGGGATCCCTGTGACGTCACGAAGCGGATGAAGTCGCCCTTGATGCAGTACTTGCCCCGAGTGTTCTGATCAGGGCACTTGTTGCCCAACGAACCTTCGAATTTGTTCCCGTTGAACGAGTAGCTCGTGACGCGGAACATGGCGAACCCAAGGATCTGGTAGGGACCGTGGCCTTTGCAGCCCGCGGCCGCGCATGCCGCGGCGTCGTACATCGGGATCAAGATGTCGTGAGGCAGCGTCGGAGGAGTGGGGTTGGTGATACAGGGAATGAGCTTCTGGAGGTCGCCGCCGGGATCGCCGGCAACGGTTCCTGACGCAGAGACCGTCACGGCGCAGCTGTTGTTCAACAACTGGCCGAACCCACCGGGCAGGGACGAGCAGCCGCTCTGCAGCTTCGGGTCGTCCAGATAGATGATGATGTCCGTCGTACCGTCGAGCAGCGCCTGAGAGAACTCGCAGCTCGAGATGGTGATCGGCACCGTTGTCGCCGTTCCGATCGTGCCCCACTTCGCCGTGGCCGATCGGGTCACGACCCAAGGACCGTTGCCCAGTGGGAACATGGCCGTGATGGTTCGGCTCATGGAGACGGTCGTAGTCCCGCTACTGCAGGTCGGCGCGTTGGCGAGGGCAGCACCGTTGGTCTGGTAGGGCGTGAAGTCGGTGGTCGCGACGGCCTTGACACAGTCGGTGGCCTTGGCAAGAGCACCCGCATCTGCGGCGTTCTGCGTCTGGCGTCGAGCGAGGATGCCGCGACCGCCATCGAACACGAATGCTCCGCAGAGCATGAGAACAGGGATGATCAGCACCACGAAGAGCGCGGCGACTCCCCGATCATCGTGTTGGTTCAGCCGCCGCATCGCATTGTCCCTATTGCCGTGATCGTCTTGGTGCCGAGTGGGATGAACGGAATGGAGAACGTGTAGCTGCTGGTCAGGGTGACTGAGGCGTTGCTGGTGGTGTTACCCGGAGCGCATGTCACGACGCCTGAGGGGGTCACACCCGCCGGATAGGTCGGTGTTCCCCGCAGCGCGAGCGTGCGGGCGGCATCTCGGGCGGTACTCGTCACATCGACCGTCTTGCTGAAGTAGAGCCCGAACGAGGCAATGGCGAAGATCAACGCGATCAGGAAGGGAGCGACGAGAACGAACTCGAGCGCGACGGCACCCTCGTCACGATTTGGGTGGGTACGGTGGGGGTTCTGCATGATTGTCCTTGTCAGGGGCGGGGCAGCTTGTGCAGCCCCGCCCGCTGACGAGATGTCTCAGGTGAACACGCCGTCCAACTTGGCCTTCATTTCCGCCCACAGGGTGGAACCGAATGTGAGTGCGACACCGATGGCGACGAGGCCGGCCATGATCACGTACTCGATGGCGACGACGCCGTCTTCGGTCTCCGCGGCGGCCTCTTCCGAGTACTTCTCCACGAGGTTCAACATTGTTTGCTCCTTGACTGAATCCCGCTCCCGCCGATCGGGGTGGGGTAAGGAAACCGTAAGGACGAGAACGAGACGGCTAATCACCAACATTGATGAATTCTCGGACGCGAATTTTCCGTACAGTCGTTCCCATGTCTTTGAAAGTGCTCGCGCATCGGCACGCACTCAACGCGGCCACCGCTTTGCTGTTCGGGCTGGCCGTATGGAGACTCGGCTTCAGCCCGGAGCTTCCAGCCGTGCTCGCCTTCATCTTCGGCGGCGTCCTCTTGGCGGCGATCGACTGGAGGGTTCAGCGCCTCCCGACGAGGATCGTCTATTTCACGCTCGCCGCCGTCGGCGCCGGACTGAGCTTCGCCTCGCTGGTGCAGTGGGATTGGGTTCCCCTCGCGACAGCGGTCGCCGGCGGTGCGTTGTTCGCCAACGCCTTTTTCCTCATCTGGCTGTTCACCACAAAGTACGTCGGCATGATGATCATCGGCTTCGGAGACGTGCGGCTGGCCGCGGTACTCGGTCTGTTACTGGGCTGGTACGGCCTGCCGTATGTCCTCTATGGCGCGATCATCGGCCATCTCCTTGCGGTGCTGGTTGCCGTCGCCACGTGCATCCACAAACGCAAGCTGCACATGCGCTACTCGTTCGGCCCACCACTGATCGCGGGGGCCTTGGCGGTCGTCCTGTTCCACGCCTAAGAGATCAGCCGCGGTGCGTCATCCTCGATAGTCGGGTCCGCACCTACGGCTCCCAAAGTGTGATCGCCGCCGATCACGCCCAGCTCGCACCTGGTCAGGCAGCAGTTCCCGATGAGCACTGGCGACGGCGACGGCCGCAAGTTGCGACCGTACGCCGAGCTTTTGCAGCACGGCGCGTATCTGGGAGCGTACGGTGGTCAAGGCCACGAAATGGGCGTCGGCGATCTCGTCGGCGTTGAGGCCGTCGATCAGTGAGCCGAGCACCAGCGCCTCGCGCTGTGTCAGCCGTTCGAAGGTGGCGTGGGCGCGCAGCGCGCCCGCCCGCTCGAGCCGCAGCTCGTTGAGCAGCGCGGCGCGATCAGCCCGCCCGAGTATTGCCTCGCCGGCGATGACATGGCCGAGGACCTCGTCGACCTCCTCGAGCGCAGCTCCCTTGCCGATCCACCCGACGGCGCCGGCCTCGATGCACTCCGCCAGGACCATTCGACGCATCTCGGCGGTCAACATCACGACCTGCGCTCCTGTGGACAGCAGTGGTCGGATGAGCTCGATCCCGCTGCCTACGCCGCCGCCGAGGTGGAGGTCCAGGAGCACAACCTGCGGCTGGAAGCGTTGCGCATGATCGACAACGTGGAGTGCCGTCGGCCCACTGATCGTCTCGACTTCCCAACAGCGCCCCGACAGTGCCAACTGCAACCCCATCGCCATCAACGCCTGATCCTCGACAACGAGCACCCGTCCCTTCATCGAACGGCCGCCGGCTGAGAGGCAACGCGAGGCAACCGTGCCGACGAGCCCGATGTCGAACTGGGGAGGCCCAACGCGAATGATGCGCCACCGCCGGGCCGTTGATCGACCGTCAGCGATCCTGCCTGGTCGACCATCACTCGTCGGGCGGTGAACAGACCGAGCCCGGAACCGGAGCTCTGTGCGCCACGCCGACCACGCTTGAACATCGGTTGGCCACCGATGCGGGTGATCCCCGGACCACGGTCCTCGACAAACAGCGTGGTCGTCCCGGCGCGCGACGTCGCTCGGACATCGACCGGCGAGGGGGCGGCGTGGAGTCGAGCATTGTCCAGCAGGGCAACAACGACCTGGGTGACCTCGTCACGGCGACCTTGCACCCGCATCCCGGTGGGCACCGCGTCACGAACCACGACGCCCAACGAGCGGGCCATGAGGATCGCCGGACGGATCGCCTCCGCCAGATCGAAGGCAGTGCACTGCTTGGCCTGCGGCGCTAGCATGAGCCGCAACCGCCGAGCCTCCGACGCGATGGCCAGCGCCAGCTGATCGACATCAGCAGACGACAAGCGATCGCGCTGTTCGTTCAGCGCCATCGCCGCCGCCTCGATCCCGCACAGCGAGGCCCGCAGTTCGTGATTGCGCTCCAAGAGTTCGTCCGTGCCCGCGCCGCGACACCCGCCTGTCCCGTCCACGATTCTCCGTCCTGCCTCGCCGGCGCACCAGCGCCGTGACGTCATCCGAATACGTCAACCCGCACTGTACGACGTCCTACCAGCCGAGGGTATGGGTCATATGGCCCAACTCGGCGAGCTTCAGCTTCACGCCGGCGACGACAATCTCGCCACCTTCCGCCGCCCAACGGATGGCACCGGCAACCGGCTCTATCAGGCGGTCGTGACCGGGACGTGCACACAAGATGGCAGCGAACGGCTCGCTGCGCACATGGCGCAACGCCGTCGCCAAAGCAAACCCGATGGGCGACCTCGTGTCGACTCGACCAGCTCGCCGAACAGTGTCGTGTCATCGAGCAACGCAATCCGCCGCACGATTCAATTCGCGGACAAGCACCTCAGCGCGCATGTGGAGCTGCGGGTCGATCTCACCAAGAAATCGAGATCGCTGGTGGACGTATGTAGTTACTCGCGCAGGTCACGACTCGCCGATAGAATTGAACGTTCACCCTTTGTAAGCGAATGGGTCGAATGGCCCATGGTCTATGCGGTAGCTCGTCTGTAGCTTCCTCAACACACGGAGCGGGCGTTGATCCTTCGGGCTGTACATGGTCGCCTGGCCCGGCGAGAAGCCAATGGCGAAACCACGATCCCATTCAGTCGGCCATGGCGGCAGGCGGCAGGAGGCGGAAATGGTTTCGAGGAGGTCAAGCGCGCGAGTTCTGGGTACGCGGAGTCAGGTTGGACGATGGCTGACGACTGCCCTCATCGGGGTGGCGGTGCTGACGGGACCGATGCTCATCGCCTCGCCTGCCTCGGCACTCAACATCAACTCGGCGACGTTCAGTCCCGCTTTCGCGAAGAACGGTACGGTGCTGACGCTCACCGTGAACGTGAGCAACGACGTCGACTGCGTCAAGGCCGTGAACGCCTTCGGCACACGAACGAGCACCCAGGACCCGGCCACATTCACATATACAGCAGGCGCGGGCAACGGCGTCCAGACATCGACGATCACTGCCTACAAGGGCAGCACCACCTGTTCCACCGGATCCGGAGTCACCACAGTCACCGGCTCGGCAAGTTATACCCTCGACAACACTGCGCCGCTCATCAACGCCACACGTGTGCCGGTCGCGAACGCGAACGGCTGGAACAACACCTCGGTCGCCGTCAACTTCACGTGCTCGGACCTAAACGCAGTCACCTCGTGCGGACCGAACGCAACGGTCTCAACCCAAGGCGCGAACCAGTCGGTCACGGGTAACGCCGTCGACGCCGCCGGCAACACCGCCTCGACCACCGTCAGCGCCATCAACGTCGACCTCACGGCACCGACGCTGACCGGCGTGCCGACAACCGCCGCCAATGCGAACGGTTGGTACAACTCGAACGTGTCGATCAACTGGACATGCACCGACGCACTGTCCGGTTTTGCGAATGGCCCCACGTGCCCCGGGAACAGCACGATCACCGGCGAGGGCTCGAACCTCACCGCGACGGCGACAGTCGCGGACAAAGCTGGCAACTCCACGACGACGACCACGTCCCCCGTTCGCATCGACCGCACGGCGCCGGTCACTGTGGCCTCGGCGCCGCCAGCATGGAACAACACCAACCTCACCGTCACGCTGAGCGCGACGGATGCGTTGTCGGGTGTCGCGAACACCCAGTACAGCGTTGACGGTGGCGCAACGCAGACGGGCACCTCGGTACTGTTCAACACCGACGGCGACCACGTCCTCCAGTACTGGAGCACGGACCGGGCCGGCAACACCGAGACCACACGCGCGGTCCACGTCAAGATCGACAAGACGTCACCCACGATCTCGCACACCCAGTCCCCGGTGGCAAATGCCCACGGATGGAACAACGCTGCGGTCACGATCACGTTCACCTGCAACGACACCCTGTCCGGCATCGCCTCGTGCACCGCGCCGCAGACCGTTTCCACCCAGGGCGCGAATCAAAGCAGGATCGGAGCCGCGACCGACAATGCGGGCAACGTTGCCAACGACCCCGCGACTGTCAGCATCGACACGATCGCCCCTTCGATCACGGCTGCCCCGGATCGCGCCCCCAACGCGCTCGGCTGGTACGCAGACGATGTCACGATCACCTTCGCGTGCACCGACGCTCTTTCCGGCGTTGACACATGCCCCGGTGCAATCGGGCTCGGCGAGGGTTCGAACCAGACCGCCCAAGGCACGAGTGCGGACTCTGCCGGCAACGTTGCCAGCGCCACCGTGAACAACATCAACATCGACAAGACCGTGCCCACGCTGATCGGCAGCCCGACGACGCCACCGGACCAGAACGGTTTCTATCGAGGCCCCGTCACGATCCACTGGACCTGCACCGACGCCCTGTCGGGCTTCGCCAGTGGTACCTGCCCCGCCAACTCCGTCATCGGTGGGAATGGCACCGGTCTGTTCGCCAGCGCGGCGGTCAGCGACAAGGCAGGCAACACCACAGTCGCCTCGAGCAATGCGGTGAACATCGATGCGAGCGCGCCCACCACCACGTCGGATGCGCCTGCCGGCTGGCAGACCGCCGACGTCGTCGTCAATCTCAACGCCACCGATGACGGCCCATCGGGCATCCAAGACACCTTCTTTCAACTCGACGGATCCGATCCGGCTGCAGGCACCAGCGTTCTGGTCACCGAAGGCAAGCACGTGATCACCTTCTGGAGCGTCGACAACGCAGGCAACACCGAAACTCTTCAAAACGTCACCGTGGATGTCGACAAGAGCCTGCCGGGCGTCAGTCACACCCACGTGCCGACGCCCAACGCCGCCGGATGGAACAACACCAACGTTTTGATCACCTTCACGTGCACCGACCAGGACAACTTGTCCGGACTCGCGACCTGCACGCCCTCTAGCCAGGGTGTCACCTCGAACGGAGCGGGACAGACGGTGGCCGGAACTGCCACTGATGTCGCCGGGAACACAGCCAGCGACGTCGTCACGGTCAACGTCGACAAAGCAGCGCCGACCATCACCGCCGCAGCCCAGGGCTCCCCGAACGCGAATGGCTGGTACGACAATCCAGTCACCGTCGACTTCACATGCCTCGACCAGAGCGGGCTTTCAGGTGTGGCACAGTGCTCGCCTCCACAGACACTCGGTGAGGGCGCGAATCAAACGGCGTCCGGAAACGCCAAGGACTATGCGGACAACACCGCTTCGGCAAGCGTCGAGCACATCAACGTCGACACGACGTCCCCTGAGCTCAGCGCGGCGCCCACGACAGCCCCGAACGGCGCCGACTGGTACAACGGTGACGTCACCATCGATTGGTTCTGCGACGATGCTCTCTCAGGTGTCGACGGCGACTGCCCGTCACCGACGACATTCACCACCGAGGGAACAGGTCTGAGCGTCGGGACCTCTGTCACCGATCTTGCCGGCAACACAACGAGTGCGACGAGCCCGCCGGTGTCGATCGACCGCCATGCGCCGATCACCTCCGCCGACGCGCCGACGTCATGGACGAACCAATCGACCACCGTGCACCTCGATCCCTCCGATTCACTCTCGGGCGTGCATCACACGGCCTTCATCCTCGACGGGGCCGCAGCGCAGAACGGCACCTCAGTGATCATCAGCAGCGAAGGCGTCCATACCCTTGAATACTGGAGCGTCGACAACGCTGACAACCAAGAAGCACATCACATCGCCACGATCGAAATCGACCAGAGCAACCCGACCATCACTGCCAGCCAACTGCCGGATGCCAACGGTGGTGGTTGGAACAACTCCGCCGTCACGGTGACGTTTACCTGCACCGATCAGGTTGGACTCTCGGGGATCAAGTCCTGCACACAGCCGCAATCGGTCACGACCGACGGGCTCGGCCAGCAGGTCGTGGGCAACGCCGAGGACAACGCAGGTAACGCGGCGTCAACGACTCACACGGTCAACCTCGACAAGACACCTCCGACCATCTCCTCCTCGATCAGCGAGAGCCCGAATTCCGCCGGCTGGCATCGCAACCAGGTGGGCGTGTCCTTCACGTGCGCAGACGGATTGTCCGGTGTCAGCAGCTGTACTCTGCCGGCGACACTCGTTGAGGGCGCTGACCAGACCGTCTCGGGCACTGCGGTCGACAACGCCGACAACAGCGTGTCCACGACGGTGAGCGGCATCGACATCGATCTGACTGCGCCGTCCATCCAGGGCAACGTGCCGGCGCCAAACGCCGGTTGGTACAACACGGACGTCGTGGTCCACTGGGTGTGCAGCGACACGCTTTCAGGATTGGCCTCGTGCCCCAGCGACAGCACGATCACCGGCGAGGGGTCCTCATTCAGCGCCTCGGGCCAAGCTGGCGACAATGCCGACAATGTTGGATCTGCCACCGTCGGCGGCATCCACATCGACCGCACCGCCCCGATCTCGTCAGTGAACGCCCCGTCGGGATGGAGCAACACGGATGTCACCGTGCACGTTGTTGCTGGTGACAATCTCTCCGGTACCGCCCACACCTACATCGAGGTGGACGGCGGGTCACCGGTCGCCGACGCCGACGTTGTCATCGGTGAGGGTGTGCACAACGTGCGGTTCTGGAGCGTCGACGTTGCGTCCAACGTGGAGATTGCTCAGACCGTGGTCGTGCGTGTCGACAAGACGACACCGACGATCGGCCACATCCAAACACCTGCACCGAACGGGGCTGGATGGAACAACAGCGACGTGACAGTTGGGTTCGTCTGCACCGATTCACTCTCCGGCATCGCATCGTGCACCGCACCGAGCCCCATCGTCGCCGAAACAGCCGGCACGTTGCTGACCGGGACGGCAGTCGACAATGCGGGCAACCAGGCCAGCGACGACGTCACCGTGAAGCTCGACAAGACACCGCCAACCGTGACCGCAAGCACCGACCGCGCGGCGAACGCGCAGGGCTGGTACAGCGCCGCGGTGAACGTCACCTTCCAATGCACCGACGCCACGTCCGGCATCGCCAATTGCCCGCCAACACAGACGCTCGGTGAAGGCGCTGCACAGTCCGCCTCCGCAACTGGACACGACGTGGCCGGCAATGCCGCCACCGCCGGCGTCAGCGGCGTGAACATCGACGTGACAGCGCCGTCGCTCAGCGGAACGCCGATCACGCAGCCCAACAGCAACGGTTGGTACAAGGGCGACGTGGATGTCCACTGGACGTGCGCGGATGCTCTCTCGGGCACCACGTGCCCAGCCGATAGCACAATCTCCGGGGAAGGCCAGAACTTCGTCGCCACAGCATCGGTCACCGACGCGGCCGGCAACACGACCGGTGCGAACAGCGCCCCAGCCGTGCGAATCGACCGCACAGCACCAGTAACCACCGCCTCGGCGCCGGGCGGCTGGGTCAACCACGCCGTCACTGTCACACTCGATTCGTCCGACGGCCTGTCAGGCGTGGCCGCCACGCAGTACTCGCTCGACGCTGCTGCCGCGCAGGACGGAACATCGGTCGAGATCAATACCCAAGGTGACCACACTCTGGCCTATTGGAGTATCGACGCAGCGGGCAACGAGGAGGCTCACCAAACCATCTCGGTCCGGATCGACGAGACAGCGCCGACCATCAGCCACACGCAGTCTCCTGCGGCCAACGCCAACGGCTGGAACAACGGTGACGTCACCGTGACCTTCTCCTGCGCGGACGCCGGCGGAGCCGGTCTTGCCTCTTGTACATCGCCGCAAACTGTGTTGGGTGAAGGTCAGAACCTCGAGCTCCACGGCACTGCCGAGGACAATGCAGGTAACTCTGCAATCGACACGGCGATCCTGAACATCGATCGCACCGCGCCGACGCTCAGCGAGACAACCGGACGGCGCGCGCCGAATGGCAACGGCTGGTACAACGCCCCAATCGGAATCGCCTTCTCCTGCAGCGATGCACTATCCGGTATTGCAGCATGCTCGACGACCTCCGTTACGGTCACCGACGGCGCAGGGCAACACGTCGATGGGCACGCGACAGACGCCGCGGGCAACACCTCGAGCTCGACCGTGTCGGGTCTCAACGTCGACACTGGTGTTCCCACGATCTCCGGCGCAGCGACCACGTCGCCGAACGGCGAAGGTTGGTACTCCGGTGACGTCGTCATCCATTGGACATGCGGCGACGACCTGTCCGGAATCGATGGGCCGTGCCCCGCGAACACCACCATCACAGGCGAGGGCGCCGCCCTGTCGGCGACAGCCACGGTTTACGATCTCGCTGGTAACGCGGCCAGCGCAACTGTTGCCAACATCCACATCGACCGGAACGCCCCCGTGACCACGGATGACGTGTCCAGCGGTTGGCACAACTCCGCGGTGATCGTGCACTTCAGTGTCACCGACAACCTGTCCGGCCCGCATCACACGAACTTCAAGATCGACGGTGGTGCCACAGGCAGCGGCTCGTCGGTCACCGTTGGCCAAGGCAGCCACAGCGTCGCCTACTGGAGCACCGACAACGCCGGCAACCCCGAAACGGCGAAGACAGTGCTGGTCCTGGTTGACACGACGCCACCCACGATCACCGGCGCGGCGACCACTGTGCCGAACGGCAACGGCTGGTACCGGGGACCGATCACGGTGCACTTCACGTGCGCGGACCAATCGGGCTTGTCGGGCATCGCGTCATGCCCGGTAGACGTAACGCTGAGCGGCGATGGCGCAAACCAATCCGTCAGCGGGACCGCGACCGACAACGCAGGTAACCACACGTCGACCACGGTGACGGGCCTGAACCTCGACCACACGACGCCGAGCATCACGTTCCAGGGCGTCACGAATGGAGCGACCTACACGCTCGGCGCAGCGCCCACACCTTCCTGCACAGCGTCAGACGCGCTGTCTGGCGTGGCGCAACCCTGCGCCGGCACTCTCACCGGCGGCAATGCCAAGGGAGTGGGCCCGTTCAGCTACAGCGCAACGGTGACCGACCGTGCCGGCAATACCACCACGAGCACGGTCAACTACCGGATCGGTTATCGGTTCGACGGGTTCCTACAACCCATCAACGACACAGCCCACCAGATCGGCACGAGCACAAGCATCTTCAAGGCAGGAAGCACCGTGCCGGTGAAGTTCCAGCTGCGCCGAGCCGACGGAACCGTGGTCCAGACCGTCACAGCTCCACAGTGGCTGACCCCGAGCAAGGGAGCGGCAACGTCCGCTGCCGTCGACGAGTCGCTGTACAGCGTGGCGTCCACGGGTGGAGACACGTACCGGGCGGACGGGACCACTCAGTACATCTACAACTGGGGCACCGACAAGTCTGCCGCTGGCTTCTACTGGCGCATCGGCGTCCGACTCGACGACGGGTCCACCTACTACGTCAATATCGGGCTCCGCTGACCTCACGATCTTGGCTCGGCCTAGGTCGGTGCGATCCCGTCTCCGACCGACGGGACTGATTTTCCTGATGCGTTCGAGCGTCGATATCGATTTTGACCTGGTACTACGTGGAGCTGAGGGAGTTGAACCCCTGACCCCTTCCATGCCATGGGCAAGCCCCACCGCGAGAAAGTTTAGTTACATGCTTCTCCAGTGGAGCATTCTCTGATCCCGTTGGCGGTTGCATCGCGGCAGGCGTACATCGCAACGACCGTCGCATCCGCACTCGCGCCAGCACACGCCTCGTGTACAGCGTGATCACGTCATGACGCGATAAAGTCGGCTCAATGGCCGAACCGTTGGAGATCATCACTGCCGCCGAGATGGACAAGATGACACCACAACAACGAGCCGACGCCGTCGACGCTTCAATCGTTCACCGCTGGGACGAAGTGAATCCAGCCTTTCGACGGAGAGTCGAACAACGCGCGGCAGAACTCGCCGAGACACTCGGCGCCGATGCCTGATCGGATCGTCCGATTCCTCCCCTCCTTCTTCGATGATCTCGATAGTCAGCTTCCAGTCGAACGATCGACTGCCGGCGAACCCTCGGCAACCGACTTTCTGCTCTACGAATTACCCCGCCTTCGAGACCAGCTGGCATCGGACTTCGTCGGCAATACGCTGTCGCTTCCCGGGCTCGCGCCGCTTCGGATGATGATCGCCACCGGCACTCTTGTGCATTCGGTCGCCATCTATGCCTATCTCGACGCGAATGACGATGTCGCAGTGGTCGCACTGGACATGGCGCTACGCACCGGCGATGAACTCGGCTGACCTCATCTGAGCGAAGGTGCGTCGGAGCTAGGAAACCGTTACGTCATAAAGGTTTCGTGGAGCTGAGGGGAATTGAACCCCCGACCCCTTCCATGCCATGGCCAAGCCCCAACGTTCAGAAATGTAGTTACTCTCCATGCAACGATCCCGGATGACGGCGACTGTGCCGCGACCCATGGGCGCTTGAATGGTGCGAGGCCGAAGTGAGTTGGCATGTGCCAATCGTCTGAAACCGGCATGAGCGAGCCGCTGCAACCACGTGAGGACCGTGCTTGTCAGCGGTGTGACTAGCCCTGATCTGGTCGCTTTCGCTCTCAGCGGGCGACGGTTGGGCGCGGCGGATCCGAAAATGGGCTACGGTCCGGCGGGATGAGCGGATGGGGGCCTACCGCGGGGTACTCGAGATCAGAGACGCCCGAGCACTGATCGGTGCCAGTGCCGCGTCACAGATCGGTGACTGGCTCTACAACGCCGCCCTGCTCGGCTACGTCTACAGCACGACCGGTTCGGCGAGTTGGGTCGCAGCGGCCACGATCTGCCGGCTGATCCCGTACGTGCTGCTCGGCCCGATCGGCGGGACCTTCGCAGACCGCTTCGACCGAAGATCCGTCCTGCTGGCGGGCGACGTGATGCGGCTCGTGTTGATGCTGGCCCTCGCTGCGACCGTCGCCAGTGACGGCGCCGTGGCGCTCGTGATCGCGTTGACGGCCCTGTCATCGGTGGCGGGCGCTGCGGAGAAACCGGCCGCGATGGCGCTGCTCCCGCGACTCGTTGGCGAAACGCGGCTCGGCCCGGCGAACGCCCTGCTCCACACGGTGCAGGACCTCGGCGTGGTTCTCGGCCCTGCGATCGGCGCCGCAATCCTCGCTGTCGCCGACGCCTGGGTGGCGTTCGTCGTCAACGCCGGCACGTTTGCGGTCTCGGCGGTGCTGATCTCGACGATGCGCCGTCGCGGCTTGCCCAATCGACCGCTGAATGAGCAGGGAGCGATCGGCCAGACCGCGCACGGCTTCCGGACGGCGCGCTCCACCCCTTTCGTTGTGCCGCTGATTGTCCTCGTGGCGATGGTCGAGTTTACCTACGGTGCCCAGACCGTGCAGTTGGTGCTCTATGCCGAGCGCACGCTCGACCTCGGCGCGGGAGGCTATGGCGTGCTGCTCGCCGCGGCGGGTGCCGGAGGTCTCCTGAGCGCATTCGTCAACGGGCGGCTGGCGACGAGCACCAGGGTGTCCCTGATCGCCGTGGCTGCGGCCGCGCTCGTGTGCGCCACCCAGTTGGGGTACGCGGGCATCGAAGGGGTCGTCTTGGCATGCGCGGTGACCTTGGTGGGGGCGCCGGACTGGTTGCGGCGGAGGTGGTGGCGGAGACGGCGCTTGCTCGTATCGTCCCAACTGACGTGCTCGGCCGCGTCATGGGTGTGTTCGATGCTGCGTCGGTGGCGGCGATGGTCGCCGGGGCCGTGCTCGCGCCCGTGGTCATCGCGGCGACGACGCTTCGCGCGAGCTTCCTCGTGCTCGGTGCCGGCTCGCTCGCGGTCACGCTCGTCAGCCTGGTCGGGCTGCGTGGCCTCGATGCGATCAGCAAGCAGCGAGCCGAGGCGCTCGCCTCGCGAGTGGCGGTTATCGAAAACCTGCCGATCACCGTGGGTGTTCCCAGGCTCGTGCTCGAGCAACTCGCCTCGGCATCGCAGGTCTGCCCGCTTCCCGACGGTGTCGATGTGGTCGTCGAAGGCGCACCGTCGCACGCGTTCTACGTCGTCGTCGAGGGCAGTGTCGTCGTCCACAGTGAGGGCGAAGTGCTCGCTCATCTCGGTGCGGGTCAGTGCTTCGGTGAGCGTGGCCTGCTCGACAACGCTCCGCGGAACGCCACCGTGACGACCGAGGTGGGGAGCAGGATCCTTCGGCTCGAAGGCGATGTTCTGCTCGAGGCGCTGCAGTCGTCGGGCACCTTGGTCTCCGCCCTCGACCGCGCCACGGCGGGCCGCACCACTCATGCGGCCCTACCGTCGGGTGCGTTCGTGGATGACAAGACATGGGTGGGCCCGTGAGCATCGACGGCAAGATCGTGCTCGTAGTTGGCGCCGGTTACCTCGGCAAGCGTCGCGCGTACAGACACATGGCCGAGCTCGGGGCCACATTCGTGATCGTCGACGAGGCCGGTCACTGGTCGGAGGCACTCGTCGCCGAGGGCATCACCGAGGCCTGGCTTCCTGTCCAGTTCACCGGCGACGCCGATCGTGACGCGAGCGCAATCGTCACTGCGCTCGAGCGCGCGTCGATACGGCCGGACGGGGTGCTCACGTTCTGGGAGGACAACGTGTGCGTGGCAGTGCGAGTCGCCACGGCGCTCGACTTGCCAGGCAACCCGCCGGAGGCGGTCGACAACGCGCGCAGCAAGATCCGCACGCGGGAGACGTCGGCGCGCCTCGGGCTTCCGACGCCGCGGGCGCAACGGGTCCGCTCGCTCGACGAGCTGTTCGCGGCTGCCCAAGAGATCGGGTTCCCCGCCGTCGTGAAGCCCATACAATTTTCATAGCGCTATTTAATTTTGTTGTGTTTAAATCTGGTAATTTAATATTTGCAATTTCTTCTAATTGAGTTTTTGTTATCGATCCAACA
>JANPBZ010000038.1:0-23265 GCA_031430695.1 Ilumatobacteraceae bacterium
TCGGCTGGGTCAAGACCGTCGGGGCCGGCCGCAAGCTTCGCTACATCGGCCAACAACGCAACCGGGCCTGGTTCAAGATGACCACCGCCGTCTACAACCTGATCCGGATCACCGCACTCGACGCCGCCACCGCCTGACGACCGTTCGGGCGAGGCCGCCACCCGGTGACGGCGAGCGATCGACCAGTAACGGATCAACAGAAACCAACATCGACGATCAAAACCGACACCGGGCAAGCAGCACGATCGAGTCCACGACGACAGCCGAACCCCGATCACCAACCAGCACCCTCAGGACCAGATTTTCAGCACCCTGCTAACTGCAGCCCGGCTGCCATTTCTCAATTCACCTTGATCTGTGTCAGCTCCTGGAACGACTGTCGTTCCAGGAGCTGACGCTGATGCACAGTGAGCGATGTGCCGGCGTTCAGGTTCAGGCAACCGCGTACACAAAGGCTTCATCACGCCTTGAGCAGAACGGAGGACGGCGTTTCATCCAGCGCGAGGTCTGGCGACTGCTCCGCGGCGTGGCGGGGCAGCCATCGCAAGGCGATCATTTGCTCCGGCGAACACGACCGCCGCCGAGACCCACGATCCCACCCTGAAGCCGTCGATGAACGCCGTGTCGACCGCAGCCTTCACTGCGCCGCCGGCCTGCGGCCCGGCCACCTCACCCGCCTGCCGGGCGACCTCGACACCTGCGCCGACCGAATCACCGGCGATGCGCTGAGCATCGGCCGGAAGTGCCGATCCGGTCAACAGTTCGCCGAGGCGAGACGCGTAGACGGATGCGAAAGGCTGCCTCCGGCGGCAACGCACCCATGATGGCCTCCGTGGCAGGCGCGTTGACCAAGCGCAAGCCGCCTCCCATGAAGAACATCTGGCCGACGACAAGCCAGTACGACGAGGTCGCCGTGTCGCGAGTCGTCCACGCGAAACCGACCGCCATCGACACCAACCCGGCGGTCACGATCGCCTTGGTGCCAAATCGTTCGGCCAGCTTGGCGCTGAGTGGTGCTGCCATCCCGGTGAAGACTGCAAACGGCACGGTGCGAACGCCCGCTTCGAGGGTGCCGTAGCCACGGACCAACTGGAAGTACTGCGTGACCATGAAGATGAATCCGAACAGCGCGAAGAACGCAAACGCCACCGACACGCTGCCCGCCGTGAAGCGCATGTTGGTGAACACGTTGACGTCGAGCATCGGGTGATCGCTGTGCCGTTCCCAGCGAATGAACGCCGTCAGCAGAACAGCCGCGAGGCCGAAGGCCACGACACTGGTCGGCGATGTCCAGCCGTGCTTGGGTCCTTCGATCACCGCCCAGACCAGCAGGGTTGACACCGGCAATCGACAGAGCGATGCCGAGCGGATCGAAGCGACGGATCGTTGTGTCGCGCGATGTGGGCACCACTCGCCAGATGGCGATCATGGCTGCCACGATCACCGGTACGTTCACCAGGAACACCAAACCCCAGAAGAAGTGTTCGAGCAGGAAGCCACCGGTCACCGGGCCGAGCGCGACGGCCAGGCCGCTGGTTGCCGCCCAGATCGAGATGGCGGTCGCTCGTTCACGGGCGTCGGGGAAGCCGTTCACCAGGATCGCCAGCGTCGCCGGGAAGATCAACGCTGCGCCGATCCCCATGGCCGCCCTCCAGGCAATCAGCTGGCTAGGAGTCGTGGCGATCGCTGCGAGAATCGAAGTAGCGCCGAACGCCGCCATGCCGATCATCAGCGTTCCCTTGCGCCCAGAGCGGTCACCGATGCTGCCCGCGGCCATCAGCAGGCCCGCGAATACGAGCACATAGGCATCGACGATCCACTGCAGTCGGCTGGTGGTGGCAGCGAGTTCGCGTACGAACGTCGGGAGGGCGACGTTCACGATGGTGCCGTCGACGACGATGATGAACACAGAGACGCACAGCACCGTCAGGATCAGCCACGGTGATCGACGATCTGTCGAAGTCGGTGTGGGGTCTGTTGCATCGGAAGATCCTTTCGGTATCGTTGTACCAGGTCATAACACTGTTATCACGTTGTGATTACCTGGTCCACATGACATCCGCCACAGTCCACCCCCACTATCCTGCGCCCATGGTGCAGCTCGATTCGGTGGGCGCAATGCTGCTCAAGGCAGCTGGCGAACTGCTGGCCGCAGAGGGGCCCGGAGCCCTGACGGTTCGGCGAATCGCCTCTGCCGCCGGTGTCAGCACCATGAACGTGTACTCGCGTTTCGGCGGCAAAGACGGTGTGGTCGAGCAGTTGTTCGTCGAAGGCTTCCGCCGGCTGGGCGACGGCATGCGGTCGGTGGTGGACACCGACGACACGATCGCCGACATCATGGCGTGCGGCCAGTCGTACCGGCGGTTTGCCATCGACAACCCGACGCTGTACTCGGTGATGTTCGACAATGTCGTTCCCGACTTCCAACCGTCCATCGAGGCGCAGACGATCGCCGGCGCCACGCTCGAACTGCTCGCCAATCGGCTCGAACGGGCGATGCAGGCGGGCGCGCTGCGACCGGCTGATCCATTACATACAGCGGCACTTGTGTGGGCCACGTGCCACGGTGTGGTGAGCCTCGAACTGAAGGTGGTTGGCCCAATGACCATCGACTGGACTGCGGTGTACCAACAGGCGACGACCATGATCGTCAGGGGTCTGGCATGACCAACCGCCTCGGCCACGTCACGTGGACGGACCTGTGGAACCTGGCGCCGCGTCCGATCATCGGCATACCCATCGGCTCATGCGAGCAGCACGGCCCGCATCTCCCACTCGACACCGACACGCGCATCGCCATGGCGTTGGCGGAAGGTCTGGTCTCGTCGTTCGAGCCGGGCGACGTGCTGATCGGCCCGACGATCGCAGCATCGTCCAGCGGCGAGCATGCGGCATTCCCCGGCACGCTGTCGATCGGTGCCGACGTCGTCGAGCATCTCATCGTCGAACTCGTGCGCAGTGCCGACTGGTCGGCAGGCGTCGTGTTGATCAACGGCCACGGCGGCAACGCCGCTCCTGTGCAGCGGGCCACCAACAAGCTGCTCGGCGAAGGACGCCGGGTGCTGGCGTGGTGGCCGCACATCCGCAATGGCGACGCACACGCCGGCGAATCCGAGACCTCGATGATGCTGGCGCTCGCTCCCAACCTCGTGCGCATGACGAGGGCCGAACCCGGCCGAACCGAACCGCTCGTCGACCTGATCGACGAGCTGCGCGCCAATGGCGTTCGTGCCGTCAGCCCCAACGGCGTTCTTGGCGACCCGCGCTCGGCGACCGCCAATCACGGCAAGGCACTGCTCACGCGACTGACCATCGATCTCGTAGCGGCCGTCGACGAATGGCGAGCGTGACAGCGTCGTTCGCGATCGATGGCTCGTACCGTCGATACGACCGCGTCGTGATCGGCGGTTCACCGCTACGGCTGTTCAAACTCTCGGCTGGCGGTCGGCGAGTCGTCGAGGCGATCGAGCAGCACCAACCGCTACCTGCAGGCCACGCCAAGTTGACCGATCGACTCGTCGAGGCCGGAGCGATCCACCCGGCACCAACGGATTCATTGCTCACGGCGGCTGACGTCACCGTTGTGATTCCAGCCTTCAACACTCGGCCAAGCGTGCCAGGCAACTACTGCGCCGTGATCGTCGTCGACGACGCCAGCGAACCGCCATTGGAATCGCTGGCGAGCACGCGCACGATCCGTCTGGCGAGCAACAGCGGGCCGGGGGCGGCGCGCAACGCCGGCCTTGCCGACGTGACCACACCGCTCGTCGCGTTCGTCGACACCGACGTCGATGTCGCCGGCGATTGGCTGTCGCGTCTGCTGCCGCACTTCAATGATCCGTTGGTCGCGTTGGTGGCTCCGCGGATCGCGTCCAGCGAGGGTTCGACAACGCTGGCTCAGTACGAAATGGCCAGGTCGCCGCTCGACCTGGGCGACCAGCCAGCACGCGTCGCCGCAGGCTCGAGAGTCAGCTACGTCCCGGCGGCCGCGCTCCTCGTCCGCACCGACGCGTTGCGAGCGATCGGGGGTTTCGACGAGTCACTGCGAACCGGCGAAGACGTCGACATGGTGTGGCGGTTGCTCGATGCCGGCCACCGTTGCCGTTACGAGCCGGCGAGCGTCGTACACCACCGACCACGACCTTCGTTCGTGTCGTGGGTCCGCCAGCGCATTGCCTACGGACGGTCGGCCGCACCGCTCGATCGCAAGCACCCGGGTGCAGTGTCGCCGCTGCGAATGAGTGGATGGAGTGCTTCTGTGTGGGGACTGGTCTTGGTACGGCGACCTGTCGCCGCGGTCGCCGTCGCCGCTGGAACCGTGGTCGCCCTGCAGCGCAAGCTCGACGATGTCCCGCCCGCCGAATCCGTCCGACTGGCCGGGCTCGGTCATCTCTTTGCCGGTCGTCAGGTGGGCAGTGCCATCACTCGTGCGTGGTGGCCACTGGCCCTCTGCGCGGCAGTGCTGTGCCGTCGCACTCGACTGCCGTTGCTCGGTGCGGCAACCATTCCTCCAACGCTCGACTGGCTCGCCAGGCGCGGGCCGCTCGACCCAGCGCGTTACATCGCCTTACGTCTAACCGACGATGTCGCTTACGGAGCCGGCCTATGGATCGGCGCGATCGAAGAACGCAGCATCGGCGCGCTGGCGCCGAAGTTCACGAACTGGCCGGGGCGAACTGCCGACTGAGGTCGTTGCACTCGGCGCACACGTCTGCCGGGATCACACCCCACCGCATCAGCCGGTTGAAGACGATGCAACCCAGGCACACGGCGAACACCGACTCGAGCGTGGCCGCGACGATCAGGCCGCCGATCAGAACGTAGGAAATGGCGGGCGCGGCAAGACCCCACGCAATCACTGCACCAGAAGTGAATGCCAGTCCGATGCCTTGGGCGAAACGCTTCGGAGGTCCGGGAACGAAACGATGATCGATATTGAGCCTGGGTGTGACCACACGAGTGACGAGTTGGCCAAGTGGGCTCAGCCGCGGGCCGGTCAGCACCCTGGCCAGGAAGCCGTACGCCAGCAGAACGAGCACCCACCACTGCCTGAGGACCAGGAATGCGACCCCTTGGGCGACGACCCCGCTGGCCACCAAGCGGGCCGAGGTTTCGTTGACCGGATTGGGAAAGCCGAGCAACTTGCGCATGGCGGCAAGGCTAGTCCGACAATCCCGATCAGACAACTCGGGATTAGGTCAACCGAGTGTCTTCGGCCCACCCGTGGTGGCGCGAAACACTCGGATGGGCCGCCGCGGGACGCAAACACTCGGATGCGGGTATGGGATGCGGGCGTGGGAAAGTGCACAGCAACTACGGTTTGTTCGGCATGGCCTTGCGACTCACTGTTCAGCGCGCCGCTTGGGAGTCGCACATCGATTCGGTGGCGGCCAGCGTCGATGGATTGGTACCGGTGGTGAAGGGCAACGGGTACGGCTTCGGCCGAGCCACTCTGCACCCACTGATCAAGGGACTCTCCGACTACGTCTGCGTCGGCTCCATTCACGAACTCGACAATGTGGCCGACAGGGTGACGCCCATCGTGCTGACTCCGTCGCCGGTGGCACCGCCCTCGACCGACGTCATCGTGACCATCGGCTCGGCGCTCGACGTCGCAGCGCTGGCCAATTGGCGCGGCCGGGTGATCATCAAGCTGCAATCGTCGATGCGACGGTACGGCGCAACGGTGGCCGACCTCGCCGCGGTCACGGCAGCGACGACCAACGCCGGTCTCGACATCGACGGGTACGCGCTGCACCTTCCATTGGCAGGATCCGACGCCGATCGACTCGCCGAGATCGATGCCTGGCTCGATCATCTCGAGCCACATCGCACACTGTGGCTCAGCCATCTGCAGCCTCAGTCGTACGCCGACCTTCGAGTGCGCCACCACGAGCGACACTTTCGGCTGCGGCTCGGCACGACCCTGTGGCACGGCGACAAGTCGTTCTTGCATCTACATGCTGGTGTCGTCGCCGTGCACCCGGTGCGCGCCGGAGAACGCGCCGGCTATCACCTCGGCGAGGTTGCAGCCGACGGCCATCTCGTGATGGTCGGGGCAGGCTCGGCCCATGGCATTGCCGCGCTACCCAACGGCGACAGCCCATTTCACTTCGCCCGTGCCCGGCTGGCCATGCATGAGGCACCGCACATGCACACATCGATGATCCTTGCCCCGGATGGCGCCCGGTGCCCGCTGGTCCGTGATCGCGTCGATGTGCAACGGCCGCTGATCTCGACGATGGTCGACGAGCTGGAGTGGATATGACCACGGCGCCGACCGATCGAGTGATCGACCTCGACGTTGTTCGCGCAATCGCCCTGATCGGCGTGGCGATGATGAACTACCGCGGCTACCTCATCAATCTCGGTGATCCGATCGGCGAGTCAGCCGTCAACCGCTTCTTCAATCCGTGGACGGGTCCACTATCGACGCGGTTTGCGGCAACGTTCGTGCTGGTTGCCGGCATGGGCATCACCCTGTTGACCAACCGTGGCCGACTCAGCGGCGATCGTCAACGACGCAGCGCGGATCGTTGGACGTTGATCCGCCGCGGAGTCCTGTTGTATTGCTTTGGCTTCTTCCTCGAGTGGATCTGGAATGGAACGATTCTGTTCTTCTACGGCGCCTTCTTCGTTGTCGGCGCGATGCTGTTCACGCTTCGCTCTCGGTGGCTGATCGTCATCGGCAGCGTCGCCGCGATAGGTGCGGCGGCGACTCAGTGGTGGGCGTTCGAATCAGACGGCGACACCACGTGGCTGTTCGAGGGGTGGTACACATCGCGGCCGTACCGATCGCCGCGTCGTCTGTTCTTCGACACGTTCGTCAATGGCACGCACCCTCTCCTGCCCTGGCTCGCCTTTCTGTGCGCCGGCATGGTGATCGGTCGCTACCTGCCGTTACATGCGGCCTTGCGGCGAGTGCTCGTCGCGTTCGGAGTGCTGCTTGTTGCCGGTACCTATCTCGCCAACGATCAGTATGCAGACACGCCGTTGCGTACGTTGCTGCTCGCCACGGACCCGTTCAGCCGCAGTCTCAACTACACAGTGTGCGCGCTCGGGTCGTCGATCGTTGCGTTCTGCATCATCGGCTGGATCGCCAGCGCGACCCGCTCGACCTTCGTGACTCGGGCCCTCGCCGCAGCGGGGCGGACGACGCTGACCCTGTACGTCCTGCATGTACTGGTGTTCAACGCGCTGGTCACTCGCTGGCGCTTCATCAAGCCAGCGGGACTCGACGTGGCCCTGGCGTTCGCCGGTACGTTCTGGCTGGTGGCAATCGTGGCCGCAACGTTGTGGCAGTCGCGATTCAAGATCGGACCCGCCGAGTGGGTCTACCGCAAATTCGGTGGCAGCAACATGCCGGCGCTTCCTACAGAACCTCGCTGAACGTGTCACACTGGCGGGGATCGCCGGTGTTGTAACCACGCGTGAACCAGGACTGACGCTGCTCGGCCGACCCGTGGGTCCAGGCCTCTTTGTCGATACGCCCCTGCATCTTCTCCTGGATGCGATCGTCGCCAACACCCTCGGCCGCGGCCAGCGCCTCGTTGATCTCGTTGGGTGTTTCGAGCAGGCCGCGAGATGCGGCATCGCCCACCCAGACTCCGGCGAAACAGTCGGCCTGCAGCTCCATCGCCACTGAATACTGGTTGGCGCGCCCCGGATCGTTCTGCTGCGCCTGCTGCACCTGATCGTTGGTGCCGAGCAGATTCTGCACGTGGTGCCCGTACTCGTGGGCGATGATGTACTGCTCGGCCAGGTCTGTCGGCGCGCCGACCAGCTGTTGCTCGAGCGCCTGCAAGAACCCGAGGTCGATGTACACGAGGTGATCGAGCGGGCAGTAGAACGGTCCGGTCTGCGAGGTCGCATTTCCACAACCGGTACTCACGGCATCGGTGAAGAACACCGTCTTGGTGATCTCGTAGGTCGTGCCGAAGAAGGTCGGCAGGTTGGCTTGCCAGTAGGTCTGCACATCGAGGGTTGCGCCGCACACGATCTGTTCAAGATCGCTGGTGCACGTATCGGCAGAGCTGCTGGTGGACCTGTCGACCGGCTGCGGGACGCCGGCCGCAGAGGGACTGTTCCCGAGCAACTTCGGCAGAAACAGCGAGGCGAGCAACACGATGACGCCCAGCACGCCGCCACCGGCCTTCATCGGAAATGGAAATCCGCCACCCCCGAGGCCAAACCCGCCGCCACCACCACTGCCGCGACGATCGTCGATCATCGAAGCGTTGCCACTGCGAACCTTCGTCATTCGCGCAATGATACGGACAAGTGCTCACTCGCGAGGGCGACCAGCGCGACGAAGGCCTCGAAGCCCAACCGCACCCGCCCCAATCAGCGGGCCGCGACCGCCGAGGCGGGCCGGAATGATCCTGGCACTGCGACTGAACGACAACCGAGCGTGCTCGTCGAGCGTCTCTTGGGCCGAGTTGAAGAACGTCGCCCCGAATCCGAGGGCGACCGAGCCTCCGACCACCGCGAGGTCGAGGTCGAGCAGATTGCAGGTCGTCGCCACTGCTTGGCCGACCAGTCGCCCCGTGCGCTGCATGATCTCGTAGGTCGGCTCGGAATGCGGCCGACCGGTGATTGCTTCGATTGCCGGTCCCGACGCCTCCGCATCGAGGCAGCCACGCGAGCCGCACACGCAGCGACGGCCGTTCGGTTCGACAATCGTGTGCCCGATCGAGCCGGCGTTCCCGGTGGCACCGTCGAGCAGCTGACCGTTCAGCACGATGCCGCCTTCGACGGTCGAGCCGACCACCATCGCCAAGAAGTTCTGACGACCGATCGCCGCTCCGAGCCATCCTTCGGCCAGGGCCAGGGCCTTGGCACCAACATCGCCGTACACGTTGAGCGTGGTGGCCGATGCCAGCTTGGACCGAAGCGGGAACGATCGCCAGGCACCGATGTGGACCGGTGACACGGCGACGACATCGGGACGCACGGGCCCGGCACAGCCGACGCCGACCGCGACCGGTCGGGCATTGTGATGGGTCCTGGCCCGATCCAGTTGGGCCTGGGCGATTCCGTTGACCGAGGCGAACAGACCGTCGGCATTCAACCCGAAATCGATGTCGACGTCGTCACGATCGAGAAGCTCGCCCTTCATGGTCATCAAGCCTGCGGCCAGCTTGGTGTCGCCGATGTCGATCGCCAGGACGACGTCGCGGGTGTCACTCAACTCGACGTGCCGTCTCGATCAGATTGATCTCGTACAACACCATGTCGAGCGCGTCGGCGCTGACCATGGCCGAATGTTGCTGTGGATGCTCGGCGGTGATGCAACTTGCCAGCGGCGTGAGGAGTGTCCATGGCGTCGGATGGCAGAACTGCACGACGCTGTACCGCTCGCCGCTGTACCCCGGCGAGGCAACGACTCGATGGATACCAGTAGGCAGCATGCCGTTGGTCAACCGTTCGAGCATCATTCCAGTGTTGATGATCACCTGACCCTCTGGGGCGACGGCATCGACCCAGTCGTCGCCAACTTTCACCTGCAATCCAGGTGCCGTGGCTCGGGGCAGGGCGGTGATGAGGTTGATGTCACCATGCTCGCCCGCCCACACATGGGACCCTCCGGGCGACTCCGGCATCGGTGGATAGCGAAGGGCTCTGGTGAGGGTTGCCCCGTTGTGGGTCATCTCGTCGAAAAGTGACTCATGGCACCCCATCGCCTCGGCGATTACCCGCAAAAAGCGACGCTGGGTGTCCTCGATCCGATCGTGGAACAGATTCAGCAGCTCCTGGCTGCCGGGAATTGCGGCCTCAGGAAGCACCTGGGCACCGTACCGATGCGGATATCGGACACGCAGTGGATGACCGGGCGGCAGTTCCCTGCCCCAATTGAGCATCTCTTTCCAGTCCGGCACGCCGCTCGATGCCGCCGTTTCGACCAACAGCCCCGTATACCCCGTCTGACCATGACTTTCAGGGGCGATGAAGCGTTGCTTGACCTCTTGTGGCATCGAGAAGAACTCGGCCAACAGGCCGTAGGCGCTGTCGAGGAGGTCTTCGGACAGGTCATGGCGGGTGTACACGAATCCGGTTGCCAGACTGCGGCGGACGCCGTCGACGACCGCCGCCCGCTGCGAGGAAGTGCCGCGCTCGAACGCCAGCAGATCGACATCGAGTATCTCATCCATGGTCCGAGCGTAGCTCGCCACATTCCCCCAGGTAGAACGGCGAATTCTTCGTTCGGATCGAAACCTCGGTAACACTTACGGCGTGTCAAATTTGTGGCGTACGCACTTTCCACGATGAGCGAGGCATCAGAAGTCAAGGTCGTCGAGACCGTTGACTCGCTGTTTCGCGCGCATTATGGACGGCTGGTTCGTGCGCTCACATTGGCCAGCGGCGACCAGGAGGTCGCGGCCGACGCCGTGCAAGAAGCCTTCGTGAAAGCCCACATGCACTGGCGCCGAATCCAGCAGTACGACGATCCGGTCGGTTGGATCCGTCGGGTCGCCATCAACCGTCTGCACGACGATCATCGTCGCCAGACCCGCAAAGGCAGAGCAATGCAGCGCCTTGCCGGCGAGCCACAGCTCGAGTCGGTCGAGCAGCACGGCTTCGACTCGGACTTGCCGATGATTCTGGCCCAACTACCCAAGCAGCAACGCATTGCCATGGCGTTGTTCTATGTCGACGAGTTGTCGATCGCAGAAGTGGCCGGCGCCCTCAACGTGAGCGAGGGCGCCGTGAAGTCATATCTACATCAGGGCCGCGCACGACTTCGTAGCGTGGTAGCAAGCGGGGAGGAGGTGCATTCGGATGAGTGAGTTCCACGATCCCGAGCTGCGCCAGCAACTGGGTCGCCTGAGCGGCCCCTATCCAGACGACAACGCGGCATTCGCAGCGTGGCAGCGTCGTGTCGGCCAAGCTCGGCGGCGCCGGGCAGTGGCCTGGACCACCGGAGCAGCGATGTCGCTCATCATCGCTACAGTCGCGGTCGCAGCTGTGCAGAGCCCGCGCAACCATTCGATCGTGCCGGGCAAGTCGTCTGAAACCAGCGCCGAAGTCACGTTCAGCGTCGCCACAACCGAGGACGACGAGTCGTCGACCACAGAGACGACTGCAGCCAAGACCACTGCGCCCGTCGCGTTGGCATCCGACACCACAGCCAGCACCGAAGTCGTCGAGACGTCGATGCCTGAGACCGAAAGCACCGAAGCCGCCGGCTCGGGCGGCTCGCGTTCGACTCCGGCACCTGGCAGTTCGCTGGCCACGCAGACGTTCAGCTCCCTCGGCGGCAGCATCACCGTTCGCCAAGACGGCGACCGCCTCACCCTCGTCGGCGTCAGCGCCACTCCCGGGTTCGAGGCGGACGAGAACCGCAAGTCGGGCAGAAGGGTCGAAGTGACCTTCAGGTCGAAAGCTCACCGGTCGGAGATCTCCGTGCGGGTGTCCGACGGCGTCATGGATCCCGACATCTCCGAAGAGCCCGACAACGACAACGACAACGACACCACCACGAGCGATGAATCGCCCGACGGTGATCACGGTGGCAATGGTGGCAACGACAACGACAACGACTGAGTCGATCTGCTGAAATGACAGTCGGTGAAGACCGACTGGAACCCAGTGCTCCGTGCAGAGTTCGACAAGCCGTACTGGAACGACCTACAGCAGTTCGTGGCAGCCGAACGCGCCCGGCACACCGTCTTTCCGCCACCGGATCAGGTCTTCGCCGCCCTGCACCTGACGCCGTACGAAACCACCCGCGTCGTGTTGCTGGGCCAGGACCCGTACCACGGCCCGCAGCAAGCGCACGGCCTGTGTTTCTCGGTGCGCGACGGGGTGCAATTGCCGCCGTCGCTCGTCAACATCTACACCGAACTTCGCGACGACCTCGGCATCGACACGCCGGCGAACGGCAACCTCGAGTCGTGGGCACGCCAGGGTGTGTTGATGCTCAACACCAGCCTCACGGTGCGGTCGGGCGCCGCTGCGTCGCATCAGGGCAAGGGGTGGGAGACCTTCACCGACGAGGTGCTGCGAACTGTCAACGCCAAGAGCCACCGTGTGGTGTTCATCTTGTGGGGCGCACATGCCCGTAAGAAGAAGGCATTGATCGACACCTCACGGCACACCGTGATCGAGTCGGCGCATCCATCGCCGCTGAGCGCCTACAACGGATTCTTCGGCAGCAAGCCCTTCAGCCGCACCAACGCAGCCCTGGTCGCCGCCGGTCTGGCCCCCATCGACTGGCGCCTCCCACCGTGACCCCGCATCTCCGCAAGGTCCCCATTGGGCGCGATATTACGCCTGAGCTGGCATTTTTCGCGCCCGTGGGTGCGGCAACACGCCTGAGCCGGCACGCCTGAGCCGGCACTTTTCGCGCCCGACGGGCGGGGACGGGACCCGGACAGGAGCTCAGCCGGCGGGGCTCGGGTAGTCGCCGGGGGCCTCACCGGGTGGTGGTGAGGTGTACAGGGCGACGGCGCCGGCAGGGTCGAACATCTTGTCGGTGGTCGGCCATTCGCCGGGCAGGTAGCGCTGACCGGCGTCGACGTACTGGTACATGCCAACGCCCTCCTTGCGGATCTCGTCGGGGCCGGTCGCGACAGGGTCCCACCAGATCGCGGTGGCATCGTCGACGCCTAGATAGTCGTTGTCGGGCCAGTAGCCCTTGTCGCCGTACGTGAGATACGGCTGACTGATCGCGAGCGCGTCGGCGGTAGGGGGCAGCGCGAACACTGCGTCGTGGAATGTGTCAGGGGTGAGGTTAGGGCCGACGCCCTGCACGACTGCGAAGAAGAGTGCGGGGTTCGGAGCGAAGACGGCGATGGATCCGTCTGCGGGAGGGTCGACGCCGTTGAACCACTTGTAGATGTAGAACGGACCGATCTGATCCGAGGGTGTCCGGGCCGCGAGTTGGGTGACGCCGAACGCGTGCGACCACTGCTCCTGGTCGTACGTTCGCGCGAATGCGGTGACGTCGACCAGTGTGCTGGCGGAGACGACCCACTCCGGGAAGTACTCCTGTGCCGTTGCTTCCTTGGTGAAGTCGCGGGGCGCGACGGGATCGCCGCTGAACACGATGGTCGTGACGCCGGCAGCCTTCATTCGGGTGATCACCTGTGTCGCCGTTGCTTGGATCGTGGTCGGGTCGAGCTGATAGGCGACGACTTCCGCGAATGGCGAACCCGCGGCGTCCATGTCCGCCGCAAACTTGTCGGCGAGCTCCTTGGCCGCCCCACTGTTCTCGAGATACAGCAGCCCAAGCGTGCGGGGCTGGTCCTTCACATCGTCGCCTCCATGGCTGGCGTTCTTACCGATGATCTGCTTAGTCAGGAACTCGACCGTGTGCGACTCCTTCTGCTGCGGACTGCCGTCGAGACCCCACACGTACGGACTTCGGTCGCTGAAGAACGAGGGCGGCTGGCCTGGAGTGCAGCCGATGCAGATCACGTTGTTCGCTGCCAACTCGTCGGCGAACGCACTGGTCAGCGCCGGGCCGCCGAAGACCACGAAGGGCTTGTACTCCAGCGCGATGCGCGCCGCGTCGGCGCGAGCGGCGACCTCGTCGGTGGCATTGCCGGTGCCTTCGAAGGTGATGAGGTTGACCTTGCGTCCATACAGCTCGTAGTACGTCTCGTAGTAGCGGATGAGTTCTCGCATCGTCGCGAACTGGTCGCCGTTGGTGTCGTCGACCTGTACCGCATCGGTGATGTAGGCGATGATCGGATCGGTCTCTTGCCCTTCGTAGTAGACGATGGTGATCTCGCCGGCCGTGACTCCGGTGGCTGTGGCGCCGCCGTTGTCACCGACGAACGCAGCGAAACACGGCCGTGCAAAGTAGTCGGGCACGGCAAGCCGTCCGGTCGTCGTGTTGCACCGCTCGCCCCAGTCGATGGTGTCGGCAATGCCCTGCTCGGTGGCGTCGGCGAACGACAACGGATACGTCAGCTCAGGCGGCAGGGTGGTGCCTGCGGCGGTATCGGTACTCGGAGCCGTCGACTCGCTCGGCACAACCGAGGTGGCCGCTGCCACAGTCGTGCTGGGAGCGGGGGCGGCCGTCGTGGGCGTCGTCGAATCGTCACCCGAGTCGCGGGTGACGAGCACGAGGCCCCCGATGACCGCAACCAGCACCACGACCCCGGCTATCGGGCCCCACCGCCGTAGTTGTCGGCTGCGGTCGGCACCCGTCGAGCTGGCTGGCTGCATGTAGCTACCCCCTGTGGCCGGAGCGCTGGCGCGCCGCGGCGTTGTTCCCTAGATAGCTCTCTACCACGTCGGGATGGGTCAACACGTCAACCGGAGTTCCACAGGCGATGACCTCACCCTGATCGAGGGCGATCAGGCGATCAGTTATCGAAGAGATCAACGGCAGATCGTGTTCGATCACCAGCAAGCTGGCGCCCATCTCGTCGCGCAAGCGCAGCAGAACCGGCGCCAGCGCCTCGACTTCTCGCTGAGCAATACCGCTGGAAGGTTCGTCGAGCAGCACGACGGTCGGGCGATGGCCGACGAGACAGGCCAGATCGACGATGCGACGCGTACCGGTCGACAGCTCACGGATGAACGCGTTGCGATAGGCGCCGAGATTCATCACCTCGATCAGCTCGCCGACCCGCGCCGCGGTTCGTTCCTCGTCATCGAACACGGTTGGCAAGCGCAGTGCCGCGGCAAGCACGCTGCGCTGTGTCGTCCAACGCTCCAGCGCGACCGACATCGCCTCGGTCACAGTCATGTCGGGGAAGAGCCGAGCGTCCTGGAAGCTTCGACCAAGCCCTTGGCGGGCACGCACGGTGGCCGAGTCGGTGGATATGTCGCGGCCGTCGAGCAACACCCGACCATCGTCGGCGGTGACGTACCCACTGATCAGATCGAACAGCGTCGTCTTGCCTGCGCCGTTGGGCCCGATCATGCCGACGATCTCGCCCTTGCCAACGGAAAACGACACGTCGTTGACCGCGCGGTTGCCGCCGAACGAGCGACTCAGGCCCGCGACCTCCAGTGCGAACGGATCGGTCGGTGGTGAGTCGGCCAACGTCGCGGCTGCCGGCGCCGCCGACGAGACGGCAACGTCGGTGAGGAACACCGAACGCAACAAGTCGGGCCGGTTCAGCAGATCAGCTGTCGGGCCGGAGAAGCGGATCGTGCCCCGCTCCATGAAGTAAGCCCGCTCGGCCAGTGTGAGGGCAACATGGACGCTCTGCTCGACCAGGATGACAGCGGCACCATCGTCGGCCAAGCGGCGTACCAGAGGCAGCAGCTGGCCAACGATCACCGGAGCGAGCCCCAACGAGAGTTCATCGATCAGGAGCACGCGCGGCTTGGAGATGAACGCCATGCCGAGGGCCAGCATCTGCTGCTGACCACCACTGAGATCTGCCGCCGACGCCGTGTACCGCTCCCGCAACACGGGGAAGATGGTCAACACCTCCTCGATCGCTGCGTCGACGTCGTGATGCCGATGGCGTGTCCAACCGGCAAGGCGAAGGTTTTCGCTGACCGTCAGCGAGCCAAAGACGCCCTGTCCACCGGGCATCTGGCTGATGCCGAGGCCGGCGATCTCGTTTGGTGGCGCGTGAGTGATGTCGCGACCGTCGAGCACGACGGCACCCCGGTCGGCTTCGACGACACCGCTGATTGCCTTCAGAAGCGTGCTCTTGCCCGCTCCGTTCGTACCGAGCAGGGCCACGATCTCGCCCTCCTTGATGTCGATCTCGACACCGAACAGCACCTGGCGACCGTCGTACCCGGCGTCGACGCCGCGAACCAGGAGCAGATCGCTCTGCCCGTGCCGACGCTGATACAGCGCCTCGCTGCGCGCCGCCGCCCCTCGCCAGACCTGGGCGATGTCGGCATCGATCACCGAACCTGCGCTGCCAAGGATCAAGCTGCCGATGATGAAAAGCGGGACCAGCACGAGCATGCCCCAGCGGATTCCGACATGACCGGAGATCCACCCGATGATCGGCAGCACGATCAGGCCGGGAATCACCCACAGCGAAGCCACCGAGAACCCTGTGGCCCGCGCTCGTGGCGGAATGGCCAACGACAGGGCGACGAGAATCCCTGGGCCGAGCATTGCCAACGATGCAGAGATCACGCTGTTGACGGCCACGGCGACCACGATGTTGGGCGCGACCGCAAACGCGATCGCCGCGACCGACGTCGCAATGGCGACGCCGGCCAGAAAGCGGATCAAGCCACGCATATCGTTGAGGAATCGCCGAGTGATGATTCGCGAGCCAACGACGAGGCCAACGAGCTGGAACGGTTCGGCGATCGCCGCGGCGACGCCACGGGCCCGGTCGTCGAGACCGAACTCCTGCTCGTACAACAACGATGCCAGCGCGACGAAACCGATCAAGGCCGTCGCCAGAAACGGCAGGCTCCACCAGATCCGCTTGAGGCTCTCGATCTTCTGCACCGTTCGCCAGCTTTCGGCAAACGATGGCGCTGTCTCCTCGGTGCCCACGACCTCGTCGCTGGCGCCCATCGCTTGTCGTTCCCATCGGCCGCGCACCGGCTCGCGCAATCGAAGTGCGATCACGGCAAAGATCATCGTCGGGATGACGAACACGAGGAAGGGTGCGCGCCAGCCGAATGCGTACGCCAGCAGCCCGGCGCTCAACGGACCGACGAATGAACCGACGGCGTTGGCGGCTCGATGGGTGCTGAACACCCTGCTGCGCGAGTTGATCGGGTAGTAGTCGGCGATCAGTGAGTTGTGCGTCGGGTCGATCACCGCCTTGCCGATGGCACTTCCGCTGCGGGCAATGCTCAGCACGATCACGCCGGTTGCAAGGCCGGTAAGACCACTGAACAGAGCCCACACCACCGCACCACCGATTGCCAGCGGCACTCGCCGTGACCTGTCGGCGTACTGAGCGATGGGCACCTGCAGGGCGAGTGCAGCGACCGAAACCAACGCGACGAGACCGAGCACTTTGGTGTTGTCGAGGTTGAATTCGTCGCGAATGTTCGGCAGCAGAATCGCAAAGGCTGTGCGATCGAGTTCGTCGACCGCGTTGAGTGCGAACAGTACGACGAGCGGGAACGCGGCCTCGCCGCCGCAGATGTCGCGCAGCCAGGCACCGGGGTGGCGACACGCCGTGAGGAACTTGCGCATCAGAGTGCCTGCTCCGCTGGAACTGTGGCGGGCACATCAGCAGTCGGCCGGCGCGATGGGCGCACCAGCAATCGCACGATGACATCGCGCACCGTCACCCACAGGCCGCCGAGCCCGCCTGGCAGTATCAACAGCACCAACAACACACCACCACCTGTCGACAGCAACTGCCACTCCTGCGAGGTGATGAACCAGCGAATTCCTCGCAGGTACACCGCACCGAGCACCGCTCCGCCCAACGAACCGAGCCCGCCGATCACGGCCGAGGTGAAGACGCTGAAGCTTTCGCCCGTGCTGTAACTGGCGACGCTGAACGACTGGTTGAGGTGAGCGAACAGCGCGCCGCCAATGCCCGCCAACACGCCTGAGATCACGAACGCGGTCAACTTGGCACGTACTGCCGGAATGGAATAGCTCTGCGCGGCACGCTCGTTCTCGCGCACCGCGATGATCACTCGACCGGCACGTGACCGACGGATGCCGCGAGTCGCCAGAAAGGTCAGCACCAGCACGACCAACGAGTACATGTAGTAGCGGATCGGAGTGTCGAGGTGGATCTGTCCGAACAGCGGCGGCCGCTCGAACCGTGATTCGGCCTGAGGAAACCACCCGAAGAAACGATCACTGAGCAGCCACTGTTCGGTGGCCAGCCCCAGTGCGAAGGTGGTGACGGCAAGGTACAGCCCGCGCAGTCGCAGCGCAGGCACGCCGACGGCAAAGGCGACGACGCCGCCGGCGAAACCTCCGATCAGCAACCCCAACGTCAGGTCGACATGCCATCTCGATGTGCATGTCGCGCTGACTGCCGCACCGATTCCGACGATGGCCATCTGCCCGAGCGAAATCTGCCCGGCCCATCCCGTGAGGACCACCATGGAGAGTCCGATGATCGCGAACGCGAAGATGGCCGAGGACTTGATGATGTAGTCGACGTTGAGAACCATGGGTGCACCGAGCACCACCACGAGCCCGACCGCGATAAGGGTCCACCGCAGGAGGCGTACCTTTGGATGCCGGCGCTCGGCGACCGTCAGCGGCCGCACTTCCTCTGCGCCGCGCCACGTGCTGGTGGCATCGGTGTCGCGACGGGTGTGGCCTGTTCGTTGCACGAGCAGCACGACGAATATGACGGCGGCCATGATCGGGTACGCGGCGGCCGGCGTATCCGAGTTGAAGCGAACGCCGGACTCCAGCAGGCCGAGAGCGACAGCAGCCACGGCAACCGTTGGCAGTCGTTCGAGACGAGCAATCACCAGCGCCGCCAATGACTGCAGCAGCGCCGAGAAACCCGCCGCATATCCCAGCGGCACGCCGATGATTCCGCTGCGCACGAACAGCGCGACGAACGACATCGCCGCGGCGACTGCCCACACGAGTGTGTTCAATCGGCCAACGGGAATGCCGAGCATCGCCGCCCGATCACCGCGCTCGGCACTTGCTCGGATGGCGACGCCGTAGCGGCTGCGGGCCAGGAACCAGGCGACTCCGGCCATCATCAGCGGGGCAACGACCAACGCGATCAGATGATTGGAGTTGAGGATCACCTGTCCGACGGTGAGCTTCCAGTCGAGTGGCGGAGCGATGCGCTCGCTGGCGAGATTGCGGCCCCACCACCGCGGGATCAAGATGCCGATCACGACGAGCAGTTGGGTGATGCCGAGCGTAGCGACCGTGACCACCAGTCGAGGCGAATGGCGGAAGCGACGGATCAACGCAAATTCGATGACAACGCCGGCGATGATCGACATCGCCAGCCCGGTCACCAACCCGAGCAGGTATGGCCAGCCCCAGAACAGGATGAATGCCGCCGTGAACGCTGTGGGCACCGTACCGAGTTCGGCCTGTGCGAAGTTGACGACGCGGTTCGCCCGGTAGATCAGCGCCATGCCGACGGCCATCACCGCGTTCAGGCCGCCGAGCACCAGCCCGTGCAGCCAGAGGCCGAACGGAAGTCCGTAGAAGATCAGTTGAATGCCGATGATCGCAGCGATTGCCGCAAGCGCGACCGCTCGAGTGGGGTCAATACTGCTGACACCCAGGCGTCGCACGCCACGACCGTAGCGGTAGGCCCTCGTCATCGGCGATGCCTGACGTCGCCACTGCACATCGATTTGGTGTGAGGAGTTTAGAAACTCCGCTCAACACCTACATTCACTGTGTGAATTGGACCGAGTTCTCCAGGGTTCGGGCCTTGCGTGAGCGCTCACGGCCCGCAGCACTCACGGTTCAGACCATCGAAGGCTTCCGTAAACACCGCAGCGGTCGCAACGCCGCGCTGATCGCTCACTTCGGGTTCCTCTCCGTCTTCCCGCTGTTGTTGGTGTTCACCACTGTGTTGGGTTTCGTGTTGCAGAGCCGCCCGAAACTGCTCGAGGACATCGTTGATTCGGCACTCGCCCAACTTCCGTTCATCGGCGAGCAGATTGCCGCCGATCCGTCAAAGCTGCGCGGCGACGCACTGGTGCTGATCATTGGTCTGCTGGCCAGCCTGTGGGGTGGGATGAAGGCCTTCGTCGCCGTGCATGGCGCACTCGACGACATCGCCGAGACGGCTCTCGACGATCGGTCCAACCTGTTCATCACCCGCCTGCGAGCATTGTTCGGCATGGCCTACATCGGTGGTGCTCAGATCGGCGCGGCCATCCTGGCCAGCCTCGCCACCGTGACAGGCCTGCAGATCGTCGGCAAGGTGCTGCTGCTGATCGGCACGATCGCAATCAACGCCGGAGTGTTGGCCTTGAGTTACCGCTGGCTGCGCACGAAGCGGCCTTCATGGCGAAGCGTTGCACCCGGCGCGCTGGTCGGCGGCATGTTGTTCGCCGCGTTGCAGCTGGTCGGTGTGGCCATCGTCGGTCGGGCGATCGCCCAGGCATCTCCCGTGTATGGAAACTTCGCTTCCGTTATCGGTCTGCTGACGTGGCTCAGCCTGCACTCGATCATTGCCCTCGCCGGCGCCGAGTTGAACGCCGCCCTCGTCGCCGACGCGCCACCACGTCCGCCCGACTGCGACTAGGGATGACCGACTCCAACACCATCACGCCGACGCTCGAGTGCCAAGGCCTGGTCAAGACGTACGGCCGAGTTGTCGCGCTCGATGGAGTGGAATTCGCGGTGTACCCCGGCGAAGTGCTCGCCATCGTCGGCGACAACGGCGCCGGAAAGTCGACCCTCGTCAAGTGCCTGTCGGGCGCGGAGACTCCCAACGAGGGTGTCATGCATCTCAATGGTCAGGCGTTTCTGTTCCGCAACCCGACCGAGGCTCGCCTCGCCGGTGTCAATGCGATTCATCAGACACTGGCGGTGCAGCCGGCGCTCGATATTGCGTCCAACCTCTTCCGGGATCGCGAGCCTCCCAAGCCCGGCGGCTGGGGCAAGCTCGTGCGGATGTTGGAAGACAACGGCATTCGCAAGCGGAAGGCCTTCGACAGCAAGGTCATCATTCTCGACGAGCCGACCACTGCCCTCGGTACGCGTGAGTCGGTGCAGGTTCGCAAACTGATCGAGAACCTGCGCGGGCGCGGGCTTCCCGTGGTGCTCGTCTCGCACAACATGCAGCGGGTCTACGCGGTCGCCGATCGAATTCACGTGCAGCGGCTCGGAAGGCGGGTCGCAGTGATCACGCCTCGAAGCGCCAGCATCGCCGATGTTGTCGCAATGATGAGTGGTGCCGTGCAACTCGACGTGAAAGACCAGACGCTGGGCCCGGTGCGCTGACGGCGCCCTACGGCAGCCGCACGACGACGTCGGCACGGACGCGACTCGCGACAACCACTGCCGCGTTGGCTTCGTCGGACCGCATCACCCACTCGCGAGCTTCATCGGGTGACTTTCCGAACGTGATGTGGCGTGCGATGAGTCGTGGTACTCGCACGGCGTCGTCGGTGTCGACAAACCACACCTCATCGAGCAGCCTCCGAACAGTGTTCCATGGCGCATGTTCTAGGAGGAGATAGTTGCCTTCGGTGATCACCAATGCGACGTCGGATTCGACAGTGATGGCATCGGGAACCGGAGCACTCGCAGCGCGGTCGTAGCGCGGAGCGGTGATCACCTCGCCAGGGATCTGACCACGAATGCGTTCGAGCAACGCCAGGTACCCGTCGACATCGAACGTGTCGGGTGCACCTTTGCGATCGCGCCTGCCGAGCTGCACGAGATCTTCGTTCAGGAGATGAAACCCGTCCATCGGCACCATCACACTCGATTGCACCGCATCCGCGATCGCCGCCGACAACGTCGACTTTCCGGCGCCGGGACAACCGCAGATGCCGATCATTGCGCGGCCCGTTGCGGTCAGGAGCGCGGC
The DNA here is from genome assembly GCA_031430695.1 of Ilumatobacteraceae bacterium. Lineage (GTDB taxonomy): Bacteria > Actinomycetota > Acidimicrobiia > Acidimicrobiales > Ilumatobacteraceae > JAENVT01. The sequence goes on from JANPBZ010000038.1 coordinate 21,399, forward strand.
GCGATCGATCGCTTCGGCAACCGACAACTCGATCACGATCTGGTGGGACTCCACTTGTTGCCGAGTTCGGCGCGACGGGGCGGCTGGGCACCGACGCGCGCACAACTGACGGCGGCGACCTCGACCGCGGCGGCCACCGCGGCGACGACTGCACCGCGATCGGCGAGGTCTCGGCGGCCGAGGCCGGCCTGATCCCACCAGGCCGCGAACGCGCCGCCGAACGCGTCACCGGCACCGATGGTGTCGACCACGTCCACCGCCGGCACCGGAACTTCCACCTCGTCGGTCGCCCAGTGGATGTGCACAGCGCGGCCGCCATCGGTGTGCAGCACCAGCCTTGCTCCAAGCGCAAGCAACATCCGCACGCCGGCCGCGTGTTCGCCGGGCGCCATGAACTGGAGATCGTCGGTGCTGACCTTGACGACGTCGGCGCGTCGCAGCATGCGTTGGACGCGCTCCATGTATCCGACCCGGTCGGCGGTCACCCGTGGCCGGCAGTTGGGGTCGAGCAGCACGAGCACGTCGTCGCTGATGCCACCGACAACCGCTTCCAGCGTCGACGCCATCGGCTGCAGGACCATGCCGAGAGTGCCAACGTGGAGGATGGTGACACCGTCGGGCAGCGGTAGCGGGTGCAGATTCGGTGCCGCGGTCTCGGCGAGGTAGAAGTGGTAGCCGGCGGCGCCATGCTCGTCGAGCTCGGCCGAGGCCAACGTGGTCGGCAGTTCCGTGAACTGCACCAATGAATCGTCAACGCCATCGGCCAGCAGTTGGCGATGCAGCAATGTGCCGAAACGATCACTCGAGAGTGCCCCGAGGAAAGCCACGTCGCTGCCCAACCGACCGATCGCTCGCGCAGCATTGAACGGGCCTCCACCCAACTTGGCGGTCACCGAGCCATCGGGATCGATGACCAGATCGACCAGCGCTTCCCCGCCCACAACGATCATGGGTGCGATCCGCTCAGGCTGCGTTGTCGACGGCGAGAGCACCCGTCATGATGGCCACGGCCTCCGACATCGAATGGGTCTGGGGCGTGACGACGGCGACACGTCGACCGAGTCGCTGTATGTGAATTCGGTCTGCTACCTCGAACACGTGAGGCATGTTGTGACTGATGAGGATGACTGGCATGCCTCGACTGCGAAGGTCGCGGATCAGCTGCAGCACCAGGCCCGACTCCTTCACGCCGAGGGCAGCCGTGGGCTCGTCAAGGATCACGACCTTGCTGCCGAACGCTGCAGCCCGGGCGACGGCCACGGCCTGGCGTTGCCCGCCTGACAAGGTCTCGACGGTCTGGGTGATGTCTTGAATGGTGCCGATGCCGAGGCCTTGGATGGTGCTGCGGGCGTCGCGTCGCATCCCCGCCTTGTCCATCATCCGCAGCCAGGTGCCCAGTGGCCCGGCGCGTCGCCGTTCACGTCCGAGGAACATGTTGCTGGCGATGTCGAGGGCTGGTGCCACGGCGAGTGTTTGGTAGACGGTCTCGATGCCCGCGGCGCGCGCATCGTTGGGTCGCTTGAAATGGACCGGTTGGCCCTCGAGCTCGATCTCACCCTCGTCGGGGATCATGGCCCCCGACAGACACTTGATCAGCGACGACTTACCCGCGCCGTTGTCGCCGATGACCGCGAGCACCTCTCCCGGGTAGAGCTCGAGGTCGGAACCGACGAGGGCGGCAACGCGCCCGAACCGCTTCACCAGACCGCGTGCCGTCAGGATCGGTGCCACCTGATCGCCGCTCGAGCTCATTTGCCCACCCTTCGGATCCATTGGTCCAACGTGACGGCGACGAGGATCAAGGCCCCGATCGCGAAGTTCTGATAGTACGGGTTGACGCCTGCCAGGTTGAGCCCGATGCGGAACA
>JANPBZ010000039.1:0-14729 GCA_031430695.1 Ilumatobacteraceae bacterium
AGGCCGTCGTTGAGATCGAGGCCGAGGTCGAAATCGAGCTGTAGCAGCGCCCGCGACCCGGCAGATCTGCCGGGTGATGCCAGCAGTTCCCACGTTGGCTGTCGCTTGAGTGACCGCGGTTCGCCGCGACTCTCCGGTGACCCGCGCCTCGCTCACCCCTCAACGGCACTTCCCGCGTTCAATCCATACCCTCTGAGCAGGCATAACGTGCTTCCAGTAGCGAGCCTGCAAAGCCCTGTACATGGGTTCGATTCCCATCGTCGCCTCCAGTTGATTGGGGCGTTCGCGCTGTGGGCGCTGAAATGGGCCGCGTGCGCCCGTCCTGGCGCCCACATGCCGACCCGGCCGGCGATTGTGCACGCCCTTGTCACAGTTGCGTGGCCTGAGATGCTCTACATACCTGTGATGTTCGATCGGTTCGTCGAAGGCGAGGGGGCGCGGTTGCAGCCGGGCTCGTGGCCGCCTACGGCCCGGAGGTGGGACTGGACGCGGCGAGCGAGGTGATGGCCTATGGGTGGGAGCACTGGGACCGGTTGTCGTCGATGGCCAATCCTGCTGGCTACCTCTATCGGGTGGGGCAGACCGCTGCTCGGCGATCGCGCCGGCGTGGTCCGCTGATGCCGATGCCGCCGATCGAGGAGGCTCACGATGTCGAGCCACGCTTACCCGAGGCCTTGGCGCAGTTGAGCGAGTCCCAACGATCGTGTGTGATGCTGGTGCACGCGTTCGGCTGGCCGCAGACCGAGGTCGCAGACCTGCTCGGCATGAGTGTCTCCTCGGTCCGCACCCATCTGGCTCGCGGGCTCGCCGAGTTGCAGTCGTCCCTGGAGGTTGGTAGCGATGTCCACTGAGTTGATCGACCAACTCGATGCCTACGGCATCTGGCTCGAGGAGCACTGCGCGACGGTGCTGCGCTCACCCTCCGCTGGGTGGGCACCCGACCATGACACCGAGATCGGTGACATCGCAGAGGTAGAGGTAGAGGTGAGGTCGCGGTCATCTGCTTCGAGCGGCCGTCGGCTGATGTTGGCGGCGACCGTTGTTGTTCTGGTCGGGACCGCCGTCGTCGCATTGTGGTCGCATCGCTCCACGTCCACCGCACCGTCTGGATTGCCCGCGGATCCGAACGGAGCGTTGTTCGTGCTACCGCCAACGGCAGACGGGATGGCGTTGTCCGACGGAGTGCTCTGGGAAGTCGCGCCCGATTCCGTACCGACCAACGTTGTGAACGCGATGATCGTGGGTCGGCCCGATGGCGACTGTTTCGTCGACATCATCGGAATCACGGATACGGCCGATCGCCCCGGACCCCCCTCGACGGACTCATGGACCGAGATCGACACCGCTGCCGGAACGGCATTGGTCAGTGCTGGGGCCACTCCGATGGCGATCCAGCAGCGCGGTGACAGATGGATCAGGGTGACCAGTGCGGCTGACGAGCGGACGATCGGTGAATTGCTTCAAGCCATCACCCTCACTGCGGAGGGGATCGCGTTCGAACCGGTCGACGGGTTCTTGGAGGTCGGTGCCTCCACGGGTGCGTCGGTGCCAGCGCCCAACACCATGTACACCGCGGCGTTGACCGACGGCACCGTACCGTTCACCGTGTCGACGGCTACGGCGGCGTCTCCGTTGTTCGCCGCGTTGTTCGCCACCGAGCGAGTCGAACCGGTCACGATCAACGGGCGCGACGGATGGCTCGTCTTCACGAAGTCTGACGGCGGGTCGAGCCATGCGGTGGCATGGCAGGCGACCCCCAACCGAATCGTTGGCGTATCGGGCAACGCGACCGACCAACAACTTGTCGATCTGGCCCAACGACTCCAGATGGTCGACGAGGAGACCTGGACCAAAGCGCTGCCCGGCTACTCCCGCGAAAGTCCCTGAGCGGGTCCCGTTTGAATCAGCGGGGAAGGTGCTGGACTTCATCCGACCATATAGCTACAATTCTCAAGTGAAAGTAGCTACATCAAGTCGTGTTGAGGTCGGCGTGCGGGACCTCAAGAACAACCTGAGCCGTTACCTAGCACAAGTGGAGGCAGGCATCGAGGTCGTTGTGACCGATCGGGGTCGGCCGATCGCTCGCCTCACCGGAATGGATGTGCTCAAGGGAGACAAGCTCGCGGCGATGATCGAGGCCGGATTGGTTCGCCCGCCCGTCGCCAAGGTCCGTCAGCGGCCTGTTCCCCTCAACTCGAACGGCTCGGTGAGTGAGTTGGTGGCCGAGCAGCGTCAGTGATCACTTACGTCGACACGTCCGTTCTGATCAAACTGTTGATCACTGAGAATGGAACATCGGAGGCGAGTGCGATCTGGGACGAACCGGACGTGCTCGCCGGGTGCCGGCGAGGGCACCTCGGAGCACGCGCCGCGCTGACGGGGGCGCGTCGACAGGGTCGGATCAGCGAGCTCGTGTCGCGCGACGCGGTCTCGGGGCTCGAGATGCTGTGGTCACAGTTGTCGATCGTCGAGATCGACGAGGACCTGATGCGTCTCGCTGGCGACATCGCCGAAGAGCATGGTCTGCGGGGCTACGACGCCATGCATCTCGCGGCGGCGCATCGCATGGGCGCCGATGTCTTCAGCAGCGCGGATCACCGGCTCTGCTCGGCGGCGAGTGAGTCCGGCCTGCATGTCGCCAATCCGATCGGCACCGGTCGAGCGATTTGACCGCGATTGGCCGCGACGATCCGTTGTCCCAGCGCCGCGCTCGCCCCGCAACGTCACTTTCGGCACACATGTTATCCACTCTGAGCAGGCATGATCCGTTGAAGAGCACGGGTCTGCAAAGTCCTGTACATGGGTTCGATTCCCATCGTCGCCTCCAGTTGTTGGGCGGGTCCGGGGTCCGTTCCCGAGAATTCGCATCGCTGTCAGCGCGATGGGCCGCATACGCCCAGATCGCTGCCTTCGCTCAGGCACACCATCACGTCGCTCGTGTCAGATCTCCGTCGGCGTGCCGGCGGAGCTGTTCGTCGAAGGTGTCCACCGCTGTGCTGCGGGTGCTGGCACTGGCAAGGACGCAGGTCAGTCGTTGATGACTTCGTCGAGCCATCCGAGCGCAGCGACGGCGGCCGGAAATCCCCGCGTCGTGATGGCGCAGAGAGCGACCTGGCGAAGGTCGGTAGCGCTTGCCCCGGCGGCCAACGCCCGTCGGGCGTTAGAGCGAACAGACCCTTCGGCGAGTGCGCCGATCGCGATGCCGAGCGTGACAAGGCGCAGCGTGAGCTCGTCGAGCGTACCCGCACCCGCCACTGACTCGGCAAGCGAGTCCTGCGCAGCGGCCACGGCGGGGTAGTCACGTCGGAACTGGGTGTAGACCTCGGGCAGATGATCGCTCATGCCGCAAGCTTCACACACGAGGAGGGGTCCGACGATCAAGGGCCGACTCCGCTGCGTGAACCAGTAAGTCCCATCAGACCGGGACCTTCTTCTCTACTGCTGTCCTAGGACCCGGAGCAGGCTTGCCACAAGGGCCCTTGGATCCCTCCCGGGTCCAACGTTCGCAGAATGCCCGAGGAGATGTGGAACATGGCAGGCGTCACGCAGAGAGAGAACCTGTTGGTCCGAATGCAGACCGAGGTTCAAGAAGCGCTCGAGCGGCCCGATCGTCGATGGGGGATGGTGATCGACACCCGCAAATGCGTGGGTTGCCACTCCTGCACGATCAGTTGCGTCGTCGAGAACAAGCTCCCACCGGGGGTCGTGTACCGGCCGGTCATCGACCAGGAGGTCGGCACCTACCCGAACGTCACACGCAAGTTCTTGCCACGTCCGTGCATGCAGTGCGATGAGCCGCCGTGTGTGCCGGTGTGTCCGGTCGGGGCCACGTTCTCACGGCCCGACGGCATCGTGGAGATCGACTACGACCAGTGCATCGGCTGCAGGTACTGCCTGACGGCATGCCCGTACTCGGCTCGCACGTTCGACGTCGGCCACACCTACACCGAGGACACGCCTGAGCAGCAGCAGTACGAGTTGCTGCCGAACTACGAGTACGGCCAAGTGCACCGACGGGACCCCGACAACGACGAGTCGCCCATCGGCAACGCCCGCAAGTGTCACTTCTGCCTGCACCGCCTCGAGCAAGGGATGCTCCCGATGTGCGTCACCACGTGCATCGGCGTCGCCAACTACTTCGGTGACCTCAACGATCCTTCGAGCCTGGTCTCGGAGATGGCGTCCAAGCCCAACGCAGTGGTGCTGAAGGAAGAGCTCGGCACCAAGCCCAAGGTCACCTACCTGGTGTAAGGAGCGATTCAAATGACTGCTGTCACATCCCCCGTCGCTGAACCGCTGCAACCCGCCGCGGAACGTGCACAACGGGCACCAAGCTGGGCCATCACCGTGGCATGGGTACTCACCGGTATCTGCACCGCTCTCGGGCTGGTCGGACTCGTCTGGCGGTTCGTTGGAGGCCATGCCGCCGCGAACTATGGCTCGTACGTTCCGTGGGGCCTGTGGATCGCCGCCTACGTGGCCCTCGTCGGGGCCTCCGCCGGTGCGTTCGCCGTGGGTGCCCTCATATTCACCCAGCGCCGCCGTGAGTACTATCCCATCGCCATCTTGTCGATGCTCGTTGCACTCGGCACCTTCGCAGCCGGCATGACCAATGTGTGGCTCGACCTCGGCCACCCGTTCCGGGCCTACAAGCTCATGCTCGACACCGAGTTCGGCTCGGTGATGGGGCTGATGGCCTGGCTCTACACGGCCTACGCGATCATCCTCGTGGTCGGCCTCGTCGCCACACGACACGGCAACGTTCCGAAGTTCCTGGAGCGGTTCGCATGGGTCGCGTTCCTCTTCGCGATCGTCTTCGCCGGCGCCGAAGGCGCACTGTTCGGCGTAGTCGGCGCACGGCCGCTGTGGGAGTCGGGGATCACGCCGGTGCTGTTCCTCGTGGAAGCCGCACTGTTCGGGCTCGCCCTCGTGGTCGCTGCCGCAGCGGTGTTCGGCATGCTCACCAAGGACGTGGCTCGCCGGTTCGGCCTCGCGCTGCTCGCACTCCTCGGAGTGTTGCTCGCGCTCGAATGGGCGGAGTTCTCCACCGGGATGTCCGCATCCGTGCCCGCCAAGGAGGACGCGCTGAGGACAATCCTCACCGGCGACTACTGGTGGGTGTTCTGGATCCTCCACCTCGGCCTCGGTGTCGTGCTGCCCGCCGCCCTGCTGCTGTGGGGCCGGTCGAAGGTTGCCTGGGTCGGCATTGCCGGCGCGCTCATCGCGATGATGGGCATCGCCTCGAAGCTGAACCTGGTGCTCCCCGCACTCGCTCAGGAAGAGATCGAAGGCCTGGAGGACGCGTTCCACGGTTCCGGCTTGACCACCAGCTACACGCCGTCGGCGATGGAGTGGCTGGTGTGGTTCGGCACCCTCGGCCTCGTCGGTCTGATCGTATTGATCGGCCGGCACTTCATGAAGGGTGCCCACGGCACCCCGAAACAACCAGACGTCCAACCCGACGACGAACTCACCGCTTCAGAAGCGGATCCCAGCCTGCAGGAGGCGAACTCGTGATGAACGAGACCAACGACACGACCGTGAACGAACTCGACCAGACGGACGAGCAACTGCAGGTCTCCCGCCGGACGCTGCTGAAGACCAGCGCATTGGTCGGCGGAGGCGTCGCCGTTGCCACCCAGATGCCGACCGTGATGCGGGCAATGGGCGACACCGCCGCGGCCGACTCCGACAAGCCATCGCCGATGGCGCCCGGCGCCTACGAGCTCGCCGACCCGCAGCACATCCTGTACTCGTCGTGCCTGCAGTGCAACACAGGCTGCGCCATCAAGGTGAAGATCGTCGACGGCATCGCCTCGAAGATCGACGGCAACCCCTTCAGCCCGGTCACATTCTGGCCGCAGATCGACTACGGCACCTCGCCGCTCGAGACGGGCGGCATCGACGGCTGGATCTGCCCGAAGGGTCAGGCCGGCATCCAGAGCACATACGACCCGTATCGCATCCGCAAGGTGCTGAAGCGTGCCGGTGCCCGAGGCAGCGACAAGTGGGAGAGCATCGCGTTCGACCAGGCGGTGGAAGAGATCGTCAACGGTGGCTCGTTCGCCGACGGCACCACCAGCCCCGGCCTTGCGGAACTGTACGCCCTCAACGACGTCGACCTGTCCAAGGAGATGACCTCTGCGGTCGAGGCGATCATCGCCGAGAAGGACGAAGAGAAGCGGGCTGCGCTGGTCGAGGAGTTCAAGACCACGTTCAAGGACAACCTCGACGTGATGATCGACCCGGAACACCCCGACTTCGGGCCGAAGAACAACCAGTTCTGCTTCGTGTGGGGCCGGCTCAAGGACGGCCGCGCCGAGATTCTCAAGCGCTTCGCCGGTGACTCCTTCGGCTCGATCAACGCCCACGGGCACACAACCGTCTGCCAGGGCTCGCTGTACTTCACCGGCAAGGCTATGAGCGAGCAGTTCGTCGAGGGCAAGTGGACCGGCGGTGAGAAGTTCTACTGGCAGGGTGACCTCGCCAACACCGAGTTCGCGATCCTCGTCGGCAACAACGTCTTCGAGGGAGGCTACGGGCCCCCGTATCGCGTCGAGAAGATCACCGAGGGCCTCACCAGCGGCCGGATGAAGTACGTCGTCATCGACCCCCGCCTCGGCAAGACCGGTTCGAAGGCCTGGAAGTGGCTGCCGAACAAGCCAGGCACCGAAGCGGCCATCGCGCTCGCCCTGATCCAGGCGATCATCCGCGACGAGAAGCACAACGTCGGCTACCTGCAGAACGCCAACAAGGCAGCATCGGCCGACGCGGATGAGCCTAACTTCTGCAACGCCTCCTGGCTGGTCAAATTGGACGAGGACGGCCAACCCTCGAAGCTGCTCCGCGGGTCCGACCTCGGCCTCGAGCCGGAGGAACGCCCCACCGCCGCCGACAGTGAGAAGATGTGGAAGTTCGATCCCTTCGTCGTCATGCGCGACGGAGAGACCGTTACGTTCGACCCGAATGACGAAGAGGCGATCGTCGTCGGTGATCTCCTCGTCAATGCGACCGTGGGCGAGTTCAAGGTGAAGTCCGGCCTACAAGTGCTGGCCGACAGCGCCAACGAGCACACCATCGAGGAGTGGGCCGAGATCGCCGGTGTCAGCGCCGACGACCTCGAGACCATCGCCGCGGAGTTCACCAGCCACGGCCGTCGTGCATGCGCCGACATCCACCGCGGTGTCAGTCAGCACACCAACGGCTACTACAACGTGCAGGCCTGGTTCGACCTCAACATGCTCATCGGCAACTACGACTACGCAGGCGGCCTCGCCGTCGCCAAGTCGTACGACCAGACCGGCGCCAAGGAAGGCCAGCCCTACCCGGTGCTGAAGATGATCGACAAGTCCTACAAGAGAATGGGCCACACGATCATCCGCTCGGGCAAGTACGAGCAGAGCACTATCTTCGAGGGCTATCCCTCGAAGCGGCCGTGGTACCCGCTCGCCACCGACATCTACCAGGAGATCGTTCCCTCCATCGGCGATGCCTACCCGTACCCGATCAAGGCGATGTTCCTCTACATGGGATCACCCGTGTACTCACTGCCGGCCGGGCACACCAACATCGAGGTTCTCAAGGACCCGACCAAGCTCCCGCTGTTCGTGGCGTTCGACATCGTCATCGGCGAGACCTCCGCCTACGCCGACTACATCATCCCCGACCTCAGCTACCTCGAGCGGTGGGAGTTCCAGAAGTCGCACCCGAACATGATCTTCAAGAACGCACCTGTGCGTCAGCCCGTCATCGCCCCGATGACCGACACTGCGACCGTGTTCGGTGTGGAGCAGCCGATCTCTCTCGAGAGCTTCCTCCTGGCAGTTGCCGAGAAGATGGACCTACCCGGGTTCGGCCCCAACGGGCTCGGCGAAGGCGTACCGTTCCTGCGACCCGAAGACATGTACATCCGCGAGACGGCCAACATCGCTGCCGGCGAGAAGCCCGACCTCGAGGACGCAGTGCCCGAGGCCGACGACGCCGAAGTGGAGCTGTTCCTCACCAGCAGGGCCCACCTGCCCAAGACGGTGTTCGACCCCGACGCGTGGAAGGCCGCGCTCGACGGCGACGACAGCATGTGGCGACGCGTGATCACTGTCCTCAACCGCGGTGGCCGGTTCCAGGCCTTCGACAAGTTCGTCGACGGCGAGAAGCTGGGCAACAAGTACGGCAAGTACGTCAACATGTACTGCGAGAAGACCTACGACGCGAAGAGCAGCATGACCGGCAAGCACTACTCCGGCGTCGCTCGCTTCTTCGAGCCCGGCGCCGACTCGCTCGGCAACCTGGTGTCGGCCGCTGATGAGGCCGAGGGATACGACCTCACGCTCATCAGCTTCCGCACCATCATGCAGACCAAGAGCCGCACCTCCGGCAACTACTGGCTCCGCGCTGTGGAACCCACCAACTACGTCATCCTCAACAGCATCGACGCCCGCCGTCTCGGTATCAGCGATGGTGACACCGTCCGGGTCAGCTCCAAGACCAACACGGAAGGAATCTGGGACCTGGGCAATGGACGCACCGTGCCCATGGACGGCGAGGTCAAGGTGATCGAAGGGCTGCGCCCCGGGGTGGTCGGGTTCAATCTCGGCTACGGCCACTGGTCGTATGGCTCGGAGGACGTCACCATCGATGGCGAGGTGGTGCCGGGCGATGCCCGCCGCCGTACTGGCATCCACGCCAACGCAGCGATGCGCACCGACACACATAACCCGAACACGACATTGGGCGATCTCGTCGGCGGCTCCGCCGTCTTCTACGACACCCGCGTCAAGCTGCAGAAGGTGTAAGCCTTTCTCAGTGTTTGACGACATGCTCACCGGCACCATCGTCTCCATCGACGGTGCCCGATGCCTCAACACCCGGCACGAGAGTGCCGGGTGTCGGCGTTGTGTCGCGATCTGTCCAACTGGAGCCATCACCCTCGCCACAGGGCTACCTGAGGTCGAAGCCGCTGCGTGCGTCCGCTGCGGCGCGTGCGTCCCTGTCTGCCCGACCGACGCGGTGACCGCCGGCGAGGCACCGGAACGACGCCTGCTCGACGTCTGCCGAACGATGGACGGCGGTTCGATGACGGTGGCGTGCGCGGCCAACCCTCAGCCCCGCGCCAATGCCGGCGGTGGACCGACCGTGCGCCACAGCCGCTGTCTGGCCTCGCTGTCGGCCGAACAGCTGATGGGCCTCACCAGCGACGGCACGCGATTGGTCGAGCTCGACATGTCCTGGTGCGAAGCATGTCCGATCGGTACCGCCGCCGACGGCGTCATCGCCGCGGTGGAGTCCATCGAAGCACTGATCTCGACAAGGCCGCCGATGGTCGCGTTGGTGGGCCTTCCCGGAGCCGTCGATGGGCCGATGTCGACCGGTTCGACGGAGGCGGTCGTGGACTCCCATCGGCCATCGATGTCGCGTCGCGGCCTGTTTTCGTCGATGCGGAAGCGAGCTGAGAGCGCGGTGCAGCGCGGGCGAGAGATCGCGCCTCCTCCACTCAGGCGTACCCGCGGCCCGGTGTTGGCAAGGCTGCCGCAAAGTGTCCCTGGCTCACGCCGTCGGCTCCTCGAACGTCTGGATCAAGTACCACTGGGCGACCGAGGGACGGACGTGCCCGCAACACAGGTGCCGTTCGCCGACGTCGTCATCGACACATCATGTTCGGCGTGCAGCCTGTGTGCGCGCTACTGCCCCACTGGGGCCTTGTCGTTCGTGACTGCCGCGTCGTCAGCAGACCCCCCACACAGCTTCACGCTGTCGTTCCAGATGAGTACGTGCATCGACTGCGGCATCTGCGCAGCCGCATGTCCCGAAGACGCCGTCACGTTCGCAGCGACGATCAACACCCGCGGCATCAACCAACCCGACCCGATCGAACTCCGCAGGGGCACACTCACCACGTGCTCATCGTGCACGATGCCCACAGCAGCAACCGACGGCCCCGAGCCCGCTCGCTGCTTCAGCTGCCGACTCGGTTCAGGCGTCGTCACCGCCTTGCGCGACGACGCCGGGCTGATGGCCGACCTGCTCAGCCGCCAGCGGCCGAACGACGAGTGACGCTGCCTCCAGGCTGTGTGGTGTTGGTCACGCGCTCTGGTCAGCGGATAGCTTGCGTCGGTGTCGTCAGATCCGTTCGTCGTTTCGCTCGTCGGCCCGTCGGGAGTCGGCAAGACGACCCTCATCGAGCGGCTCATTCCCGTCCTCGTGGCCGCAGGCGCTCGGGTCGCGACCGTCAAGCACGCACCACACGGACACGACGTGGACAAACGCGGTTCGGACTCGTGGCGCCACCGCGCCGCGGGCGCTCAAGCCGTCCTGCTAGCAGGCGCCGACGGCGCTGTCCTGTTCCTCGCCCCCGAGTACGGCACGCACCCCGACCCGACAATGCATCACCAGCCCGGCGAGTCCGATCGCTTGCACCACCTCGCCGGTCTCGTGGCCACGCACCTCAAGGACGTCGACATCGTTGTGGCCGAGGGCTACGCCCCGCTGCACGACGCACTCATCGCCGTGCAGCGCAGCGACGTACCGAACAAGAGCATCGTCGACCCTCTCACACCTTGGTTCACGATCTCCGACACACCAGCGCACGGCGACTACGGCTTCGACCAACTGGCCGAGATCGCCGAGCGAATCCTCGACCGCGCTCGCTCTCGCCAGCGCTGACGGCGCCAAGGAGCACGGGCTGCGCCAACCCGTCGAAGAACACTCCGGCGGCAGTTCCGGCTCGACCCAGCTCCCGAGTCTCCAGCTTGACCACCCACTGTGGTGATGCCGAGGAGGACGTTCGTGTACACGCGAATGACCGCGACGATCCGTTGGCCCGCGCCTCGCTCACCCCTCAGGGGATGTTTCGGCACTCGGGTTGTGGGCTCTGAGCAGGTATTGCTCGCAGAGGGGTCACGAGTCTGCAAAGCGTCGCGCGAAAGATAGGCACGCTTGGCGGCGTGACCGAGTGGTTTGGGTAGCGGCCTGCAAAGCCGTCCACGCCGGTTCGATTCCGGCCGCCGCCTCCAACAGGTCACGGAAGCACAGTGAGCGACCGATGTAGGCATATAGAGGTGGCGTTCTGTGTGCCGCGCTTGCTGGCCGCGCAGCGTTGTTGTGTGTCCAACCGGCATCTGGGGGCGTGGACCGGTGTCGTATACCTACGATTGGCACTCAGAGCGCCTGGTGTCGCTCACTTGTGGGCGGGGCTGCTTTGGGCGGCGAGTAGCGCAGCGCCGGCGTGAAGGTCAAGTGGTGTTCTGCCCGCTGCGTTGGCGGCGCGGTCGGAGTAGCCGCTCGAGCAGCGCCGGGTCTGCTGGCCACGCCTCGTAGATCGCTGCGTGAGGCACTCGTCGTGCAGCAAAGCGGAAGGCGAGCGCTACGACGACGATGTCGTCGAGTGGTCCGATGACGGGCAGGAACTCTGGGATCAGGTCGATCGGCGACAGCACCCACAGACCGGCGAAGGCGATTGCGATTTTGGCAGAGCGCGGCACACGGGGGTCCTTGCGAAGGCGCCTGATGGTAGTGACGCATGCTGGCAGGACCGATGCGAGATCCTTTGCCGAGCCAGGTGGTAGGCGCTTGGCGAGCACGATCATCATCAGCCACGAGAACACGATGATCGTTACACCGATCAGAGCGATCCGCAATATCACCCGGTTACCATACGAGCTGCGTCGTGCCTTGATCGGGGGCGTCGGAGACGCGGGCAGGTCGGTGTGTGGCCGCGGCGCCGATTGCTGGTGCAGAATTCTTCTTGCGATCACGCGTCGGAGCGCGCGTTCTGCGCAAGTTGCGTGGCTCGGGCAGAATCGGTCAGTGGGTGACGTCGCCGATCCCGACACGGACCGAGTTGATGGTTGACGCCTGGTGTCAAAAGGAATCGGTCCCGTTTGACACGCCGAAGCGGGCACTCGCGCCCGCCCTTGTACTTGAGTCGTGCGCGATGCAATGACGGCTACCTTGACCCCATGGGTGCCGAACCACCAATGGGACAGTGCGCGTCGGGTAGATGTGAGTGTGGCGGTGTCAGCTACAGCGTCGTGGGGCCATTGCGTTCGGTGTGGAACTGTCACTGTCACCGGTGTCGTAGGTTCACCGGGCATCACATGGCGGCCACCGGAACGTCGCGAGACATGATCCGTTTCACGAGCAACACGACCCTGACATGGTACTCGCCTGACCCGACCGTCGCGTACGCATTCTGTTCCACGTGCGGTTCGTCGTTGTTCTGGCGGGCCGCCGTCCGGCCGGACCACCTGTCGATTTGCGCAGGGACACTAGATCAGCCCACAGGTTTGCGGACCTCCAGCGCTTGGTGGATGGTCGAGCACGGCGACTACCACACGCCAGAGCCGCACATCAACGAGTTCGAGCGCGAGGACTGAACCGAAGAAAGCCGAACTGGACTGCCACGGTCGGAGAGGGGCACGTGAGTGTGGGACTGTAACGCACCGCGATTGACCGCGACGGTCCGTTGATCCGCGCCTCGCTCACCCCTCAAGAGCCGTCTCGCGCATCAGCTATGCCCTCTGAGCTGCTATGACGCGCTGAGGCTAGCGAGTCTGCAAAGCCCTGTACATGGGTTCGATTCCCATCGTCGCCTCCAGTTCGCTGGCTCGCGGCAGGATCCGCCGAATCTGCATCGCTGTCAGCGCGATGGGCCGCATGCGCCCAGATCGCTGCCTGCGCTCACGTTTCCGGGCCGAACGCCAGCACAGTGAGAATTCGGAACGCGGTATGGCCCAATTCGGGATCGTCGAGAAGTTGCCATGCCTCGTTCGTCGGATCGCCGAGGACGGTGACGGCGCGAAGTCGTTGGAGATCCTTGGCGGTCATGTGAGCATGTATGGCTCGTGCGTCGGCGGCGATCGAACGGCACCCGAAGTCAATCCAGTCGAGAATTGGCCACTCGTTGGTCGGCACACCTTCACGTCGCTCATGACAGATCGCCGTCGGCGTGCAGGGGGAGCTGTTCGTCGAAGGTGGCCACCGCTGTGTTGCGGGTGGCGGCGCTGGCGAGGACGCAGCAGTCGGGCATCTTGCAGCCGGTCTTGACGCGAAGTTTGGCGAGTAGCAACGGATCGATCGGTGTGTCGTCGAGCTCGACACCGATGGTCATCAGATCGGCCCAGACCGCGTCTGCGACGTCGTTGCGTACGGCAGCGACGAGTACTTCGGCCGCGGTGATGGGGTGCACGAGCAACGGCGGTGATGCGTCTTCAAGGATCTCGACGGCGGCTGAGTGGTGAGCGTCGTTCGGGTCGAGGAAGGCGATTAGGACGCTGGCATCGACGACGATCATTCGGGCCAGTCCTCACGGAGGTCATCGAGGTGGCCCGCGAGGTATAGACCTGGGAAGCGTCCTGCGCGGTCGCGCACGGTGTCGCGGTGTCGGCCTTGCTGCTCGGCGATCGTTTCGGCACCGAGTTGGACGAGATGACGGAGAACGTCGGCGCGAGTCTCTCCCGGATACAGCGCAGCGGCGGCGTCGATGGCATGGGCGAGGTCGTCGGTCTCGGTGAGCAGATGGCGCGGACGAACGGTCGGCATCTTCGAAGTGTATCACCGAGCGCCACGGTGCAACACCAGGTTTGGTTGATGCCGTACGTCTGAATCGCCCGTTTGGAGATCGAGGAAGAAGGGTGGTCCTACGTCGGTGGCTCGGTGGCTCGTTGGCCGGGGTGGGATCGACCCTGATCGTGCCGTCGATGCTCTGGGCTCGGAACGTCTCGAGCGCGTCGATCGTCGCTGGTTGTAGGTGTTGATCACCTGGCTCGCATCCTTTGGGCGAGGTCGTTGGCGGCGCGCACCAAGCGGTCGTCTTGAGGGTCGAGTAGATCGACGACGACGACTGGCCACAGCGCCTCCCGTTGTCGAACAGCCACAGATCGTCCGGGGGGACTCGCACGACCACGTTCGGTTGTTGCGATGGAATCAGCGAATACTCGTTGATCAGGTTGGACCCATCGGCTTGGCGCACGTACAACTCTGCGTCACCCACTGCGATGAGGTCGACCGACAGCTGCCTGACGCTGGCTCCACTGCGGACGACACGTCTCGACCCCTTGGACCGCGCATCGCTGTCAGCGCGATGGTCCGAATGCGACCAGATCGCTGCCAGCGATCGTGTTTCCGGACTGGACACTGAACTACGTCGTCGCTGGTTGACAACTGTTGATACCCTCTGCATGATGGTCGGATGAGTGGAAACACGATGAGCTTCGCCCTCCCCGAGTCGCTTCGCGCATACATCGACGAACGCGTCCAGTCGGGCCAGTACGGCAACACCAGCGAGTATTTGCGTGATCTCGTGCGGCGCGACCGGGATGACCAGGCGAAGAAGCACCTGCGCGAGCTGATCACCGCAGGCTTGGAGTCCGGCCCCGGTCGTCTGCTCAATCGTGGTTACGTCGCTGAGTTGCGCGAACGGTCCTTGGGCACGCCTACGTGACACAAGCCTGGCTTCGTCCCCGAGCCGAGGCAGACTTGATCGACAGGACAGCGCACTACCGTTCTGCCGGTGACGATTTGGCCGAGCGGTTCTTCGACGCCGCGTTGGCTTCGCTTCGCTCCGTGGAACGCATGCCGGGTATCGGTTCTCCGATGGTTGGAGAGGTGTGCGACATCCCTGGCCTCCGGTCCTGTCCAGTCAAAGGGTTCCCAGTTCGCTGGTACTACTTCGTCGCTGACGACAACCTTGACGTCGTCCGCCTGCTCGCCGATGCACAGGACCTGTCGGCGAT
>JANPBZ010000040.1:0-26473 GCA_031430695.1 Ilumatobacteraceae bacterium
GTGCTCGAAACACCACCACTACGCCCACGAAGGCAGCTGGCAACTCACCTTGTCCCCCGACCGCACACTCACCATCACCCACCCCGACGGAACCACCCAATGCCACGACCCA
Source organism: Ilumatobacteraceae bacterium (assembly GCA_031430695.1). Taxonomy (GTDB): domain Bacteria; phylum Actinomycetota; class Acidimicrobiia; order Acidimicrobiales; family Ilumatobacteraceae; genus JAENVT01. The sequence goes on from JANPBZ010000040.1 coordinate 113, forward strand.
CCCAAAACACTCGCCGCATGAACGGCCGATCCACATTCGATCAACGCCAGGAGGATTCGATGATCAACGCAATCGCCCTCGCAGCGCTGGTCGACGAACTCGTCGAGACACGACAATCTCACCTACCGAGGCGTCGCGGCAGCCGATGTTCGGAGCTCTGCGTGACTCTTGGCGGCGGACCGAGTGTTCATCTGGCGGCAAGCATGACGAAACCTGGCCTCCGTACCCTGCTGTCATGGATGAAACCATGATTGTGTCCAGAACACTGATTCTCATCGACCCATCCAGCCCAGATGGTGAAGGTGGCCTCAATGTGCTCACTACTGACGACCGGGCTGTCACGTTGCTGCTCACACTCGACGGTCGTTCTGCCGCATCGTTGCGCGAGTTCGCTGTTGCCGAAGACATCGACGTGTCGATGGCCGGCCTGATCTACCTCGACCAGGTGGTCTGTCGTCTCAGCGTTCACACCGAAGACATCGAGACGATCTCGACATCCGGCGACGACGCTGTCAGCGAGATCTTCCACGTGCTGCAGCATCGACCGGTCAGTCGCGTGATCGTACCGGCGAGCCTGCCAGGGCTCGAGGCGGGCGGATTGGCGAAGCTACTGCAGGTCTGTCCCGTGCCTGTTGTTGTCGCCCCACGCTTAGAGCCGGGTGCCTCAGTGTTCCCCATCGCTTCATAGCGGTCGCAAGCCGGCCTGCCAACATGGAGGGATGAGCACTCCAGTCGAGATTTCCGACCTCGTCCACCGGTATTGCGACGCCGTTGTCCGCAAGGATCGCGACCAGTGGGCGTCGACATGGGCTCCGAATGCGCACTGGGATCTCGGCCGGGGCCGTGCCATGAACGGCACAGAGGCGATCATCGATTACTGGGTCAGCGCGGTCGACGGCTTCGATGCGATCGTGCAGTTCGCCCACAACGGCGAGGCCACGATCGACGGCGACAAGGGCACCGGTCGCTGGTACATCAGCGAGCACACACAACGGCGCGACGGAACCACCGGGATTCTGCTGGCCTATTACGACGACACGTATGCCGTCGTCGAGGGCCATTGGCGATTCGCCAGCCGGGCAATCACCATCTTGTATCGCGGCCCTGCAGATCTCAGCGGGACCTTCTCGCCTGTCTCATAGTTCGCCGCGGTATTACGCCAGCAACGTGCCGCCATGCACGTCGAGAATCGCACCGTTGATTCCTGCACCCTCGTTTGATGCCACGAGGACTGCCATGGCAGCGACTTCCTCGACGGTGTTCAACCGCTTGATCGACGCTTCCTGCGCATAGCCGTCGAGGAACGCCTCGTAAGTCGTGCCCATGGCGACCGCTGCCTGCGGTCCGGCTGTCTTCATGATGTCGGTCTCGATAGCGCCGGGACAGATGGCATTGCACGTGATCCCGGCCGCGCCGTATTCGAAGGCGACTGCTCGCGTCAGCCCGTTGATGGCGTGCTTGTTGGTGATGTAATGCGAGACCATTGCCTTGTTGGCGTGTCGTCCTTCGACCGAGGAGATGTTGATGATGCGGCCCCACCCGCTTCCCTCCATCTTCTGCAGCGCGCGGCGGGTGCCGTAGAACGTGGCGTTGAGGCACCAGTCGAGGCATTCCAGCCAGGCCTCGTCGGTCATCTGCCCGACCGGGGCAAACCCACCGGATCCACCGGCGTTGTTGACCAGGATGTCGATCTTGCCGTACTTGTCGACCGTGCCATCGATCATGGCGTTGATGTCGGCCTGTCTGCGCACATCGCCGGCGATGAAGTGAGCGTTGTCGCCGGCATTCATCTCGGCCAACGCCTCGACACCCTTTTCGGGGGTCTTGCCGTTGATCACGACCTTGGCGCCCTCGGCGAGAAATGCCTCGGCGATTCCCCGTCCGATCCCCCTCGTGCCACCGGTGATCGCAGCAACTCGACCTTCAAGCCTCATGATCCAAGCCTCATGATCCAAGCCTCATGATCAATTTCCTTTCACGTCAAAGTGATCTCCCGGCGGTCATGGTATTCGACCGGCTCATACCAGAGTCCAACCGCCGTCGACCACCAACGAGTGCCCCGTGACATAGCCGGCCATCGGCGAGCACAGGTACAGCACTGCATGACCGATGTCGTCGGGCGTGCCCTTGCGTCCGAGCGGGATGTTGGCCGATCGCTGGCGCATCAGCGGGCCCATCAGGCCTGATCGCGACGAGTTCTCGGGCCACAGCGGCGGCAATTCACCCGAGTGAATCTTGTCGAGCGTTGCCACCGGCACATTGCCAGGTGCAACGTCGTTGACGCGGATTCCATGCGGCGCCAGGTCGACAGCCAGCGAGCGGGTGAAGTGCATGACGGCAGCCTTCGCCGAGTCGTACCCGGTGCCGAGACACGGCAGCAATCCGTCGACCGAGGAGATGTTGACGATCGAACCGGATCGACCGCCGGCGACCATCGCCTGTGCGGCGGCTTTCGAGCAGTTGAACACACCGGCATAGTTGACGTCGATCGACCGTCGCCAGGATTCGTGTGACTGGTCGAGGATGCTGCCGGCCTCGCGGTATGTGCCGGCATTGTTGACCAGAATGTCGAGGCCGGTGATCGATGCCAGCACACTCGCCACTGCATCGGCGTCGGTGACATCGAGTTCAACGGCGAGCCCACCGATCTCGGCGGCGACTCGCCCGGCGCCCGCCATGTCGATGTCGCCGATCGTCACGTGTGCGCCGGCGGCTGACAGCACGCGTGCAATCCCTTCACCGATACCGGTTGCCCCACCGGTGACCAGGGCGACTCGGCCCTCGAGCGACAACAATCCCGCGAGGTACGCGGGATCTGTCATGGCAGGGCGACGATGGTGACGGTGCCGTTACTGCCATCGACGGTGATGGTTGCGCCGTCAGGGATCCTTCTGGTGGCGTCAGGGATAGACGGCACGCACGGGATTCCGAGTTCCCGGCTGACGATCACCGCATGCGTGCCAACCGCACCGACATTGGTGATCACCGCTCCGGCGCTGAGGAACAGCGGCGTCCACGCCGGGTCGGTTTGCGGTGCGATCAGGATGTCGTCGACCTCGAGACGGAAGGGGTCTGATAGGTCGAGCAGCACCCGAGCAGTGCCCGTAGCGACGCCAGGGGAACCGGCGACGCCCTGCAAGACATCGCCGACCTTGACCTGCACGATCGTCATCTCGCTCTTGCGCTGCCACTGCGACAAGGGCGGCGCGACCTTGTCGACGATGTACGGCGGCTCCAGGTCGTACAACGACAAGTAGTCGACCTCGCGTTCGGCGAGGAGCCCCTTGAATGCCGCAGGGGCCTCCAGGTAAGCGTCGACCTCGTTGGCCAACAGCATGCATATCTGCCGCTTGTGGGCAAGGTGGCCGGCATCGACCATCCGTTGGCCGAACTCGTAGAAGCACATGCGGACCTCCGCAATGGTGCGGATGTTGTTGCACTTGCAACGTTCACGGGCGGACATGAAGACGCCAGCCGAATGCAAGGCGGCATTGAACGTCGCGAGCACTTCGGCATTGTCCGCGAACAGGGCGCGGAAGTGTTCCGTCAGCCGTTCGCGCTCGGCCGCGCCTGCTGCCTCGCCACGAACGGGATCGGCGTCGTCGTCGGCGAGGCGTAGGCGCTCGAGCGAGGACAGCACGAGGTCAGGCTTGGTCTCGTAGCTCCACGAGTAGATGTCGTACTCGTTGGGGCCGCGGCTGCCGTGCTCGTAGGTGAAGGCGTCGACCTCGGCGAGAAAGTGCGCTGCGTCGGCATCGGCCGAGCCGCGCAGGCGGTCGAGCAGACCGACAATGCCCTTGTTGAACTCCGCGCTCAACGTCGCTGAGTTGCGAATGAGACGCGAGAGCTTGAACATCTGACCGGCGATCTGGGCCGAGTCGACATCCCCGACTCCGGTGATGAGCTTTGTGGTTGCTGTCGGATCGATCTCGCCGGTCAGCGCCGTCAGGACTGCCGGCCCGACGCTGCCGCCGAGGGATGCCCATACAACCTGCGAGAACATTGCCCGCATGTGCCGCTGCAGCATCCGCGCCCTGGCGAGGAGTTGCTCATTCGATTGAGTGGAGAGGTCGGGGCGGCTCTCGCGACAGGCCTTGGCTTCGTACTTCTGCAGATCGATCTCCGGCACCGAGTCGGTCGACATGATCCAACCCATCGTGTTGGCCAACTTCTCGCTGTGGCGCGGCGAGATGTGCCATGGCAACTCCACGTACGGTGGAATGTCTTGAGTGTTGTCGAAGTACGCGTTGTCGATCGCCTGCCAACCAGCGCCAGAACGAACACCGAACAGGCGAGCCTGGGTCAAGGAGTTGTAGAAGTACCCGCCGAACATGCCAAACGTCTCGGGCGGCGTTCCGTATTCGCTGCGGTCGAACACACCCATCGCCTCGAACCCGTCGACACAGCCGACGACCATGCCGGGCTCGCAACAGAACGTCCAGCCGAGTGGGCTCACCGGGTCGGCCAGCACCTCGCCTGCGTTGCCCCGCGTGTAGTTGGGGAAGCGCTCGGTGGGGTTGGTATCGGTAATCCAGCGATCGCCAAGCATGCTTTGAACCCCCAAAGTTGCGCCAGCCGGTGGTGCCGACAACGACGACGGACTCTACGCTGCCGCGACCGGCCGAGCAATCTAGGAGGCGTCGAATGCTGTTAGGGATGGATGAATATCCCTACCACCAATTCACCAACACATTCGCTGCCGTCGCAGGCAGCGACCCGCAGTGGAATGACGGTCACTACGTCACGCTGTGCGATGCAGAAGGGCTCGTTTGTCTGACGTCGAATGTGCGGCTGTACCAGAACAACGACGTGCTCGATGGCTTCGTCTGCGTGCGCCACGACGGCCAGCAGTACAACGTCCGCCTGTCGCGCCGCTTGCGGCCAAACATGGACCACCTGGGCGTCGGGCCGCTGCGAATCGAGGTCGTCGAGCCGATGCACACCATGCGAATGGTGCTCGACGACAACGACGTGCTCGGCGATCAGGGCATCTCGCTCGATGTGATGTGCCGTACGACTGCCGGGCCACACCTCAACCCGATCGAGGTCAGCCGTATCGACGGTCGACTGATCAGCGAGCGAGCCACCTACGCGGTGACGGGTGAATGCAGCGGGTGGGTCAGCATCGGTGGCCGGCGAATCGAACTGACGGCGGCATCGTTCTTCCGCAACCATTCGTGGGGGCATCAACCGGGTCGCGGCGGTCCCCGCGCCGGCGCCCCGTCGGGTGGGTCGCAGCGATTGCCTGGAGTCCGCCAATGGGTGCTGTTTCGGATGCCCGATCACGGCGGCTACTACTTCACCGACCCTCGGCCTCGTGCCGCGTCCGACAAGGGAGCGATCTTGGTGGGGGCCCGGTCCATCGCCGTTCGGTCCGTCACACACGACCTGCAGTTCTACGACGGCGGCCGGCGGCTGCGTTCAGGCACCTTCGAACTGATTGATGAGACGGGAGAATCACGCCCATACAGCGTCGAGGATCTCGGTTGGGTCTACTGCCAAGGGGGTGGTTACTTCGGCGGCTTCAACGATGGCCTCGGCCAAGGTGTGTACCGCGGCGACTCTCACCAAGAAGGCGAGGTGTGGGACGTGTCGCATCCCACCCGGATCGTCGATGCCGCCGGCCGAGTCTTCGAGTTCGAGCACGCTTGGGCCGAGAGTTTCGTGCGCGTCCGTTCAGGCGCAGCCCTCGGCCTCGGTCACTTCGAGTGCGTGGTGATCAGCTAGCCGTTGTCGACATGTTCGTGCGGGGTCGACCCAGCGCCCGTGCCGACGAACATGTTCTCGGCGTCGAAGCCGATTCGCACCTCGGGGATCAGTTCGATCACGATCCGACGCGGCGAATCGAGAAACTTGGCGAATGCCGCCTGCTGCTCGGCATTCTTCGGTCGGACCCGCGCCGCCAGCGCCGGGTAGAACCAGGCCTTGGTGTCGTCGTCCTCGTGCAGCAACACCGACCCCTTGTAGGTGACGCTCTGGCTGACACCGATATCCGTGCCGCGGCTGGTGATCGCGAGTGCAGCACGTGGTCGGCGCGCTAGGGCTGCAAACCGCTTGCGTTGCCCGCTGCCGGTCAACCAGAACTTGCCGTCGTGAAACACGAAGTTCATGATCACGCCGACCGCATCGCCGTCGCTCGTGGCCCACATGAAAACGCATTCCGTCTGTTTGTTGAGCAAGGTCAGTTCTCGCTCCGACGAGAGGACGAACACACTGACGTCCTCGAAATCTTCTGCCATCGGTTTGCCTCCAACGGTCGGCCAGGACAACAGTCTGCTACAGGCGTATACCTGCGGCGGCAAGGAGTGACCATGTCGAACTTCGAAGGCAAGTCGGTGATCGTCACCGGAGGCAGCGGTGGTATGGGAAAGGCTACGGCCGAGGCGTTTGCCGAAGCCGGGGCGAGGGTCGTTGTCGCCGATATCTCCGACGCGGGTGATGCCGTCGCCGACGACATCCGTAAGGGTGGCGGGACTGCCGTCTTCCAACGCGTCGACGTCGCCGACGATGCATCGGCGGAGGCGATGGTGCAGCGCGCGGTCGACGAGTTCGGCACGCTCGATCACGCCGTCAACATGGCTGCGATCGAAGGGGAAACCGAACGGCTCGCCGACCTCGATGTCGAGACATTCGACAGGATCATCGCCATCAATCTGCGCTCAGTGTTCTTGTGTATGAAGTATGAGATCCGAGCGATGCTGGCCGGCGGGAGTGGCGGCGCGATCGTCAACATTGCATCGACCAACTCGTTTCGCCCGCAGCCCCACCAGTCGGGGTACACAGCCAGCAAGCACGGGGTGATCGGACTGACCCGCAGCGCGGCCATCGACTACGCGGGCGACGGGATCCGGATCAACGCCATCTGTCCTGGCGCGATCGACACGCCGATGCTGCGCAATGCGATGAACCAGCGCGGCCGTGCCGAATCAGAGGTCGTGTCCCGGCTCAGTCTGGTGGGGCGCTTCGGTCGGCCCGATGAGATCGCCAAGGCAGCACTGTGGCTCTGCAGTGACGACTCATCGTTCACCGTCGGCCACGCCCTTGCTGTCGACGGCGGCTATCTCGCCCGGTGAGCCCGGTGGGGTTGGCGGTTACGGGGCGGTGAAGAAGTCGGCGCGCGGTTGCTTCTGGTCGTCGTAGATCGGCTCGCTGAGATCGCAGCGGTACTTGGCGACAGATGAACCGGCACGCTCGACACCGCGCAGGATCTCGCGCATCGCCAGGAAGTTGGGATGGGCGAAATGAGCGCGGAGCGACTCGGTATCGGACCATGCCTCGTACACCTGCACACGGGTCGGTACGCCGGTGTCGGCGGCAAAGGAGTACGCCAAGCAACCGGGCTCGTCGTCACGTGTCGATTGCTGCACACTGCAACCTGCGGCGACCACGGCATCGCGATCTGCCTGGGAGGTGAACTCGAGCCAGCCGGCGACGAGGATCATTCGCCACCGCCTGCCGGGAAGTCGTGCCAGCGTTCCATCGGGCTGTGGCCACGAACAGCGAGGTTCATGGTCTCGTGGTAGGCCGTTGGCTTGCACTCCTTCGTCGAGAAGCGGTTCTTGGTGTACGCCATCGAGTTCCGGGTGGCGTCGAGTTCGGCGAACACGAACAGATCCTCGGCGACCACATCTTTTAGGTGCGTCCAGTGGGTCATCGTGCGTTCCCAGTAGTCGGCGAAGTCGGGGTCGTTGTCACCGTCCGGCTGATACACCAGCTCCCAGCAGATGAACCTGGTGCGATCGACACCGATCGGGATCGGCTGGAACACCTGGATGTGCTCGGGGTTGTTGTTGAACACCGTGTTGGGGAAAATCACGTAGTGACAGATCGAGTACTGCTGATGATCGGCGGTTTCGGCAAGTGCATCGCGATGCTGATGGCGCGGCACGAACATCATCGAGTTCGGACCCGTCAACACGAACTCGGTGTCGCGCGCCGACTTGGTGAACTCTCCTGGCACATGGTGCAGTTCGGTCGCGTGGTACACCTCGTTGAACCCATCGACGATGGCCTTGTAGTTGGTGGGGACCTCGGCGATCCACTTCTCGTGCAGCACCATGTCCTGCGTCCGGAACATGCCGAGATCCTCGATGATGTCGCGACCGATCCACTCCTGCAGCGGCGGCGCGTCGTCGGGACCGGCGAGGTTCATCCACACGAACCCACCCCATTCCTCGACCGCAACCTTCGGCGATCGCAGCCCGTCGAGCAGAGCCGGATCGAAGTCTTCGCGCTCCGGCACACCGACGAGGTCGCCGGTGGTGTCGTACACCCAGCCGTGCCACGGGCAGGTGAACCTCCGCTGACACCCTGACGTGTCGCTGCGCGTCAGTCGAACTCCACGGTGCTGGCACACGTTGTGGAACGCTGCGAAACCACCGTCTTTCTGCCGAGTGATCACGATCGTCTCGCCGTGCCCCTCGTAGGTGATCCAGTCGTTCTCGTTGGGCAGTTCCGACGTGTGCCCGGCGATCATCCACGAGTTGCGAAGTGCAGTTTCACGCTCCATCTCGTAGCGCATCGGGTCGCGATACTCGTCGGCGCTGACCGTGCCGCCAACATGTGACTGCCGGCGCACACCCTCCCCGAAGCGGGGCGGTGCATCTCCACGGGACGGTCGATAGACCATGTCGGCTCCCTTTCTCTGGGGCAACCTCAAACTTCCAAACCGGAACTTACTTTGACTTCCAAGGATATTAACCAGGAATGAACAGCGGCCGAAAGGTGGTCGGTCGGAGGGGCTGGTCGAAGGGGTCAGTCGGTCCGACCCGCCTCGCTCAGCATCGCCGGAGCCGCACTGGCGAATCGAGCCGAACCACCGTTGACGCTGCGCCCCGCATCGACGACCAACGTATGGCCGCTGACCAGCCGGGCCTCGTCGCTGGCGAGGTACAACGCGGCGTTGGCGATGTCCATCGGATCACTGGCGATCCCCAAACCATTGGTGTTCTTGGCATGTTCGGCGACCGCGGCCAGATTGGTGGGATCGCCCATCAGCGAAGCGGCCGTCAGCGCCGTGGGGATGGTGCCGGGTGCGATGGTGTTGACCCGGATGCCGTGCTGGTTGAGTTCGCTGGCGGCGGATTTCGTCAGCCCGATCACAGCGTGTTTGGCGGCGGTATAGCCGTGCGGACCGAGTCCTCCGACGATTCCGGCAATGCTGGTCGTCGAAAGGATCACCCCCGACCGCATCGGGATCATGACTCGCGCGGCGTGCTTGGTGCCGTAGAACACCGAGTGCAACAGGACGGCAATCGTACGGGTCCAGGCGTCGCCACTCGTGTCGGCTATCGGACCGACGGCACCGACGACGCCGGCGTTGTTGAACATGCAGTCGAGTCGACCCCATGTCGCGATCGCCAAGTCGACTGCGGCCGCGACCTGTGCCTCGTCGGTGACATCCGTGGCGATGAATCGCGCGGCATCGCCCAATCGATCGACGACGGCCTGACCCGCCTCGACCTGTATGTCGGATACGACGACGCATGCACCCTCTTCGACGAAACGAATCGCGGTGGCTTCCCCGATGCCGCTGGCTGCGCCGGTGACGACGGCGATCTTGCCCTCGAGTCGTGACCCCATGGTTCCTCCTTGCACACATGCGAGACTCTGCACGTGTCACCCGACCGTAGCGCCCAGGATCTCGGCGTCGACGATCTGGTGATGAGCCATTTCACGCTGGCCCGCCACTACCCCATCGAGGCCCGCATCGCCGCTGCCGCGGCCGCTGGTATCGCCGGCATCGGCTTGTACGTAGGCGATTGGGAGCGACAGGTGGCCGACGGGATGACGATGCCGCGCCTTCAGGCCCTGTTGGATCGACACGACGTGGTCTTGGCAGAGATCGAGGCCATCCAGATCTGGGAGATCGACGGTGCCGCCGGTGAGCGCACGGAGCGCTTCCTCGACCTTGCCTGGCAGCTTGCCGCTCACTTCGGCAGCCGCTATCTGCAGGTGATCGGACCGTACGACCACCCGCTCGACATCGCGATCGAACGGTTCAGATCCGTCTGCGATCGGGCCGCCGATCATGGGATGAAGGTCGGTCTCGAGTTCCTGCCATTCACGAACGTGCGCACAGCCACCGACGCCATGGCCATCGTCGGCGCAGCGGATCGGCCCAATGGCGGCGTGTGTGTCGACATCTGGCATCACCGTCGCGGTGCGAATGACGTTTCGCTGATCGAGGCGATCCCCGTCGACAAGGTGATGGCCGTCCAGATCAACGACGGCCCGATGAAGCCGCAGATCGACGACTACAAGGACGACTGCCTGCTCAATCGCGTCGCACCGGGCGACGGCGAGATGCATGTCGCCGAGTTCGTTGCCATGCTGCTTCGGATGGGCACGACGGCGCCGTGGTCGCTCGAAGTCTGTCAGCAGGGCGCAGCGGTCGGTGAAGATCATGTGCGCCATTGCGCCGATCAAATGCGTGCCGTGTTGGCCGAAGCGCGCCGGTTGAACGGAGGCCACTGAACGTGGAAATCCGGCTCGGAGTGCCGGTGCAAGTTGCCTACGCCGTAGACGATGTCGAGAAAGCCGCGGCGACGTTCGCGCAGCGGTTCGGCGCCGGGCCGTTCTTCGTCCGCCACCACCCACCGTTCGAAGCCACTCACGACGGTGGACCGGCGGTCTTCAACCACTCCTCCGCATACGGCCAGTGGGGCGACCTACAGGTCGAACTGGTGCAACTCGGCGAAAGCAGCCCTGCATCCCTTCAACGCAGCGTCGGCACTGCCTCTGGCCTCCATCACATGGCCCACTTCGTCGAATCGCTACCTGTCGAACAGGCGAGACTCGAAGCGCTAGGGATGCCATGCGTGATGCAAGCGACGACGCCCAGCGGCCTGCAGTTCGCCTTCCACGACGGCCGGGCCGAGCTGGGTCACCTCGTCGAGCTCTACGAACCCGCCGACAGCGTGTTACGGCTGTACCGCAGGGTCCGCGAGGCCGCCGTCGGCTGGGACGGCCACGATCCGGTTCGCGCCGGCTGAACGCCCGGACGAGTGTCTCACGCCCGCCCGGGGTGGCCCGAAACACTCTGTTCCGTGGCCGCGAGTACCGCCCGCGCCCGCTCGAGCGGATCCGGGTAGTCGATCATCAACTGGCGCGAGCGCATCTCCACCGACAGGGGCACGTCGGGCACTGCCGACAGGAGGTCGGCGAGCGGCAGGTCACCGTGCCCTGGCAGCAGCCTGGCGTACAACGCTTCCTCGCGCAGGCCGGCGAGCGACGAGTCCTCGAGGACGGCAGGAGCGTCGGCGATCTGCAGATACGGCAGCAACTGCGGTGCGATACTCACCAGATCGGCCGGCGTGCCGCCTGATCGGGCCAGGTGCAGCGAATCGACCAGCACCGCGCCGTTGGCATACCCGGCCTCGGCGACCACACTCAACGCCGCGCCGAGCGAGCCGATCGAGAAGATCGGCAGGAACTCGAGCACCAGTGTCACAGCAGAGCCCGTGGCCCGATCGCACAGTGCCGCGAAACGCTCGACCACCTCCGAGCGACCAGCAGGACCGCTGGCCACAAGAACGTGGCGGGCGCCGATTTCGACAGCAGCGTCGATGAGCGCCTCGCCGTGATCGGGTCCGCGGCCGAAGATCACGGGCTCGATGTCGAGCGCTACGATGCCGGTGGCTGTGAGCCGACCGGCAATGACACGAGGCGTGGACGGCGCCCACGTTGTCGGATCGAACCAAATGCCCACCCCACCAAATCCTGCCTGGGCCGCAACGTCGACAGCTTCTGCCGGCCCGACATCGATCACCGTGGCTGCAGCGAGTGAGATCAGCCGTTCGCTCACGTCCTCTCGCCCATCTCGCGCATGAACACTTCCAGCGCTTCGACATGCTGCGCGGGCGACGAGAAGTTCGGCACCGGCACCTTCATGTACGCCGATCCGGTACTCATCGCGCGCATCGAAACGATCGAGCCGCCAGCCTGTTCGAACGCGTCAGCGTGTTCGTGCCACGTATCGGGGCCGAGCGCGTAGTCGATCAGCATCTCCGACCCGAATGTCGCCGGGTCGCGGACTTGCTCGACCAGCAGCGAGCGAAGCGTGGTGAGCGCCTCGACAACGGTCGGGCCGCTGCGACCGAAGATGAAACCGTCACCGATGCGCGCGGCGCGGCGCAACGATCCAAGCTTCGACCCGCCGAACCACACCGGGATCGGTCGAGACGGGCGGGGCACGAGTGCCGCCCGATCGATGTGATGAAACTCGCCGTTGAAGTCGACCAGCTCGTCGCCCCACAGAGCACGAAGGACGCCGACCTGTTCTTCCATCCGACGAGCCCGGGAGCCGAACGACGTGCCGAGCGCGGTGTACTCGACATGGTTCCAACCGGTGCCGACGCCGAGCACCAGACGACCGCCGGAGAGCAGATCGACCTCGGCTGCCTGCTTGGCGACCAGCACCGCTTGTCGCTGAGGGAGGATCAGCACGCCGGTGGCCAGATCGATCGTCGACGTCAGACCGGCGAGGTAGCCGAACAGCACTATCGGCTCATGGAAGGGATCGTGCTGGGTGTACGGGCCTGTCAACGGTGGCGTGCGATCGGCATGCTCGGCACCGAGCACGTGGTCGTACGCGGTCAGCCGCACATATCCGAGGGATTCTGCGGCTTGGGCGAAGTCGCGTACTGCGATCGGATCATTGCCGATCTCCGTCGTGGGAAAGACCGCTCCGAAGCGCACAAGTCGTCAGCGTAGGTGTCCGCGTCGCGCCGTGCGGCAAGATGCTGGAGATGAGCGACCCATGGACACCCGTCGCGATTGTCACGGGTGCAGCTTCCGGCATCGGCCTGGCCACGGTTCATGCGTTGCTCGACCGGGGTGCATCGGTCGTCGCCACCGATATCAGCGCCGATGCCTTAGCGGCACTCGGCAGTACGGAGCGAGTCACCACCATGGTCGCCGACGCCGCATCGGATTCCGACAATGAGGCGATGGTGCGACTGGCCGAGCGCACCTACGGCCGTCTCGATGTTGCCGTCTTCAATGCGGGCGTCAGGGCGTCCGGCGAGATCGACACGATCGACCTCGAGATCTGGGAACGATCGCTCGACGTCAACCTGCGGTCCGTCGTGTTCGGCATGCGCTACGCCGTGCCGGCGATGCGTCGAGCCGGTGGTGGTGCCATCGTCGTCACGGCCAGCAACACCGGGCTCGCTGGCGAGCCCATACGTTGGCCGTACGCAGCAGCCAAAGCTGGGGCGATCAACTTGGTACGGAGTGTGGCCATCGACGTTGCTGCCGACGGGATCAGGGTCAATGCCGTGTGCCCCGGGCCGACCCTCACTGGCATGACCGATCACCTGTCGGAGTCGCACCCAGACCGCTATGAGTTGTTGCGCCGCGTCGTGCCCATGCAGCGCTGGGCGGCAGCGGCTGAGGTGGCAGAGGCCATTGTCTTTCTCGCCTCTCCGGCTGCCTCGTTCATCACGGGCGTCGCACTGCCAGTCGACGGTGGAGTCACCGCAAACACCGGTCAGGCGCTGCCACGATTCGTGCCCGCAGATCAGTTGACACAGGAAGGTGGGTAGCGCCATCACAACCCGTCCATTTCGCTTCGGGCTGCAAGCATTCGAGGCATCGTCGGCCGACGACTGGTTCGGAACCGTACGTCGAGCCGAGCAACTCGGGTACTCCACGCTGTTCACGTCCGACCACTATTTCGGGCCCGGCGACATCGCCACCGAGATGAGCCATCGCCCGATCGACGTTGCGCCGTTGACGTCGATCGCGATGGCAGCGGCAATCACCTCCACGCTGCGAGTCGGTTGCCGCGTGTTCGCCTGCGACTTCCATCATCCGGTCGTTCTGGCCAAGGAGCTGGCAACGCTCGACATGCTCTCCGGTGGCCGGCTGGAAGTTGGCCTCGGGGCCGGCTGGACCGCAGCGGAGTACGACGGTCTCGGCATACCGATGGACTCTCCCGGCACCCGCATCTCGCGTCTGGCCGAATACATCAACCTCATGCGCGCCCACTGGAACGGTGATCCGATCAACATCAGCGGAACCCACGTGAACGTTCATGGCTTTGCCGGCCGCCCGCTGCCGGTCCAACAGCCGCATCCTCCGATCATGATCGGAGGCGGCGCGCCGCGGATCCTGCGACTCGCCGGGCGTGAGGCAGACATCGTCAGCCTCAATTTCAACAACTCCACTGGCAAGCTCGGCGCGGCGAGTGTCGCCGGATCGGGTCTCGACGTGACGCGCGAGAAGATCGGATGGGTACGCGAGGGCGCCGGTGATCGGTTCGATCAGATCGAGCTCGAGATTGGCGCCTACTTCGTTGCCGTCGGCGACGACGTCGCCTCGCAGATGGAACCGATGGCAGAGCGGTATGGCGTGAGCACAGATGAACTACTCAGCCATCCGCATGGCCTGTTCGGCAGCGTCGCCGAGATCTGCGACACGATCGTCGCCCGCCGCGAGCAGCTGGGAATCAGCTATGTGACCATCGCCCAACGCAACATGGACGAGTTCGCACCCGTGGTGGCTGCGCTCGCCGGCACGTAGCGGAGCCCTCTATTCGGGCGAGTGGCAGACTGCCTCGACATTGTTGCCATCGGGGTCGCGCACGAAGGCGCCGTAGTAGTTCGGGTGGTACTCGGGCCACAGACGCGGCTCGTGCAGCACCTCGGCGCCTATCGCGATCGCAGCGGTGAAGAACAATCGCACGGCCTCGCGATCCGGTGCCGAGAAGGCGATGTGCGACTCCTTGAACCCTTCGCCGGTCTGATTCGGACCGATCCAGAAATCAGGCATCGGCGGCACGCCGTACCCGATGACCGGGCCGAAGTCCATGACGCGAGTACCTCCGAGCGGTGCGAGCACTGCGTCGTAGAAGGAGGCGCTTGCAGCAGTATCCGAACATTGGATGGACAGATGATCGAGCATGGTCCCATCATCCCACGCCCGTTGCAGCGACCGTCAGGCGGCGGCGATCGCCTTCGTGGGATTGGGCAGTTGCCGGCGGTCGATGACGTGATCCACCAGTCCGTACGCAATGGCCTGGTCGCCACGCACGATGTAATCGCGATCGATGTCGGCGATGATGCGTTCGGCGGTCTGTCCTGTGGCATCGACCAGGATCTCGACCATCCGACGGCGCATCTCGACCATTTCGGCCACGGCCAGCTCCATGTCGGTCGACTGTCCCTGCGCGCCGCCGTGAGGTTGGTGGATCAGCACCCGGGCGTTGGGGAGCACATATCGCTTGCCGGGAGTGCCCGCCGCCAGCAGGACGGCTGCAGCGGATGCCGCCTGTCCGACACAGATCGTCGCCACATCGGGATTGATGTAGCGCATCGTGTCGTGGATGGCGAAGAGCCCGTTCATGTCGCCTCCCGGACTGTTGATGTAGATCGCGATGTCGGCGTCGGGATTCTCGCTCTCCAGATGCAGTAGTTGGGCGACGACGAGGTTGGTGACGTTGTCGTCGATTGCTGCGCCGAGGAACACGATTCGATTGACGAGGAGCCGTGAGTAGATGTCGTGGGCGCGTTCACCGCGACTGGTGCTCTCGACGACGGTGGGGACCAACATGACCGCTCCCTTGGGTTGTGTTGAACAGTTCACTGGTGCCAGGTCGACCACGGCGATGTCGTGCTCGACCTCGGTGTCGTGGGACGTGAGGATGGTCTCGTTGTGGTTGATGGCATTGCACTCCACCGTGATGGCGTGACGGCCAAGGCAGGCAGCGGCGCGCTCGACTCGCTGTTCGGTGCGCTCGCCGACCCGACACGACGACTGCTCGTCGAGCGTCTGCTGACCAAGGGGCCGACGACCGCCACGGTGCTCGCCGAAACGACACCACTGACTCGCCAGGCGATCCTCAAGCACTTGCAGGTGCTGGAAGCCGCAGGCTTGCTCGATCACGAGCGCGCCGGCCGCGAGGTCCGGTATCGGGTGACACCGCAGCCGCTGGCCGCTGCGGTCGGGTGGATCCTCGATACCGCAGGCATGTGGGACAAGCGAATCGACCGATTGCGCCGACTAGCTACCTGAGACGCCGATGATGCTCACACCGAGTCCGCCCAACTGACCGTTCAGGCGCTCGAGATCTCCGTCGATCAGCACCTTCAACACCGACAACTTTTCGTCGGCCTGGCCGGCGAGCTTCTGATACACGGCATAGGACTGGATGGTCGGACGCGTATCGGCGCTACCGACGACCGGTGCCAGCGCGCTGAGCTTCTCGAACAGCTTTTCCCGGTAGTTCAGCGTGTCGCCGTCGGATGTGAACTCGGCCTGGACGAGCTCGGCCTCGACCGCCTCGAGCCGCTCCGAGACTGCCTGGGCCTCAGCGATGACAGCGTTCGTCGTCTCGTTGCCGGCCAGGCGCTGGACCCAGTCGCCGAGCTGCCGCTTCAACGACCGGATCGTATTCACGCCTGTGACGATCTCCGACAACTTGTCGCGGATCCGTAGCTGGAAGTCGAACTGCTCGGCCAGGTCGGCGTCGGTCACCGCACCGCGGGGATCCTTGAGCAGCGCGAACGACTGGGTCATCGACCAGTCGCCGACCGACAGGGTCGCCTGATATGTCCCGGGTTTGGCGAGCGGTCCACTTGGTGGCTTGTGGAACTCGGTGTCGACCATCTTCACGCCGTCCGGATAGTTCATCGGCCATTGGAAGGTGTTCATGCCGGCGGCGGCGCTGATGTACAGCCCTTGGCGATCCTTCTTGTCGGCGGGAATGAAGCTCGAGAACGTTTGGATCTCCGCGGCGTCGGCATCGCTGCCATCACCCTCTCGAATGGTGAGGGTCGCCTCGCCGACTGCGGATTGATCGAGGAAGTACATGATGCGAACGCCTCGTTCGAGATCGTCGCCGGCATCGATCACCCGCTTGCGAGCGTGACCTGTCTCCAACTCGTCGAGGTAGAACGTGGCGTTCTGCCCGGTCGTCACGTGGTAGTTCTTGCCGCCCGGCGTACCTCCCCATGCAGCGGCGATGTGCGGAGGTATACGAACGACATCGCGTGGCTTGATGAGATAGCGGCTGGATGCGAACAGGTCGTCGCGCATCTGGTGGAGCGGCGTGAGGTCGTCGAGGATCCAGAACGAGCGCCCGTGCGTCGCCACGACGAGGTCCGTGTTCTTCACCACGAAGTCGTAGATGGGCGTGATGGGAAGGTTGCACTGCAGCGACTGCCAGGTAGCGCCGTCGTCGAACGACACGTGGATGCCGAGCTCGGTGCCCACATACAGCAGACCTTGCCGGATCGGATCCTCGCGAATGACGCGGCAGAACTCGTGCTGCGGCAACCCCGCCTCGATCCGGGTCCACGTCGTGCCGAGGTCGGTGGTCTTGTAGACGTACGGCGTGTAGTCGCCCATCTTGTGGCGGGCCGCGGTCATGTAGACCGTGCCAGATGTGTGAGGTGACTCGGCGATCATCGTGACTTGAGAGAACTTCGGGAGGTCGACTGGCGTGACGTTGGCCCAGTCGCCGCCGTCGTTCGTCGACACGTGCACCAGTCCGTCATCGGACCCGGCCATCAGCACACCTTGCTGATGGGCCGACACCATCAACGAGAAGATCGTCGCATACATCTCCGCGCCGGCGGTGTCCATGGTCAGAGGTCCGGATACCCCCATCGTGTCGGGGTCGGCGTACGTGAGGTCGGGACTGATGGTCTCCCAGCTGTGTCCCTCATCCATCGTGCGGAACACCTTGTTGCCACCGGTGTACAGCACGTTGCTGTCGTGGGGTGAGAACACGATCGGGTAGGTCCATTGGAATCGGACCTCAGCGGTGTTGCCATCGTGGTAGGCCTCCGGCCACACGTTGACGAGCTGAACCTGCTTGGTTCTGTGGTCGTAGCGCTGCAGCGATTCGCCGCCTCCGGGCGAGCTGCCGATGGCACCCACATACACGATGTTCGGGTCACCGGGCTTGGGTGCCACGTACCCGCTCTCGGCAGTGCCGGGCGCATAACAGTCGGCCCAGTTGATCGCGCCGAGACCATTGTGGCTGGGCACAGCGATGCTCGAGTTGTCCTGCTGCGAGCCGTACACCATGTACGGAAATTGGTCGTCGGTGGCCACATGGTAGAACTGCGCGGTCAGCTGGTTGTAGATCGTCGACCACGACTCGCCGGCGTTGAACGACACCCAGGCGCCGCCGTCGTCGCAACCGATCATGCGGTCGGGATTCGTCGGGTCGATCCATAGCGCGTGGTTGTCGCCATGCGGCGTGTGGAACTCGTTGAACGTCTTGCCGCCGTCGATCGATCGCCATGCCTTCATGTTCATGACGAACACCTCGTCGGCATCAGTGGGGTGGGCGATGACGTGCTGGTAGTACCACGGGCGCCAGCAGAGGTCGGGATTCGACGACACCTTCTCCCAGGTCTCGCCGATGTCGTCGGAGCGGTAGAGGCCGCGCTTGCGGCCCTCGGCCTCGACTACCGCGAACACGCGACCGGAGCGTGCCGGCGACACCGCGACACCGATCTTGCCGAGGATGCCGTCGGGCATGCCGTGGTTGTGGCTGATGTTCTCCCACGTGTCGCCGCCGTCTCGGGAACGCCAGAGGCCGCTATCGGGGCCACCGCTGTCGATCGACCAGAACGTGCGGCGGGTCTGCCAGATGGTGGCGAAGATGATTCGCGGGTTGTTGGGGTCCAACGAAACGTCGACGGCTCCGGCGCGTTCGCTGACATGCAGCACGAGCTCCCAGTTCTCGCCACCGTCTCTGGATCGGTAGAGCCCGCGCTCGGGGTTGTCTTTCGAAGCGTGGCCGAGGGCGGCGACGTACACGAGGTCGGGATCGTCGGGGTGGACGCGAATCTCTCCGATGTGACGCGACTCGGGCAGGCCGATGTGACGCCAGGTCACGCCGGCATCGGTCGACTTGTACACGCCGTCACCGTGGGTGACGTCGATGCGGATCGTCGTTTCGCCTGTGCCCGCGTAGATGACGTTCCCGTCGGACGGTGCGACGGCCAACGCGCCGATGGATCCGGTGGTGAGGAAGCCATCCGTCACGTTCTCCCAGAACTGGCCGGCGTCGTTGCTCTTCCACACGCCACCGGCAACGGCGCCGAAGTAGAAGACGGACTGGCGCTTCGGGTCGGCGGCCACGGCCACCACCCGCCCGCCACGGGTCGGGCCGATGCAGCGGTACCGCATCTGACTCAGGAACTTCGGATCAACGGTCGGCATGGTCTGAATCCTGTCACCCGACCGGCCCGGACTCATAGGCTGCGGAGATGCATCGAAACCTACCCGCCCGATTCTGGTTCGAAGCGATCACCGCCGGCATCGGCCTGGCCCTGTTCGTTCTGACGCTGTTCACCCGTGAATGGATCGAGGTACTCACCGGTTGGGACCCAGACGGCGGCAATGGCACATTGGAGCTCGGTCTCGCATTCGCGCTGCTCGCCATATCGGCCGCATCGATGCTGGCCGCTCGCCGCGACTACAAGCGTGCAGCCATCACATGACCCGCGCTCACATCAAGGGCACGACGTAGAACGCGATCGCGGCGAGGTGACAACCCGCTCCGGCGATTGTGAACAGGTGGAAGACCTCGTGGAACCCGAACACCCTCGGCCACGGGTTCGGCCGCTTGAGCGCGTACACGACCGCGCCGACCGTGTACAGCAGTCCGCCGCACAGCACCAGCCCGAACCCGACCGTGCCGAGGTTGCGATTCAGTTCGTTGAAGGCGACGGCGGCCGACCAGCCGACGATGACGTAGATCGCTGTGAACAGCGGGCGGGGCACCTCGAAGGGCAACCACTCCAGTGTCATGCCGACGATTGCGCCACCCCACGCCGCACACAACACCACGACTTTCTGCCAGCCGTCCAGCGCCACAGCCATGATCGGCGTGTAGGCGCCGGCGATCGCCAGGAAGATCGCCGAATGATCCAGGCGACGCATGATCGACCGGGCGCGATCCTGCCAACGCAGGCAGTGGTACAACGCCGAAACCCCGAACATCGTCAGCGTGCCGGCGACGTACACGACCAGCCACATCCGCTCGCTGAACGACGCTCCGGCGACGGACGTCATGATGATCCCGAGCACCGCGACCACAGTGAACGCGAGCACATGTGACCAACCGCGCAGCAGTGGCTTGACCACCACAGAATCCACGGTGTCGACGGTATCCAGGTGAACCCCGATACGTTCGTGGATTCCACATGTTCCACGACAAGAATGTCTGACCCATGAGTACGAGCGACATCAGCACCGGCGACAACCACACTGGCATCGGGTTCGACATCGTTCGCGATCTCGTGCGTGCCGACAACGAAGCCGGCACCTTTGGCGGTCGCGTTCAAACTCGGTTCCCGCCGGAGCCCAACGGCTATCTGCACCTCGGTCACGCCAAGGCGATCTGCGTCGACTTTGGTGTTGCCGCCGAATTCGGCGGTGTGTGCAATCTGCGATTCGACGACACCAATCCCGACACCGAAGACATCGAGTTCGCCGGGTCGATCATCGACGACCTCACCTGGCTCGGGTTCCCTCCGGGTGAGCCTTTGTACGCCTCCGATTACTTCGAGCAGCTGTACCTGTGGGCCGAACATCTCGTGTCGAAGGGACTGGCATACGTCGACGACCAGGATGGCGAAACGATCTCGGTGCAGCGCGGCGGCTATGGCAAGCCGGGTGTAGAGAGCCCTCATCGCGATCGTCCGATCGAGGAGAGCCTCGATCTGTTGCGACGGATGCGCTCTGGCGAGCTCGCCGACGGATCACACGTGCTGCGCGCCAAGATCGACATGCAGGACGAGAACATGCAACTGCGCGACCCGGTGATGTACCGCATTCGCCGCGGGCACCACTGGCGCACCGGGGACGAATGGGTGATCTACCCGACATACGACTGGGCGCACGGCCAGAGCGACGCGATCGAGCGCGTGACACACTCGTTGTGCACCCTCGAATTCGACAGTCACCGCGCCCTGTACGACTGGTACCTCAGCCATCTGCCCCTTCCCGGCGACCAGCCACGACAGACAGAATTCGCCCGGCTCGAACTCACCCACACCATCACCTCGAAGCGCCGATTGGCACGGCTTGTGGCCGACGGTGTTGTCGACGGGTGGGACGACCCGCGCATGCCGACGCTTCGCGGGTTGCGACGGCGCGGCTACCCGGCCGAAGCGATCCGAGCCTTCTGCAGCTACACCGGGGTGACTCGCACCAACAGCCGCCACTCCATCGAGCTGTTGGAGTCGTTCATCCGTCGCCAACTCAACGAAGCGTCACTGCGACGGATGGCTGTCCTGCGACCTCTGAAACTGGTGATCATCAATTGGCCGGACGACGCCGAGGGCAACCCGGTGGTCGAGCATCACGAAGTCGTCAACAATCCGGAGAATCCCGACGACGGGGTTCGCCTCGTGCCGTTCTCGAAGGTGTTGTTCATCGAACGCGACGACTTCATGGAAGACGCCCCGCCGAAATACTTCCGGCTCACCCCCGGCCGTGAGGTGCGACTGCGGTCCGCATACTTCGTCACGTGCACCGGCTGCGTGAAGGACGACGAAGGCAATGTGACCGAGGTGCACTGCACCTACGATCCGGCCACCTCGGGCGGGAATGCCCCCGATGGCCGCAAGGTGAAATCCACCATGCACTGGGTCTCGGCCGCGCATGCGGTCGATGCCACGGTTGCGCTGTACGAGCGGTTGTTCTCGGCCGAGGTGCCGGGCGAGGCGACAGGCGATCCATTCGACGACCTCAATCCCAACTCTCGCGAGCTACTGACCGACTGCAAGGTCGAGCCAGCGTTGTCCGAGACACCCGCGGGCTCGGTCGTGCAGTTCGAGCGGCTCGGTTACTTCGCCCACGATCCGGTGACGCCAATGATCTTCCATCGCACCGTCGGCCTGCGCGACGAATGGGCCAACATCCGAAAGCGCGACTAGCAGGAGCTGCTGGCCACGTCGACAAGACTGTGCGGCATGGCACGAGGTCGGCTCCGGGTGTACCTCGGGGCTGCGCCGGGCGTCGGCAAGACCCACGCCATGCTCGAGGAAGGCGTGCGTCGTGCCGGTCGAGGCGCTGACGTCGTTGTTGGCCTGCTCGACGACACGGCTCGCCAAGGCATCGCGACGATCGTCGCCGGGTTGGAGCGCGCACCGACGGCGCAAGGCCCCAGCGGTGTTCCCGAGTTGGACGTCGAGGCCTTGCGGCAGCGGCGGCCTCAGGTGGTGCTCGTCGACAATCTTGCCCATCGCATCGACGCTCGCTGCGGCCGATGGGATTCGGTGGAGGAATTGCTGAGTGACGGTATCGACGTGATCACGACCGTCAACATCTCCAACCTCGAGTCGATGAGCGACATCGTTGCCGGTATCACAGGCACGGTGACCAGCGAAACGGTGCCAGATTCGGTCGTGCGCGGCGCTGATCAGATCGAACTCGTCGACATGAGCCCTGAGGCACTTCGTCGACGGCTCGCCCATGGACACATCTATCCGCCCGACCAGGTCGACATCGCACTGGCCAACGTCTTCCGTCCCGAAGTGCTCGGCAAGCTGCGCCAACTCAGCCTGTTGTGGCTCGCCGATCGAGTGGAGGAGCAGATCGAGCGACAACTGCTCTCGGATGATCCGGATGACACACGAAGCGTGCGCGAGCGGGTGGTCGTTGCGCTCGGTGGGCACGGAGGCGATCGCCTGGTGCGCCGCGCCGCACGGATCGCCGGCCGCACCGGCGCCCAGTTGGTCGGCGTTCACGTGGTCAGTGCGGGACATACTCCGGGTCGTGACCTCGAGCGTCAGCGTGGGCTCTTGGTCGGTCTCGGTGGTGCCTATCGAGAGATCATCGGCGACGACGTCGCCCAGGCGCTGGCCGCCTTCGCACGCGTCGAGCAGGCAACGCAGCTGGTGATCGGCGCCGTCCCTCGCAATCTCGAATCCCCGAAGGGGTCGTCCGTCATCAGCGAACTCATCGACGGGATCGGCTCCGTCGACGTCCACATCGTCGCCACCGACATCGCCGATCAGCCGGTCGAACCGCTTCGGACCGGTCGGTCCGGCCCGGCCCGGCCACGACGGATGCGGTCAGCTGCATGGGCGCTGTGCATTCTTGGGCTGCCGCTCTTGACGGCGATCCTCGTCTCGGCGCGACGACACGTGTCGGTCGGGTCGGCATTGATGTTCGATCTGTGCCTGGTCATGGCGGTCGCCGCGCTGGGCGGCGTGCGGGCGGGCCTGGTCGCTTCTGTTGGCGCCTTCGGGCTGACCAACTGGTTCCTGACGCCACCGCTGCACACTGTCACGGTGGGCGATGCCCAGAACGTCGTGGCGCTCACGGTCTTCGTGCTGGTGACCGTCGTTGTCAGTTTCCTCGTCGATCGCGCCGCCCGGAGGTCCCGCGAAGCCGCAGCTGCTCGGGCGGAGGCTGCGGCATTGGCTCGGTCGGCCGCAACGCTCGTTGGCGCCCACGACCCCCTTCCCGACCTGCTCGAACAGCTGCGAGCTACGTTCGGATTGGCGTCGGCATCGGTGTTCGAACTGACGGGCCAGGAGTGGTGGCCAACACACGTGTCGGGCCATCCCGAACTCCTCAACCCCACCGAGGGCACGTCAATCGACCTCTCTGCCGATGGAAAGCTTCGGCTCGTCGTGTCCGACAACGCCTTACGGCCTGAACAGCTGGAAGTTCTGCGAGCATTCGCCGATCAGCTGGCGATGGCGGTCGAGGCGCGGCGACTCCGCGTCGATGCCGCCAACGCCGACCTGTTGGTCGAGGCGAACGCGTTGCGTACAGCACTGCTGCAGGCGGTCTCGCACGACTTCCGCACACCGCTGGCCACGATCAAGGCATCGGCATCGGGTCTGTTGCACACAGATGCAACCTTCTCCGAGTCCGATCGCCGCCTGTTGCTCGTCGACATCGACGACGCCGCCGACCGGCTCGATCGCATGGTCCGCGACCTCCTCGACATGAGCCGCTTGCAGGTCGGCGCCTTGGATCTCACGTTGCGATCAGTGGCATTGGAGGAAGTGGTCGCGGCGGCACTCTCAGGTCTTGCTGCTCCACCGGGTCGCGTCGAGGTCGATGTACCCGACTCTCTGCCGACGGTGCTCGCCGATGCAGCACTGCTCGAACGAGCGGTCGCGAATCTGGTCTCGAATGCTGTGGCGTGGTCGCCCGCCGGCAGTGCCGTGAAGGTGCAAGCGGGCCGAATCGGAAGCGCGATCGATCTGCGAGTCGTCGATCGGGGCCCGGGTATTCCGCACAACGAACGCGAACGGATCTTTCTTCCGTTCCAGCGACTCGGTGATCGATCGAACGACGCCGGGGTTGGGCTCGGACTGGCCATCGCCAAGGGCTTCATCGAGGCAATGGGTGCCCGCCTCAGCATCGACGACACCCCCGGCGGCGGTCTGACCATGACCATCCGAATGCAGATCGCCGACGAGGTGGAGTCATGACCCGCATCCTGGTCGTCGACGACGAAGTCCAGATCCGGCGGGCACTCGACATCAACCTTCGCGCTCACGGCTACGACGTCGTCTTGGCTGCCACGGGCGAGGAGGCACTGATCGAAGCTGCAGCGAGTGTGCCAGACCTGGTGCTGTTGGATCTCGGACTGCCGAGCATGGACGGTGTCGACGTGATCCGCGGCCTGCGTGGTTGGACGTCGATTCCGATCATCGTGCTGTCGGCTCGCGACAGTGACGCCAGCAAGGTTGCGGCGCTCGACGCCGGCGCCGACGACTACGTCACCAAGCCGTTCAGCATCAACGAACTGCTGGCACGATTGCGCGCGACCTTGCGCCGCCATCACCCCGCACCCGAGGAACCCGTGGTCGAGACCGCGCACTTTGCCGTCGACATGGTCAATCGACGCGTGACGCGCGACGGCGAGCCGGTGCACCTCACCCCGACAGAGTGGGAGATCGTCGAGCGGCTCGTCCGCAATCCCGGCCGCTTGGTCACCCAACGACAGTTGCTCCAGGACGTGTGGGGACCGCAGTACGAAAGCGAAACGAACTACCTGCGCGTGCACCTCGCAGCGATCCGCCGCAAGCTCGAACCCGACCCCGGTCAGCCTCGTTATTTCATCACCGAACCCGGCATCGGTTATCGATTCGAACCGTCTTGACGCGGTCTTAACAACGACTCGATCGATCTTTTCGTTGCCTAGACGGCACCGGTATCGGCTGCCGGGTTGAGTGATGATGTGCTCCTTGAAGACGATCTCCGCGTAACCCCTGCCCCGGTGTCGGAACCACCGCCCGCCGCGTCGACTGTTCCGTCGATCCCGGAGCCGATGGGGTACCGGCTGAAGAACAAGGTGCTCGGGCCGCCGCTGCCCACCGATCGGCTGGAGCACGAGACCCTCGGCAATCCGACGGCGCTTGCAGTTTTCGCATCCGACAACCTCTCGTCGTGTGCGTACGCGACCGAGGAGATCCTCCGTGTGCTCATTCCGGTCATTGGGCTCGCAGCCTTCTCGCTCGTCACGCCGGTCACAATTGCGGTGCTCGTGGTGTTGGGATTCCTGATCCTGTCGTATCGCCAGACGATCAAGGCCTACCCGTCCGCGGGTGGCGCGTACATCGTCACCCGCGACAACTTCGGGCTTCTTCCGGCTCAGTTCGCCGGCGTTTCCCTGCTCATCGACTACATCCTCACGGTCGCGGTGTCGGTCGCCGCCGGCAGCGATGCGCTCGCATCGGCATTTCCCTCGCTCTCGCCCTTCAAGCATTGGATCGCAATCGGTTTCGTCTTGTTCATCGCCTACGGCAACCTGCGTGGCACCAAGGAGTCCGGGAGGATGATCGCCGTCCCGACGTACTTCTTCGTCGTCAACATGTTCGTTCTCATCGGGGTGGGGGTCGTGCGCGAACTCACTTCCTCGCTTGGGCGAGGTGCGACCAACGACGAGGGCATGGTTGTGCTCGGCACCCACCAAGGCAACGGCCTGCTGATGGGAGCGACCGCGTTCGTGGTCCTCAAGGCATTCGGCTCAGGCGGCGCGGCGGTCACCGGCGTCGAGGCGATCTCCAACGGCGTGCCGGCCTTCAGGGCACCGGCATGGAAGAACGCCCGCAAGACATTGGTCGTGATGGGGTCTCTGCTTGCCGTGATGTTCCTTGGCCTGTCGATGCTGGCCGCACGAACGCACGCGATGCCGTACGACGATGGCGTGCCGTCCGTCATCTCACAGGTCGGCAAGCTCGTCTACGGCGAGACCTCACTCGGTCATGTGCTGTTCTACG
Source organism: Ilumatobacteraceae bacterium (assembly GCA_031430695.1). GTDB lineage: Bacteria > Actinomycetota > Acidimicrobiia > Acidimicrobiales > Ilumatobacteraceae > JAENVT01. The sequence goes on from JANPBZ010000040.1 coordinate 26,329, forward strand.
CATTGCAAGCCGGCACGATGCTGATCCTCGTGCTGGCCGCCAACACCAGCTTCGCCGACTTCCCACGACTCGCATCGTTCCAGGCCGGCGACAACTTCATGCCTCGCCAACTCACGATTCGCGGACATCGATTGGTGTTCTCCAA
>JANPBZ010000041.1:0-4128 GCA_031430695.1 Ilumatobacteraceae bacterium
CGGCCTTCTGCTCGTAGTTGGGCGACTGCGGGTGCAAGCGCCGTGGTCTTGCCGGTGCCGGCCGGGCCGACCACAAACACCAGGTCGTCGGTGCCGGCAACTGCTGCGGCGGCGTCGGCCTGGGCGATGTTCAGGTCGAGACCGGCTTGGTTGATTGCGGCCGGGTTGTCCACACCGACATAGCGCAGCCGTCGATCCGCCCACCTGACCAGCGCAGCTTCTTGATCGAGGATCGCCTGCGTCGTCAACGCCCGTTCGACGACGGACTCGGTCACCGGTCGACCGTCCTTGCGCATCAGCGCGCCGGCAGGCACTGGCTTGGAGATGTCGACGCAATGGCTACGCACGACGTAGTCGGCGACGCCGTCGAGCCATGCCACTAAATCACGAGCTGGCAAGGTGGTGTCTGTCGGCACCTGCGCAGCCAGCTCTCGTTGCAGCTCGGTGGGCCGCCACGTTGATTGCTTCTCGGCCATCGCCTTCATTGCTGCATGTGCGATCTGTGCCGTTTGATGCGGGTTGATGTCATCCCGTCCGACGACGTGGTCGATCGAGTTCGCCACGACGGTTGGCGGGTCGAAGCCGAGCGCCCCCGCTTGCTCGGCCCACGCCTGGTGCAGGCTTGCCGCATCGACCCCTTTGACCTTGGCTGGGCGACTGTCGATCGCCGCTTCGCGGTCCAACTTCCATCGTTCTCGAGGCGTTGGGTCGCGTTCCATGGTGGTGATGAATCGGTCGAGCTTCTCCTCGATGCGCCGTGCTACGGCGCCGGTGCGGGTGGAGAACTCGGCGAGCAGCGCCTCGGGCATGTCGGTGATCTCGGCAATGCCGTGCTCGGGAGTGTTCCACCGCACTCCGAGGCTGGCCGTCAGCTCGGACCGCAGCGCCACGTGATAGAGGGCCGACAGGGTTCGCTGGTCGTGCTTGATCAGGCGGGCGTCGAGGGCCAGCCATCGACCGTCCGGCGACTTGACTCGGTTGGCGATCACCAGGTGGGTGTGCAGCTGGGGGTCGAGCGCTCGGCTGGTGTGCTGGCGGAACGCGGCAGCAACGATGCCGATGGCATCGACGACAGCGACTTCGCCGCCGATGCGATAGCGGGTGTGTGCGTGGTCCTCGATCCACTTTGCCAGGGTCTGCACGGCCGTGTCGTGAGCGTCGAGCACAGCGCGGCGAACCTCGTCATCACCGAGTGCGAACAACAGGGACACGGACTTCGGCGCCGACGTAGTCACATCGAAGCCGCGCACCGACGTGTCGTCGTACCGGCGGCCGAGGTGTCGATCCGGTCGTGCCGGGTCCATGGCGGCCATCACGGCGAGGAAGTGTTCGTCTTCCACCTCGTCACGGAGGCCGAGCATCGTCACGCCTTTGCCGTGCCACAGACCGCGAGGCTCTCCTGATTGCAGGTAGTAGTTCGGGAGTTGCTCCACGTAGTAGGCGCCGGCGTCCGCTCCCTTCAAGGTGGTCACCCGCACGGTCACGACACACCGCCGCTCACTCGCGCCGCTGTGCACTCGTCTATTGGCGATGTGTCGACTGGTTCGGTGGCGGGAAGTTCGTTCATGGCGACCTACGCGGGGAATTGCAGGGAGCGTTGGCCGGTGGGTCGGGAATGCTTTCGGGAAGCTGGTGGTCGGCTGCTGACCGGTGTCACTGGCGCGATTGACGCGGTCTCGTCGTCGATTGGCCACGAGATTGGTCCGCCGGCCATTTGCTCGAGCGCGGCTCGGGGCACGCGGAGCAACCGGCCGATTCGGACGACCGGCAGGCCCGACGCGCCATCAGTGGCCACGAACTCTCGGGCCTGGTCGTAGGCGCACGACCGGCCAATGCGGAGGACCGACGCCGCCTCCTCGACGGCAAGGAAATCGGGCACCGTGTCACGGTTAGCGCGCCTGGGCATCTGGACCACCTCCAGCAATCGTTCGACTCTTTACACCACCCTCCAACGGACAGCTCGCGCCACAAGTGGGTGAAAGTTTTCTGAACCAATACAGAGGCGATTTCGGCTCAGGCGCAGCACAACCTCGGCAAATTGATGGTCACGGCGATAGCGCGGCCCCGTAGATTCGAGCGATGGGCTGGGCTACAGCACACATCGAACGGCTACTCGAAGGTGAGACCGTCTCGTTCCGACCGCGAGGCCACTCGATGGCGGGCAAGATCAACTCGGGCGACCTGTGCACCGTCGAGCCGGCTCGGGCCGACGAGGTTGTACCCGGCGACATCGTGCTCTGCAAGGTCAAAGGGACTGAGTACCTTCATTTCGTGAAAGCCGTCGGCCCCGACGGCAGAGTCCAAATCGGAAACGCCCACGGTCGCATCAACGGCTGGACGCGGGCCGTGTTCGGCAAGCTGGTCAGTGTCGAGCGTTGAGCTCCAGTCCGTTCAACTCTGAGCGACCTCGGCAGCGATCACCGTTCAATCGAAGGCCCGCCGACCTATCCGCAAAAGCTGAGCTGCCCACGCCGCGAAATCGCATCGACATTGTCGTTCACACAATTGACGAGGTCATCGAGGCGCTGCGCTAGCTCCGAGTTCGTACTGCCGAGCTGGGAGATTGCACCAGCAAGGTCTGCGGTTTGGAGGTATGAGTCAATACTCGACGCTGTCGCCGATGCGGTCGACAAATCTTCGCTGACCGACTGGACGGTGGCCGTAAGGTCGCCGAGCTGTCCTTCCAGGTCAAGGCGACGTTGGTGCTCCCCCTTGAAATCACTCTCCAGTTGCCGAAGGCTTGAGCTGGTCGCCTCGAGATCATCACGAGTTCCGCTTGCTCGAACGAGGGCAACGACCGAGACAGCGCCGCAAAGGACTGCAACCGCCAGTGCCACGGCCGCGACGATCGTTGGCCGGCGACTGGCCCGGCCGGCCGACGACGGGGCTTGTACGGATTCGACGTCGCTCATCTATAGAGACCGTAACCGGTTCGTTGCGCGCCGCGTTCGCCAACGATCGGATCGAGCATGGCGGTGCGGTCCCACACACGCGGGTCGACTACTCACAGAGCGGCCGGGTGCCTTCGCTGCTGACATCATCTACGCGCGTCGGTTGTCCGTAAACGAGAGGAGATGGTGAGAGTGGACGCAGAATCCATGAAGGTATTTGCACTCCATCGTTACTTCGTCCAGGCCGAGACCATGCGCCTCGAGTTCGACAGGCAGCTCGGCGATGCCGCGCGAGCGAGGATCGAAGACGACGGTGGAACGAAGCTGGAGACGTACATGTCGCTGTGGTACGGCTGTTTGTACGTAGTTCTCGAAGGGTGGGAGAAACTCAAGTTGCAAGACGACCAGATCGACGAACTACGTGGCTCGACTGACGGCAAACCGCTTGTGGAGCTACTACGGCGATATCGCAATGGCGTGTTCCACTTCCAGTCGGACTACCGGGATGACCGCTTTATCGGCTTCTGGAAAGAGGGAGCCGAAAGTGCGAGTTGGGTGCGAAGCCTCCACCGTGAGTTCGGTCGCTGGTTCCTCGACTGGATGCGGTCACAGCCCGTCTGATTCGAGACACTCCCCGTGGGTCGCGGAACGCTCAGGCCTACCGCGAACCTCTCGCAGAACCACGAACACACATCCGCTCGAAGACCTACCCGACGCGCTCGTCGACCAATTCGCCGAGAAGCCGCAAGATGAGCGAGCCAGAGTCAGGGTTGTACTCGACGACGTCGGCCGGCACGACACCCCAATCGTCGTCGCCGACGGTGATCGTCGAGCCAACCTCAAGCAGGGTATCTGGAGCCGCTCGGCGGGCATTGGCCCTGATGAAATCGCCGTCAATGACTCTGTTGAAGTCGACTGTGAGCTGCCTTCTCACCGCGTGGCCTCGGCATGCTCACGAGGGTCACCGGAGAGAATTTCGAGATGCACCTTAGTGCCTGATGGCCGCTCGGTCAGTGAAGCCACGCGGGCAAACACCGGATCTTCAGCGTCACCCGTGATCACGATCGCCCCTTCCACGATCCGATCGGGATGCGCTGCCTCGTCCAGGAACGTCCAGGGCAAGCCGGTGTGATCGATCTGGGTGGGGTCGCACGGGATGTCGACCTCGATCTCGGCTTCCATGGAGTCACCTTCTACTGCTCATTGGACATTGGCCGGCAACTTGCGAAGCGTAGCG
>JANPBZ010000042.1:0-23460 GCA_031430695.1 Ilumatobacteraceae bacterium
TGCCATTCCGTGGGTGTTCAGCTGGAGCCAGTGCCGGCTGATGTTGCCCGGCTGGTTCGGCGTCGGGTCGGCTGTGGCCGAATGGGTCGGCGACGATCAGGCCAGATTGGCCGAGCTGCACGAGATGCACGAACGTTGGCCGTGGTTCCGCACCGTGGTGTCGAACATGGCGCAGGTGCTGGCGAAGACCGATCTGACAATCGCCGCCCGCTACCAGACGCTGGCTGACGACATCGAACGCGCGGACGAGTTCTTCTCAATTGTCGCCGCCGAGCACGCCAGGGCTGTGTGGACGGCGCAGGTCGTCTCAGGTCACGACGATCTGTTGTACGACAATCCGGCGCTGGCTCGCGGTGTTCGCTATCGCATCCCCTACATCGCTCCGCTGAACCATCTGCAGGTGGCCCTGTTGCGGCAGTGGCGCGGCGGCGATCAAGCGGAGCTGGTGCAACGCGGTATTCACCTCGCAATCAACGGCGTTGCTACCGGACTGCGCAACAGCGGCTGACCGGCCTCCGCCAACCCCTCTCATCGCCGGGCTATCCAGGCGAGTGCGCCCGTGGCTGCTGCGACGGCGGTGCTGAACGACGCCTGCAGCAGATAGCCGCCGGTGGGGGCCTCCCAGTCGAGCATCTCGCCGGCTATGAACGTTCCCGGTAGGCGATGGAGCATGAACGAATCGTCGACCTCGGCCAGCCGCACGCCGCCGGCGGTCGAGATCGCCCGCTCGATCGGCATGATCGCCTCGACGATCAATGGCACCGCCTTCACCAGCGTGGCTAGCGCAGTCGGGTCTGTCGGAATCCGATTGCCCGTCGCCTCTCGAAGCAGCGACGCCGAGACTGCTGTCAGTTCGATGGTGCGGCGAAGCGATGTGGCCAGTGAATCCTTCGGCCGTCGACGAGCGAGTCGTTCGCTGAGACGTTCGACACTGAGGTCGGGATGAAGATCGACGCACACCGTGCAACGCCCGTGGCGATCGATGGCGTCGCGGATGTTCGCCGACTGCGTGTAGACCGGGCCGCCCTCCATGCCCTGCCGGGTGATCGTCGCGTCGCCACGCACCGACGTGCCCTTCATTTCAATCGCAATGTTCTTCAACGGCGTGCCCTCGAACCGTTCCTTGAAGTGGTCGGTCCAGTCGATCCGAACTCCGCAGTTTGCGGGACGCAGGTCGCTGACCTCCACGCCCGCCCCGCGGAACGCGTCGACCCAGCCGCCGTCGGAGCCAACTCGGGGCCAACTCGCCCCGCCAAGTGCCAGCAGCGTCGCGTCGCTCGTGACCTCGACCGTGCTGCCATCCGACCGCGAGAACACCGACCGTTGCGCCTCGATCCGTCCGTCCGCCGTGGTGCCCCATCCGAGCCATCGACGGCGGGTCTCGATCGTGACGCCGACGCGTGTCAATCGGGCGAGCCAGGCGCGCAGCAGCGGTGTGGCCCGTAGTGACGCTGGGAACACCTGCCCCGTCGATCCGACGAAGGTCGGTTCGCCCAGAGACTCGCACCACGAGCGCAACTCGTGCTGACCGAAGGCCTGCAGTGCCGGGCCCAGGCGATCGGCATCATCGCCATATCGTGCAAGCAGGTCGACGAATGGCTCGCTGTGGGTGAGGTTCAGCCCGCTGCGTCCGGCCAGCAGGAGCTTCCGACCGACCGAGGGCATGTGCTCGAAGACCGTCACGGCGATTCCGGCAGTGGCCAACACCTCGGCCGCCATCAGACCGGCCGGTCCGCCACCCACCACGGTTGCCGACCCAGTCATGGCCATGGCCCGAGGCGAGCGAGCGCCAAGGCTGCGGCGAGCGAGACGCTGGCCCAGCTGAGTGTTCGCAGAGCGCCTTCGATTGGTCCGAGCAGAGAGGATCTCGAGATGTCGAAAGTGGTGCCGTCGTTGCCGACGATCGTGCCGTGAACGGCGGTGGTCTTTCGTCGCAGTGTGCGTGCCGGGGTCGACAGGCGACGCTGGGCGCTCGACAGGAAGAAGGCAAAGATGGCGGCGGTCACCGAGGTGAGGTCGATACGTTCGTGTTGCGCGAAGTAGCCGGTCAACACGGGAAAGGATCCCCAGCTCACGGCGAAGACGGTGTCGGTGTGCAGCCGGCCGCGGAGCAATTCGAGGTTGTAGCCAATCGCGAACACGACACCGACGACGATGAAGGCGACGAGCGCGACACCAACTCGAGTGATGCCAACGACACCGATGGCCGCGGCCCCACCGAGACCAACGACTGAGGCGATGACCAGGGTGGCGTCGGAGATCGAGGTCGCAAGCGGTCGGCCTCTCAGTTCGTCGAGCGCGTGAGCACCGATGCCGACTGCAAGGAAGAACGCGACCACAGTGAAGCCGAGACGGCCGGCATCGACCGGAGCAACAACGCATGAGCCGATGACGACATACGAGAGGTGCCACATCGTGTACGGCGGGTGCAGCAACGTCCACCAATCGCGTACGGCGGGTCGAGAAGCGAACCTCGGGCAAGCGTAGAACGCAGGCGCCGGCGCCCGCTCGACCGGGGGAGTGGGTTCGCTCATGTGGTGCGTCGGCCCCACATGATCAGGCCCCCACCGAGGCTCATGGTGCGGGTGCCGACGTCGTCGATACCGGCGTCCTGCCACGCGGTGACGGTCCAATCCGCGGGGTACTGGCGGTAGTGGTTGGAAATGCTCGGCCCGAGGAACCTCCCGACGCGGAACCAGGCGCTACCACCGGTGATCCAGCCAGCAATGGGCAGCACCAACCGGGTGTACATCCACCACGCTGCTCTCCACCACGGCGCGGTCGGAACCGCGAACTCGAGACTGGCGATCGGACCGCCCGGTTTCACCACGCGAGCTAGCTCGGCGAGGGTCGCAGCTGGGTCGGCCACGTAACGCAGCAGGTAGGTGAACGTGAGCGCATCGAAGCTGGCATCGGCGAACGGCAGTCGCTCACCCTGACCCAGCACCAGTCCGACACGGTCCTGCACGTCCGCTGTCGCGACGTTGCGCGCCCCCTGCCGCAACATGGTTTCGTTCAGATCGAGGCCGACCACGTACGCGCCGGTTGCTTCGACCAAGGCGCGCGAGACACGTGCGGGCCCACAGGCGACGTCGAGCACAACGAGTGCATTCGATGCGGTGATACGGTCGACCATCGCCGTGCGCCAGCGGCGGTTCTGGCCCATCGAGAGAAGTTCGGCAAGCCGGTCGTAGCGATTGGCCAGCGGAGTGAACAAGCGCCGGGCAAACACATTCGGTTGTGTTCGGGATCGGGTGATGTCCATCGACTCGCTCCAATTAGCGACACAGCGCACGGGACCATCAGATGTGGTTGTGGGAGGTGTCAGTGTCCAAAGCAGGTTACGACGTCATCGTCGTCGGGGCTGGCCCCGCTGGGAGCTTGGCGGCGCTCGTCCTGGCTAGGGGCGGCGCCCGCGTCTGTCTGGTCGACAAGGCCAAGCTCGGTCGCGACAAGGCATGCGGTGACCTGATCGGTCCACGCGGTGTACGTCTGCTCGAGGAACTCGGGCTGAGCGTTCCCGGCGCCCTGACTGCAGGCGACATGATCGTCGTCGGTCCGACCGGTCGACGAGTGCTCTTGCCAGCGAAGGCCGGCAAGGACTATCCGGGCCATGCACTGGTCGTGCCGCGCAGTCGGTTCGATGCCCTGCTGCGCGGCGCCGCGTTCGACGCGGGTGTCGTCGACGTACCTGCGCGGGTTGTATCGGTCGATGGCGGTCGTGTTGTGCTCGATGGCGAAGCAGGGATCACCGCCGACGCAGTGATCGGTGCCGATGGAGCGACCAGCATCACGGCGCGCAGCGCTGGTCTTGTCGATCCGGCGCGCGTGTTGTGGGGCTTCGCGATACGCGGCTATCTTCCCGCCGAAGTAGCGCTGCCGGTGATCGCGCTCTGGAACGACCAACCTCGGCGAGGCTTTCCTGGCTATGGCTGGTTGTTCCCTGGTCCCGACGGCGCCAATCTCGGGCTCGGCGTTGGTCTGGGTCACAGCCGGCAACATGCGCACCGCGCGCAGCAGCAACTCGAGACGTTCTGCGCTCACCTCGCGAGCATCGGATTGCTCGACGCTGAGCAGTGCGGTCCAGCTCGACAGCTTGGCGGGTGGTTGAAGATGGGCCTCGTCGGTACACGTCCTGCCCAGGGCAAAGTCTTGCTTGTCGGTGACGCCGCCGGTCTGGTCAACCCGTTGCAAGGCGAAGGGATCGCCCAGGCGCTCGCCAGTGGCCGGGCGGCCGCGCGTGCCATCCTCGACCAGCCGGGGGCCGCCGCCGGCACGTATCGCCGATGGGTCGACGACACCTATGGCCGATGGACTTCGGTCACCACTGCTGTGCACGCGAGCCTCGTTCGTCGTCCTCGACAGATCGCCCGTCTCTCGGCCACCCTTACTGCTCCGCTTGTCGCACCACGGATCGCGTCGACATGGGCGATCTACTGGAACAACCTCGCCGACGGTGCATCGCCTGGTCTCCCGGTGACCGCCGCACATGCCGTTCATCACATCGGCCGAATCGCGTCGGCGGGGTCTCGACTTCGCCGTTCGCTGCGCCACGACCTGGATGATGACGTGTGGAACTTCGCTGTGAACGCTCGTTCGCGATAAGAGATGGTCCATGTCGATTCTGACCGAGCCCATCCACACACTCCGCGGCGACGAGTCGTCCCTAGCGGCATTCGACGGCAAGTCCATCCTTGCTGTCAACGTCGCCTCGAAATGCGGCCTCACACCGCAATACACAGGCCTCGAGGCGCTGCACGAGAAGTACTCCGACCGCGGATTCACCGTGGTCGGATTCCCGTGCAACCAGTTCGGCGCTCAAGAGCCGGGATCACCCGAGGAGATCGAGACGTTCTGCTCCACGAGCTACGGCGTGACATTTCCGCTGATGGAGAAGATCGACGTCAACGGTGATGATCGTCATCCGATCTACTCGGCCCTCACGGCGACCGCCGATGCCGGGGGCCACACCGGCGACATCCGCTGGAACTTCGAGAAGTTCCTGATCGCTCCTGACGGAACCATCACCAGGTTCTCCCCGACCGTGACGCCCGAGGATCCCGCCCTCGTCGGGGCCATCGAGGCCAGTCTCTCGAGCTGAGTTCGACAGAAGCTGCTCATCGGAGTGTCTGCCGCCCGCCCGGGGTGTCTGGAAACACTCCGATGGCCTAGGTCGTACGACTCATCCCAGGCGTCACCGTCCGCTAGACGTTCAGAGTGCGCGCGTCGTCACCAGAGCGCAGCGCGGTGACAGCTGAACTGTCGAGCGCAGGCAATCGTCGGTCACCTCGATCTCGATTGGAGGCAGGACCGAGCCGATCACGATCTCGGTGGTCATGCTGCGGCCGCGACCGTTGGCGCCCGGTCCCATGAGCGATTCCCTCCATCACGTCGTCGCGGGTCAGCACCCGGCATCCCGAATCCATCAGATCCACCACCGTGCGGCCATCGCGGGCGGCCTCGTACACCCACGACGTCAAGATTGCGACGGTCTCCGGGTGGTTCAACTTCAAGCCGCGCGAGCGGCGCTTCTCGGCCACCTCGGCTGCAACATGCACGAGCAGACGTTCTTGCTCGTGGGGCGACAGCTGCATACGGTCGGATCCTATGCGACTTGGAGACGGTCCCGTCCGTCGGTCTTGGCCTGGTACAGGGCTTCATCGGCACGTTTCACCATCACGTCGAACGACTCTCCAGCGTGGCGCAATGCGAGGCCCACGCTGATAGTGACAGGTGGTCCGTCAGCGCCGTCCAGCGCCACAGCCGAACGAATTCGCTCTCCGATCATCTGCGATCCGGCGAGGTCGACTCCGGACAGGATCACGAGGAACTCTTCACCCCCGAATCGGATCGCGAGATCATCGGGTCGGATGCCATGGTGGATCGCTCGGGCGACTCGGCTCAACACCAGATCGCCGACCGGGTGGCCGTACGAATCGTTAACCCGCTTGAAGTGGTCGATATCGACCATCAGCACGGCGAGCCCCGGAGCGTCCCGCCGATCATCGATCGCGCCCAGCCGGCGTGCTGCGTCGTCGAGGTACACGCGGTTGTACAGCCCCGTCAACGGATCGTGCGTCGACTGTTCGTACAGGGCGACACGGTCGAATTCGGCCAGCCTGCGCAACACCTCGCGCTCCAGGCCGGCTTCGACCAGTCCACCGATCTGATCCAGCACCGCAAGCGTCGGGTTGTCGAGATGGGGAGCCGAGCCGAATATGAGCACAGCGACTCCACCGATCGCCTCCGTCGAATGCGACACCAGCGGCAGCACCACATTTGGACCTGCGGTTGTGACCCGCCCGGCGAGTGCGTCGACCACGTCAGGGGGCGGGTTCTCGGCCTGCCCGGTGAAGCCGTCGGACTCCCCGAATCGCAGTGTGGCAGCACCGGCTATCGCCCAGAAGTCGACGGTCTCAGCGCCGAGGACGCTTCGGGCCAATTCGCAGATCCGTGTGCCAACAACGGCAAAGTCTGTTTCCCCGACCACGACATCCATCACCTGTCGCACGATTCGGCTCGATGTCAACAGGAAGCGCAAACCTGGGTCGTCGCGGGCGAGTAGATAGATGCCACATTCCAACTGATCGAGCTTCGAAATGATCGGCTCGATGAGATCCTGCGGGATCAGATGACCGTGCTGTGGGGCAATGGTGCGGATGGGAAGTTCTCGAATTCTAGCGAGCGCGTGAGACACGATCTCGCGGCTCGGCATGTAGTGCTCGTGGAACGCGCGCATTGCTTCGAAGTAGTCCACCGAAGTGGCGAACAACGAGTTGCCGTCCGTGAAACCGCCGAACAGGTCCGACGAGAACAACGTCGCCGATTTCTCGTCGAACGTGCAGAACGATCCGGCGAAGTGCGCATATGGGGTAAACACGAAGCGCAGCGTCCGATCATCCAGTGCGAGCAGCCAGTCGTGCTCCTCGATCCTCCAATACGGCAGGTCGATACCGCTGTGACGCATCAGTGCTTCGTCGCGCCAGTGAGTCACGATGCTGGCTTCCGGGTGCAAACCCCGCTTCACCAGAGCTGGAATCGCTCCGAGTATGTCCGGATCCGAGTGCGAGCAGACGAGCCAGCGCACATGATCCACACCGACGATCGAGTCGACCTTGCGCACGATCTCGTCAGCAATCAAAGCAGAACCAGGATCGATGATGACGGACTGGTCACCCTGCTCGATCAGGTACACGTGGCACTGGAACTCATCGTCGGGGATGAGCGTACCGACCCACCACACCCGAGGGCCGATCTCCACTGCCTCCGTGAAATCGTCGCCCTTACTGTGCACATGGCAAGCATGAATTGTCGCCCGGCCCATCCGACAGTGCCGTTAGGCCCTATCCCAAGAGGAAACCGGCTCGATAGGCGGCGGCGCGTTGTTGCGCAGTCTCGGCAGCGACGGAATCGCCAAGGCCCCGAAGGGCTCGCGCACGTTGGTTCCAGCTGTAGACGCTCGATTCGCGCGCCCCGAGTCGCTCCGAGGTGAGGGCGCGCGCCAGTTCGTAGCGGCCAGCCCTGAGTGCCGACTCGAGCAGTGTGCGCTGCAGTGCGTCGCGCTGCGCGTGCGAGCCACCGAAGTGATTGAGTGTGCGCCGAATCGGCAGCAGTTCGGCGATCACGTCGTCGTCACGTTTCTCGACGAAGGCCAGCACGGCACGACATGCCGGCAGGCCTATCTCGGCCGTCATCCTCGCATTGCTGCCGTCTGCCGTTTCGATCCATCGCTGTTGGGTCTCGATCAGCGATCGGATGTCGTCGCGGCGGTCGGCCCCGGCGAAGGCGATCGCGGCGTGGAGATCGTTGAATGCATACCAGGGGTCGTCGGAGACCTTGGCTGACCACGCATTGGCCAGCGGCGCGAACCTGTCGCCCGTATCGATGCCGTCGAGCAACAGGCGCCACAACAGCGCGCTGGCGTCGAGCATCTCGATAGGCACGCCGGCCGAACCGGCGTGATAAATCTCGGCGTCGTAGATGGCGAGCGATCTCTCGGGTCGTCCGGCCTCGAGGTGGTAGAGGGCCAGATGCCACCAGTTGTGCACCGTGAACAGATTGCCGCTCTCCCATTGTGTGGTGTCGGAGGACAGGAACCCGATTCCCTCGTCGACCCGGCCTTGCATCTCGTAGGTGTGCACGACGGCATGAATGCCCCACACATCGTCGGGATTGGCGTCGACAGCGGCGAGACCGGCGTCGAGGGCTTGGCCGTAGTGCCCAGATTCCTCGAGCCCGAACGCTGACATCCCGCGGACGAACTCGGTGTGAGGATGATCGGGCTCGAACTCGCGCAGCGATCGAACAGGACGGTCGCGCAGATTCTGGGCATCGCCCAGAAAGAAGTCGAGTTGATGACCGAGCATGAGTGCCAGCAGGTCGGTTGGCCAACGGCTGAGGAGGTCGTCGAGGCGAGCCGAAGCGTCGTGCCAATTCCCGTGTAGCCAGTCACCGATCGCGGCGCAGTGCGCCTGCTCGCGCTCATTCGAGTCGGTCTGCGACAGTGCGTTCCAGAGCGGCCTCACGGCGTCCAGATCGTCGGCGTCGGTGCTCATCAGATTCAGGTAAGCCATGAGCGCCATTGACATCGGTGCGGGAGCGTCGGGAGTCGTGAGTTCGGTGGCCAGATCGACGACATCGGGATGGAACCGTACGAAGCGATCGAGGGCCCTGTCGTACAGGTCGATCGTGTCGGTGTCTCCCGTCATCGGGTTGTTGTGGGCGTCGAGAGCGGCGTTCATCCGGACGAAAGTAACCCCGTCTGCCCAGGACCGCAATACTGAAGCTCGGTAGGGCCACAAGGCCCTACCGACCGGTAGGAAGGTCGCCTATGATCGTCCTCGATGAGCGCCGAGGCCACCGCCCAACCTCGTTCGCGCACCGACTCGCTCAACGACGTGCGGGCGACGATCCCGCCTTCGTGCTATGAGCGGCCGACACCTGTTGCCGTGCGTGCCCTGCTTCGGGCCACCGTCTTGTACGCGGTCCCACTGGTTGGGCTGGCCCTGACAGATAGGTGGTGGGCACTGCTCGTTCTGTGGCCACTCGCGGGACTTGGCGTGGCCGGACTCTTCGTGCTCGGTCACGATGCCTCGCACGGCGCGCTGGTGGATTCGCGGCGCGTGAACCGGGTTGTCGCTCAGCTGTGCATGGCCCCCAGCGTGCATGTCGAGGCCGCATGGGATCTCGGCCACAACCGCATCCACCACGGTTACACGACCCGGCAAGGGTTCGACTTCGTGTGGCACCCACTCACGATCGATCAGTATCGAGCGCTCGGCCGGCTCGCCCGGCTGCGGCATCGTCTGGAGTGGTCGTGGCTTGGTTCCGGTGCGTACTTCATGCGCACCGTCTGGTGGGAGAAGATGTGGCGATTCAACGCACCCGGTAAACGTCATGGGGCAATCGTCCGCGACAAGATCACACTCGGGACCGTCATCGCGGTGGTCGTTGGCGCGACGGCGCTGATCGGCGCGATCACCAATGGCTGGCTCGCGGCGGTGTGGTTGCCGGTCAAGCTCTTCGTGGTGCCGTTCATGCTGTTTCTGCACATCATCGGCTGGACCGTCTACGTTCATCACGTCTCACCCGACATTCGGTGGTGGACGCGGGGCGAGTGGACGCAGTTCAAGGGCCAGATGGACTCCACCACCATCCTTCGCATTCCCCGCCTCGTGAATCACCTGTGGTTCCACAACATCTTCATCCATGTACCCCACCACGTCGACGCGCGTATTCGCTTCGACCAACTACCTCGCGCCGCTGCGGCAATATCCGCCGCGTATCCCCATACGGTGCATTCGTCGCGGCTGTCGATCCGCCAATACGTCGGCACGACACGGGCCTGCAAGCTGTACGACTTCGAGTCAGGCTGCTGGCTGCCCTACTCCGCAGCGCGGGCCTGACTCGATCGGTGCTCGACATCCAGGCCATCGTGCGTTGGCCGACTGTTCAGCCTCCGTTCACCTTGGCGAGGGTTCGGCGTCACTTGCCTCCTTTACCGTCACCGCCTGTTGCTCAACTCAACGCACAGGAGACCTCACACGTGAACACACTCAAACGGCGCTTCGTACTCGCCGGCTTCATCTCAATGGCACTCGTCGCGACAGCCTGCGGCGACGACTCCGACTCAAGCACGGGAACGGATGCACCCGCCGGGACGTCCGCAGAGCCATCAGACACTCCTGCAGATCTCAGTGGAGACATCGCCATCGATGGCTCGAGCACTGTTGCTCCGCTCATGAAGCTGACGGCCGAGTCGTTCCAGGACGCGAACGATGGCGTCACTGTCGCCGTTGGTACGTCAGGTACGGGCGGCGGCTTCGAGAAGTTCTGCGCAGGCGAGACTGATATCTCCAATGCGTCGCGTCCGATCAAGGACACCGAGATCGAGGCATGCACGGCCAACGGAGTCGAGTTCTACGAGGTCTTGGTTGCCAACGATGCCTTGTCCGTCGTGGTGAACCTCGACAACGATTGGGCGACTTGTCTGACCGTCGAAAAACTGAAGACGATGTGGGAGCCAGCGGCTGAAGGCACGATCAACAACTGGAATCAGATCGACCCAGCGTTCCCCGATCAGGCGCTGACGTTGTTCGGTGCTGGAACCGACAGTGGAACCTTCGACTACTTCACCGAGGAGATCAACGGCGAGGCGAAGGCAAGCCGCACCGACTACAACCCGACCGAGGACGACAACGTCACGGTGACGGGTGTGAACGGTGACAAGGGTGCCATCGGATACTTCGGATTCAGCTACCTCGAAACGAATCTTGACAAGGTCAAGCCGGTTGAGATCGACGGCGGCAGCGGTTGTGTTGCTCCGTCGGCTGAGACGGTGTTCGACGGGACCTACACGCCGCTGGCACGACCGTTGTTGGTCTACGTCAAGAAGGCCTCGGCCGAGCGCCCAGAGGTCAAGGCTTTTGTCAACTTCTACGTGGCGAACCAAGACAGCCTCTCCGAGGAAGCCTTGTTCGTTGCTCTGTCCGATGATCAGAAGGCGGAGCAGGCAACAGAACTTGCTGAAGTGCTGCAGGGCTGAGCTGCGCTAAAACGTGGCCATGACCGCAACTGCGCATTCCACAGGGGCACCCGTGAGCCTTCGGGCCACGGGTGCCCTGAGGCGGCGGCAACACACCGAGGTCGTGGCGAAAGCCGTGCTTGGTACTGCCGCCGCCTTGTCGGTGGTGACGACCGCTTTGATCGTGCTGTCGTTGTTCGAACCGACCCGTGAGTTCTTCAGCGTGGTGTCGATCAAGGAGTTCTTCACATCGACCCGGTGGGCGCCACTGTTCGAACCTGCCAGATTCGGTGTGTGGCCGATCGTGCTCGGCACGTTGTGGGTCACGTTCATCGCGATCCTCATTGCGCTGCCCGCCGGTTTGGGTGCGGCCTTCTACATGAGCGAGTACGCCCGACCTCGCGTCCGCAAGATCGTCAAGCCGATCCTCGAGCTGCTCGCAGGTGTCCCAACCATCGTGTTCGGTTTCTTCGCTCTCAACTTCGTCAACCCGAAGCTGGTGAAGCGCTTCTGGCCGATCGGCGATGTGGGTGCATACAGCGCGCTCGGTGCGGGCATCGTGACCGGCATCATGATCCTCCCGATCGTGGCCTCGCTCAGCGAGGACGCCATGGCGGCCGTACCGCACTCACTGCGCCAGGGCGCCTATGCATTGGGCAGTTCCAAACGCGAGGTGTGTACGAGGGTCGTGTTCAAGGCGGCCATTTCCGGCATCGTCGCGGCGACGGTCCTGGCGATCTCGCGTGCGGTCGGAGAGACCATGATCGCGATCCTCGCGTCCGGCGCGCAGCCGAACATCAGCAAGAATCCCGGCAAAGGGATGGAAACGATGACAGCGTTCATCGGGAGTGCCGGAAGTGGTGACCTGGCGACCGGATCAACCGGCTACAAGACCATCTTCGCCGTGGGTTCCTATCTCTTCGTGGTGACGCTGATCCTCAACATCTTCAGCATCCGAGTCGTTCGCCGGTTTCGCGAGGTGTACGAATGAGCGTCGACGTGCGCGACGACGAACCCGCCGTCGATCGATCCATCAGCCTGGTCAATCAGGTCTCGACCGGACGACAGCTCCGCGATGTGTTGTTCCGTCTGTTCCTCTACGCAACAATCGGACTTGCCCTCGGATCGTTGCTGGCAGTGCTCGTTCGAACATGGATGGATGGCGGCGACAAGATCGGCACGGCCATCTTGAAGAACCAGCCATCGGAGCGCCCGGCGCGCGCAGGCATCCAGTCGGGCATCTTCGGAACCTTGTGGGTGACAGGTTTTTGCGCAGTGGTGACCCTCCCGCTCGGCATCGCAACAGCGGTCTACCTCGAGGAGTTCGCCAAAAAGGGTCGGTGGTACAACCGATTGATCGAAGTCAACATTCAAAACCTGGCTGCGGTCCCATCGATCGTCTACGGCATCGTCGGGCTTGCGTTCATTGCGCGAGGCCCACTGCAGTGGGGCCCTACTGTGGCCACAGCGGGCCTCATCCTGGCGCTTGTCGTGCTGCCGACGGTCATCATCGCCTCCCGGGAGGCGATACGGGCCGTACCTGGCTCGCTGCGCACCGTCTCGTTGGCCCTGGGTCTCACACGTTGGCAGACCATCCGCAAACAGGTGTTGCCTTCAGCGGCCGCCGGCATCGCCACTGGCAGCATCCTCGCCGTCAGCCGGGCACTCGGAGAAACGGCTCCATTGCTACTGCTTGGGGGCCTGACCTTCCTCACGAGGAACCCGTCAGGGCTCGACTCGCGCTACACCACGGTGCCACTGCTGATCTACAACTACTCGACGAGCCCGACCGATGAGTTGCGGCAGGTTGCGGCCGCCGCGATCATCGTGTTGATGGTCGTCCTGCTGGCCCTCAACGGCACTGCCATTTTCATCCGCAACCGATTCCAGCAACGCTGGTGAACCAGTGGAGAGAGACGACATGTCCACATCACACGACGTTGTAACCTCAAGGATCGCTGTGTCGCCGGAACCGTCAACCGAAACGACGAACGAGACGCAACCGTCGCCGACCGTTCTGCTGACCCGCAACCTCGAGGTCTTCTACGATGACTTCAGGGCCGTACGCGATGTCAATCTGGCTATCCGTCAAAACGAAATCACCGCGTTCATCGGGCCGTCGGGCTGCGGGAAGTCGACGGTACTGCGCTGCTTCAACCGCATGAACGACCTGATCGAGGGCGCTCGTGTCGCAGGCGAGGTCACCTACCACGGCATCGATCTGTATGGCAGTGAGGCCGACGCGCCAGAAGTGCGTCGGAGAATTGGCATGGTCTTCCAAAAGCCGAACCCGTTCCCGAAGAGCATCTGGGAGAACGTCGCCTACGGACCAAAGGGCAATGGGGTTCGCCGTAAGAGCGACCTCAATGAGATTGTCGAGCGGTCGCTACGCAGTGCGGCACTCTGGGACGAAGTCAAGGATCGCCTGCAGGCCTCGGGCCTGAGCCTGTCCGGCGGTCAGCAGCAGCGACTGTGCATCGCAAGGGCTATTGCCATCGAGCCGGAAGTGCTGCTGATGGACGAGCCTTGTTCGGCGCTCGACCCGATCGCAACGTCTCGAATCGAAGACCTCATGCAGGAGATCAAGTCGAAGTACACGATCGTGATCGTGACGCACAACATGCAGCAAGCTGCGCGAGTCAGCGATCGCGTTGCCTTCTTCACCACCGAGGTGAACGAGGCCAGCGATCGACGCACGGGCCTCCTGGTGGAGTACGGACGTACTACCAAGATGTTCTCGACGCCCGCAGACCCACGTACCGAGGCGTATGTGACCGGGCGATTCGGGTGAGCGACGAACTCCGCAGGAAGTTTCGCGAGGACCTCGAACATGCCCGCTCCGAACTGGTCCGCGTTGCTGCATCAGTAACCGAGCTCATCCCGCGAGCGACGGCGGTCCTGCTCGACGGCGATCTCGAGGGTGCCGACCTCATCATTCGCGGCGACGACGAGATCGACGCCCGAACGCTTGATCTCGAGGAGCATTGCCTGAAGGTAATGACACTTCAGGCGCCGGTGGCCGGCGATCTCCGTCAGCTGGTCGCCTTGCTGAAGATGATCGCCGAAGTGGAGCGATCCGCTGACTTGCTCGTCAACATCTGCAAGGCAGCTCGACGGATCTACGGCCACGAACTCGACCCAAAGCTGCGCGGGATCATCGGTCGGATGAGCGAGCAGGCCCAGCAGCTGTACACGTCGGCCATCGAGTCGTTCGTCGAGAACGACGCGGCGAAGGCGGCGGCCATCGACGATATGGACTCGTATCTCGACGAGCTGCAACGACAGTTCGTGCAAGCCATCTTCGAGAGCCATGCGGCTGGCCGAATCGAGGTACAGGTGGCTGTCCAACTCGCAGTCGTCGCCCGTTTCTACGAGCGCATCGGCGATCACGCCGTCAACATCGGTGAACGCGTCAACTATGTGATCACCGGCTGGCTTCCCGAGCACAGGGGCGCTGACCGCTACCGCAGACACCTCGACGCCACCGGCGAACTGGCTGTCGTTCAACTGCCAGACACCGCCGGCGACGACTAGGTTTCGCCATGACCGCTGCCGCTGGCCGCCGCACATTCGGCACGATTACCGAGCCTGCTCGGCAGATCGATGTCATCCACGAGACCGATGTGCTCGTAGTGGGTTCCGGTCCTGCCGGTCTGGCCGCGGCGCTTGCCGCTGCTCGCACAGGCGTCGAGGTGACCCTGGTTGAGCGGTTCGGGTGCTTCGGCGGCAACATCACCGCGGTCGGTGTCGAAGGCATGGCGTGGTATCGCCACGAGCAAACGATCGAAGCCAACGGAATCGGTCGCGAGTTCGAGACCCGCGCTCACGAGATGGGTGCGGCGGTGGCCGAGAGTCAGTCGCTGTCGTTCGAGCTCGATGCAGAAGGGTTCAAGCTCGTCGCAGATACGTTGGTCGAGGAGGCGGGCATCCGCGGCATGCTCCACCGAACGTTCGTAGCTCCGATCATGAATGGCGACCTGATTGCGGGCATCATCACCGAGTCGAAGGCAGGTCGAGAAGCAATCCGCGCCGGACGAGTGATCGACGCAACCGGCGACGCCGACGTAGCCCATCGTGCGGGTGCACCGACGTTCCACACGCCGAAGGAAGCGATGATGGCCGCGTCGGTCATGTTCCATCTCGCAGGGGTCGACAAGAAGGCCTTCATCGCCGGAATCAGGGCCGACCCGCAGACCTATAAGGATTGGGCCGGTGGCGGTGAATGGAACATCGAGACGGGCGGCAAGGAGGATGACATGTTCTCGCCTTTCCTGAAGCGTCCGTTCGAGCAGGCGATCAAGGACGGGTTGTTGCCGCCGACACTTTCCACCCTCGCCGGAACGTGGGGTGCGATTCACGACACCGGTGAGCTCACGTACATGAACCTCGTTCACATGGACGGAATCGACGGCACCGACCCCGACGATCTGACGCGAGGCGAGATCGAAGGGCGCCGCCAGGCGATGTACGCCATCGAGGCGTTGCGTCGCTACACGCCCGGCTGCGACGGGGCACGCCTGCGCAACTTCGGCATGACGTTGGGGATTCGCGACACACGCAAGATCGATGCGGTGTACAACATGACCGAGCGTGACGTACGTGATCAAGGTCGGTTCGAGGATTCGATCGGCATCTACCCCGAGTTCATCGACGGTTACGGCATCTTGATCCTGCCGACGACCGGTCGCTACTTCCAGATCCCGTACCGCAACCTGGTCCCGAAGGGTGTGCGCAACCTCTTGGTCGCAGGCAGGTCGTCGGGCGGCGACCGCGTGTCGCACGCCTCGACCCGTAACATGTCGTGTTGTGCAGTATTGGGTCAAGGTGCTGGCATCGCTGCGGCGCTCTCGGTACACACCAACACCGATCTCGACGACGTCGATATCGATGCTGTGCAGAAGGAACTCGACCGCCAGGGTGTTCGCTACGAGTAGGCAAGCTTGAGTACCGAGCACGGTCACGATCACGGCGCCGCGGCTTTGAGGGCAGGTGCGCGGCACATCAAGCCGCTGGTGATCTCGTTCGCACTGATCGTCGCCTTCCTGTTGGTGCAGGTCGCTGTAGGTGTCGTCACAGGTTCGTTGGCGCTGCTGTCGGATGCCGGGCACATGGCCACCGACGCGCTCGGCCTCGGGATGGCCCTGGCAGCGATTCAGGCGGCATCTACTGCCAGGGTGCATCCGCAGCGCACGTTCGGGTTGTATCGACTCGAGATCCTGGCGGCCTTGCTCAACGCCGTGCTGCTGTTTGCGGTGGCCGGCTATGTGCTGTTCAAAGCGGCAGGCAGGCTCGGCAATGCACCGGATGTCGCGTCGACTCCTGTCCTCGTGGTCGGTGTGCTCGGGCTCATCGTCAACGTGATCGCCTTCCTGCTATTGCGCGCCGGGGCGAAGGAGAGCCTCAACATGCGCGGCGCGTATCTCGAGGTTCTCTCGGACACGCTCGGATCGGTGGGTGTGATCGTCGCTGCCGTCGTCTGGGGCATCACGGGCTGGACGTGGGTTGATCCCGTGATCGGTGCCGTGATCGGCGTCTTCATCCTGCCCCGGGCGTGGCGGCTCGGGCGTGAGGCACTGCTCGTCCTGGTTCAAGCTGCGCCGGCCCGACTCGACATCACAGCGCTGCAGCGCGAGCTCGAAACGATCGCCGGCGTTGTCGATGTGCACGACATTCACGTGTGGACTCTGACCTCGGAGATGGAAGTCGCGACCGCCCACCTGATGGTTGCCGCTGGCATCGATTCGCACGCCGTGCTCGACCAGGCCCGGCACCTGCTCGCTGACCGGCACGGCATCACCCACGCGACCCTGCAGGTCGAACCAGAGGATCATCACGGCTGCGATGAGGTGACCTGGTAGCCACGATGGGCGTGGCAGGCTGGGAGCACGACGACCGTCAGTGATCGACCGTTGCTGGTCGGCGAGTGGGCTTGTCTGGGCATCCTCGAGCCGTTCGCGCAGCGAGCGCCCCGCCGCTTCGGTTTCGAGGAGTATCTCGAGGTCAAGGCAATGCCCGTGAGCTACATCGTCACGCCGCGCCTCGTTTGGGTGGACCGGTGGCCACTATCTGCCCGTCCGGGAGCGTGATGGTGAGTTCGCGGTTGGGTCCGAGCGCGACGAGCTAGCCGTCGATGTGGTTCCTCTGGTGGTGAACTTCGCACACCGGCAGCAGATTCTGATCTCCGGCGGCCCGGCTCTGGTCCCGTTGCCATCGCGCAGTGCGAGTAGTGCGTGGGCACGCAGGAACGATTGCTTCTCCCACAGATCCGTCGGGCAACCCTCGGGGTGGGTGTCGTGGAACATTGCTTCGACCTCTCCGTCAAGTCGGCTCTCCAACGCCAACCAAGTCGCCGGGTCCCAGGGCACCGACCAGCGCCCATTCCGGTCTCCTTGTCGGTCCACCTGTTGCAGCGAACGGCACGACGCTGTCGCTCCAACCGTCCGAGTCCATCACCGTCGGCTTCCAACCGTCGCGCCTCGTCCCGGACACTACGTGCGAACTCATCCGCTGTGGAGTGTTCGGCGGCTGCGTCGCTGACATCGCGCCACTGATCGATGTCATGGGCGGTGAGGACGTCGGCGGCGAGATCGGTGAGTCGTCGCAGGATGGTCAGGGCCTCGTCGGCATCGGTCGGTCGACGAGGCCCGCGACCTGCGCGCTTCTGCGTGCGGCTGGGAGTTGATCTATCTCGGCTGGTACGCGCAGCGAAGTCCCGCAGCGGTCGTTCAGATCGTCGCCAAGATCTGCCGAGCACGCGTCGATGCAAGAAGTGCGTAAGTTCGATGCGCACTGTGTGCACTGAACTTACGCACTTCGGCCTGGAGCCACCGGTCACGCCGAATGGATCAGGCCAGCTTCACCAGATGCGCGCCTTGATCGATCAACTTACGCCGTGCTGCGGGCTCCAGCAGTCGCAATGCGCAGTTCAGTACGTCGACGTGTTCACCGGAGACCCGACCTGCACCTAGCGACACGCCGAATGCGGGGACGGCCTCAGCCGGCTCAGCGCGCTTGAGCAGTCGTTCGCCTTGCCGCACGGACGTGTGGCCGGCTTCTGCCAACGACTTCTCCGGGAATGACGACACCTTCGCGATCTGTTGCGCGAAGGCCACCTCGCGGCCTTCGGCCCACGACTTCAACCGCCGAACATCCTCCACAGCCGCCTTCAGCACACCCCAATCAACACATTCAGCATCGACCGCTGCCACTCGCCCAACCAGGCACTGCACCTCCTCTGACCTCGTGGTTTCCACTATGACACAGGGGTGTAGCACAGTTGTCTCAGCGCAACGTGTCAAGGGGTTTGAGACAGGTGGTGACCTTTCATTAGTAATCACATGACTATTGTGAGCTGATGCGTGAAACATCTCGACTCTTGGTTTCATTCATCGTCGTGTTGGGGTTCGTCGGTGCGTCGTGCGGAGACGATTCCGAATCGACCTCCACAACCGTTGCGCCTACCACCGAAGCGCCCACACCGGTGCCGGCAGTGTTTGGCGACGTGACGGTGTTCGCAGCCGCTTCGTTGACGGCAGCGTTCACGGAGATCGGTGACGCCTTCATGGTCGAGTACCCCGCTACGAAGGTGACCTTCAACTTTGCGGCCTCATCGGAATTGGCGACGCAGATCGGTGAGGGCGCGCCGACCGACGTGTTCGCCTCGGCCGATGTCGCCAACATGACGAAGTTGACCGACGCAGGTAACAACGCGACAGAACCGGTGGTGTTCGCCAACAACCTGTTGCAGATCATCGTCGGTCCGGGGAATCCGAATGGGATCACCACTGTGGCCGATCTCGCCAATCTGGATCTGATCGTGGTGACCTGCGCGCCAGAGGTGCCATGCGGCAAGTACGCAACAACACTGTTCGAGAACGCGGCCGTGACCGTGACGCCGAAGTCGCTCGAGGAGAACGTCAAGGCGGTCGTGACCAAGGTGACGCTGGGTGAGGCCGATGCCGGAATCGTGTACAGAACCGACGTGACAGCGGCTGGTGCCGCTGCTGCCGGCGTCGACATCCCGGCCGGCGTCAACGTGCTGGCTGAGTACCCTGTTGCCGTGACCAAGGACGCGCTCAACCCCGACGGTGCGCGGGCATTTGTCGACTTCATCGTGAGCGACGCTGGTCAGAAGATCCTCGCCTCGTACGGCTTCCTCGCGCCGTGACTCGTCGCCGGGGCAGGCGCATCGCGCTGCCTGTCCCGGTCCTTGCGCTTGCCTGTATCGGGGTTCTCTTCTTCGCACTTCCGTTGGTCGGTCTGCTGTGGCGGGCACCGTGGACCAGCGTGTGGAGCTACCTGACCGACGACAACGCCTTGACGGCCTTGCGCCTGTCGGTGATCTGTTCGCTGTGGGCAACGCTGCTGTCGATCACGTTCGGCGTTCCGCTGGCCTGGATGCTGGCACGGGTCGAGTTTCCCGGCCGGAGTGTCGTACGTGCCCTGTGCACGCTGTCGATGGTTCTCCCACCGGTGGTCGGCGGCGTCGCACTGTTCTTTGCGCTTGGCCGACGTGGTCTGGTCGGCCAATACTTGGATCGCTGGTTCGATTTTCGGTTGCCGTTCACGACCGCTGGGGTTGTGGTCGCCCAGACATTCGTGGCGATGCCGTTCCTGGTGATCACCGTAGAGGCGGCATTGCGTCAACTCAACAGCCGCTACGAGGACGCGTCGCGCACACTGGGAGGATCGCGCTGGTACACATTCTGGCGAGTGACACTGCCCACCATTCGACCTGCACTCGTCGCTGGTGCGGTGCTCGCTTGGGCGCGGGCGCTGGGCGAGTTCGGCGCCACCATCACATTCGCCGGCAACTTCCCGGGAACCACCCAAACCATGCCGCTGGCTGTGTACCTCGCGTTGGAGGTCAATCCGGAGGAGGCGATCGTGTTGGCCTTGCTGCTGATCGCGATTTCGTTCGGAGTCCTGGTCGGCCTGCGGGACCGTTGGCTCGGCCAACGCGACATGGGCCAACGGGCGGCACTCGCGTGAGCGTATCGGCATCGATCCAACTGCAGGTCGGCACGCTCGATCTGCGAGCAGAACTCGACGTCAAGGCAGGAGAACTGGTGGCCTTGCTCGGACCGAACGGTTCCGGCAAGACCACGATCCTGCGTTGCCTGGCTGGGCTTACGCCGATCGACCGCGGCCACATCTCCATCGACGAAATCGTTGTCGACGACCCGGGGACGGATACGTTCGTCGAGCCCGAGCAGCGCTCGGTCGGATTCGTGTTCCAGGACTACCTGCTCTTCGATCACCTGACCGTGCTCGAGAATGTCGCCTACGGCCTGCGCGCTCGGAAGACCCCGAAGTCGGAGGCACGCAGGATTGCTCGCCAATGGGTCGACCGCGTCGGGCTCGGTGAATATGCCGCACAGCGGCCTCGAGCCTTGTCGGGCGGGCAGGCGCAACGTGCTGCGCTGGCTCGCGCTCTGGCGACCAACCCGCGAGTGTTGCTGCTCGACGAACCGCTCGCCGCGCTCGACGCGGGCACGCGCGGGTTGGTGCGGCGGGATCTGATTCGGCACCTGGAGACCTTTGACGGCATGCGCATCCTCGTCACCCACGACCCTGTCGACGCGTATGCGCTGGCCGACCGCGTGGCAATCATCGACGCTGGGCGAATCGTGCAGGCAGGCACCCTCGCCGAGGTCAGCGCGCATCCGCGGTCTCGCTACGTTGCTGATCTGGTGGGCGTGAACCTGGTATCGGGAACCATCGCCAACGGTGTCCTCACCAGCCCCAGCGGCGCCAAGGTGGTGATCGCCGCCGAGCTGACCGGCCCAGCGTTCGCGGTCATCCGACCGAACTCGATCTCGCTCGAAGTCGGCGAGCCCGCCGGAACGAGCGCTCGCAACGTGTGGAACGGTGTGATCGGCGACATCGACCGTCTTGGCGATCGGGTTCGGGTCGGCATCGACGGAGTGCTGCCGCTGACGGCGGAAATCACCGCGGCCGCGCTCGATGCGTTGCAACTGCGGCCAGGTGACGAGATCTACGCATCGGTCAAAGCTACGGAGATCGATGTGTATCCGGCATGACCGTTCGGGGCTGATCCAAGGCGACCTGGCGCTGGTTGGGTACTCTGGAGCGATGCCCGAGATCGAACGGAGCGATGCCGACTGGCGCGAAGTGCTGACGCCCGAGCAGTACGAGGTGTTGCGTCGAGCAGGTACCGAGCGCGCCTGGAGCGGTCAGTACGTCAGCGAACACGCGGACGGCACCTACCACTGCGCTGCCTGCGGAGCCGAGTTGTTCGATTCGACGGCGAAGTACGAGTCCGGTAGCGGCTGGCCGAGCTTCTACCAAACCAAGGCGGCCGATGCCGTCGAACTGATCGAGGATGTCAGCCACGGCATGATCCGCACGGAGGTGCGGTGCCGACGGTGCGGATCGCACCTCGGCCATCTCTTTCCCGACGGGCCTGCCCCGACCGGCCAGCGGTACTGCATGAACAGTCTCGCTCTCGACCTGGTGACGGACCCGAACGACGCCTGATCGTGGCCAGGACGACGGAACAACAACTGCTGCTCGGCGAGTGGGCGTGCCTCGGCATTCTCTATCCCTGTCCTACCCATGGCTTCGCGATCGCAGCACGGCTGAAACCCGGCGGCGATATCGGCCGAGTGTGGTCGCTCTCACGCGCACTGACATACCGTTCGCTCGAACAGCTCGCCAACCGCGGCTACATCCGTGCTGTGGGTGAGGAGCCCGGGATTGCCGGGGGCAATCGCACCATTCTCGCCGCGACCCGCTCCGGTCGTGCACAGCTCCGCAGGTGGCTGAACACACCCGTCGTGCACTTTCGCGACCTTCGTAGCGAACTGCTCCTCAAACTGATCGTCGCCGATCTCTGTGACATTGCGATCGGTGACATGCTCGATCGGCAGCGCGCCCACATCGAAGACATGGCTGAGGCCCTCGCCCTCCAGGTTGATGTGGATGAACCTGTCGATGTCGTCGATCTGTGGCGTCAGGAGTCATCGCAGGCCGCACTCCGATTCCTGGAACGACTACCCCGAAGTTGAAAGGCGGGCACCAACGTGTGCCCATCATGCCCAGATGATCAGGTCGTTCGACTCTGGTTGTTGAGCTTCCACGGCCGGATGATGCAGGTGACATCGAGTATGAGGAGTTGCTATGAAGGCTGCGGTCGTACATGAGTTCGGGCACGCGCTGGTGATCGAGGACGTGGCGATGCCCACGCCCGGTCCTGGTGAAGTGCTCGTGAAGATCGAGACGTCGGGGCTGTGCCACACCGACATCCACGCAGCTCATGGCGACTGGCCTGTGAAGCCTTCTCCTCCATTCATTCCAGGCCACGAAGGTGTGGGCCTGGTCGAGCGCGTCGGCGTTGGGGTAACGCGCCTTCGTGAAGGCGACCGGGTGGCCATCCCGTGGCTCGGGTGGGCGTGTGGCGCGTGTGAAGCTTGTGCCTCGGGATGGGAGACACTCTGCCCAAACGCGCGCTACACGGGATATACGGTCAACGGCGGATTCGCCGAGTACGTGGTGGCCGACGCGGCATTCGTCGGGCTGGTGCCAGCGTCGATCGACCCGCTCGATGCGGCACCGCTGACGTGCGCCGGCGTCACGACGTACAAGGCCGTGAAGGTCTCGGGCGCTCGGTCATCGGATCTGGTGGCCGTCTTCGGCATCGGTGGCCTCGGCCACCTTGCAATGCAATACGCGCACATTGCCGGCGCAACAGTTGCTGCGGTCGACATCCTCGACAGCAAGCTCGACGTGGCAAAGGGACTCGGCGCGACGTACATGGTGAATGCGGCAACCGAGGACCCTGCCGAGGCGATTCAAGCCCTTGGTGGCGCCGACGCAGCCATTGTGCTCGCCGCCACACCCCAGGCGTGCGAGCAGGCGTTCGCAAGCCTTCGCCGCAACGGAACACTCGTGCTCGTCGGCCTACCTGCCGACAACGTCATGCGTCTGCCGATCTTCGAAACCGTGCTCAAGGGCATCAAAGTGGTCGGTTCACTGGTCGGCACGCGTGTCGATCTCGCTGAGACCTTCGACCTTCACGCCGACGGTCGGACAACGATTGTTCGCGAGTCCGGTCGGCTCGAAGACGTCAACGAGGCGATGGCCCGCGTGCTCGGCGGCGGCGTCGACGGCAGAATCGTGTTCGATCTTCGCTGACGGATACAGCTGATCAGTAGCCACGCGACGAGTAACTCGTACTGAGGCTACGCGTCGAAGATCTTGCGGCTGATCGCAGCATGACAACCGAGCGTCGCGTCGACCACCTGCGTGACCGAGAGATCCTTTGCCACCGATGCGATCTCCCCGTCGCCTTGGGCGAAGTGTGGGCCCCCGACGTAGAGCATCGCTCCCTCGGCAAAGACGGGGTAGCAAGCAGTTGCGCCGGGGCCGATCCGCCAGTTGTCGACATTGCCGCCGAAGACACCGGGCGGGACGCT
>JANPBZ010000043.1:0-2197 GCA_031430695.1 Ilumatobacteraceae bacterium
TTCTCGATGCGAGAGATGTCGGCTTGCGGGATGCCACTGCGCTTGGCGAGCTCTGCTTGTGTCCAGCCGAGTTCGATTCGGCGTTCGCGGATGGAGTCCCCCGGATGGGAGAGTTCGGCGAGAGCGGACCAGGCTGGCATGCAAACCATTGTATGTGGCTTAACACATACCTGCAAGCTCGTCTCGACTATGCCGCTAGCGAATCGGTGCGCACGCTATGTGCGCGCATCGCGTATCTCCCGGCGGGCGTGTATCGCTTGAGTGGCTCTCCATTTCGGTACAGTAAGGGTGTGGTGGTTGAGCGGCCGATTCGGGGGCGGGACTATCCGGGGTCGCTGGCGGAGCTGTTGGCGTGGTTCCCGGATGATGCGGCGTGTGGCGACTATCTCGAGTGGTTGCGGTGGCCGGCGGGGTTCGTGTGTCCGCGGTGTGGAGCGGCGCGGGGTTGGCGCATCGGCGACGGACGCTGGTCGTGTGCCGGATGCGCTCGCAAGGTGTCAGTGACCGCTGGGACGATCTTCGATGGCACTCGTACGCCGTTGACGGTGTGGTTCCAAGCGGCGTGGCAGATGACGGTGCAAAAGAACGGGATCTCCGCGCTCGGGCTGCAGCGAGTGCTGGGCTTGGGGTCGTATCAGACGGCGTGGGCGATGCTGCACCGCTATCGGCGAGCGATGATCCGGCCCGGCCGGGAGCGTCTGGCAGGAATCGTCGAGGTCGACGAGACGTTGGTGGGCGGGTTGACGCCGGGGCGCAAAGGCCGAGCGGTCGGAGCCAAAGCCCTGGTGGTTGTGGCTGTTGAGCAGCGCGATCGCGGCTTTGGTCGTTGCCGGCTCGAACTGGTGGGCGATGTCTGTGCGGTCACGTTGGGGCAGTTCATGGTCGATAACATCATGCAAGGCTCGACAGTGATCACCGATGGCTGGCAGGGATACCGGTCAGCAACCAAGGGCTACACCCACCAGCGTGTCGTAGTCACCGGTGCCGACGCGTCGGCATTGCTGCCCGGTGTACACCGGGTGGCGTCGCTGTTGAAGCGCTGGCTGCTGGGCACCCACCAAGGCGGGGTCGCCACAACACACCTGCAGGACTACCTCGATGAGTTCACATTCCGGTTCAACCGGCGCACCTCGCGAGCACGCGGCCTGCTGTTCTTCCGGCTCCTCGAACAGGCCACGGAGCACGCCCCGGTCCGTTACCGCGACCTCGTCGTCAACCCCACCATCGGCAACCCACGAGCCAGCAACCCCGTGGGCGCCCGCTCGCACCCCGGAACGCTCGCCCTGCCCGCCGCCGACCGGCCATGGCGTCGGCCAGAGCCCTGAACAGGCCAACTGTACCGAAATGGAGAGCCACTCAGCGATGTATCAGACTTTCGGGCGTCGACGCCGCTGGAGGTGATACATGCGTTGGAAGGCGATCGGTCAACCGACAGTCCGCAAGCAGCGCGACAAGTGGGTCGTGCGCATCGATGGCATCGACACAGCCACCGGCAAGCATCGGCCGCGACAGCTCGGCACCTACGCGTCGCAGCGGTCGGCACTGGCAGCTTCCCGGGACCAACGCGCAGACGCGCGCAGCACCGAACGCGGGACTGTCAGCTGGCTCGTTCGTCGCTACGTTGCAAGCAAGGCCGATATCACGCCGAAGGCACGCGAGCAGTACGCGTGGGCAACCCCGCACATCGAGCGCGGCCTCGGCGCCATTCCGTTGGCGCGACTCGACCGCGACGATGTCGCCGACTGGATCACTGGGCTCGCGAACGGTGGCGCGTTGTCCCGACGCAGTGTGCAGATCTGTCGGAACGTTCTCCGCGCATCGCTGGCCGATGCTGTCGAGGAGGGCTTGATCCCTCGCAGTCCGGCAGCACGGGTGGCGTTGCCTCGAACGGTCGCCAAGCCGATCAAAGAGAAGGTGATCCAGGCCTGGGAAGCGACAGACGTCAACACGTTCCTCACGGCGATCGCCGATCATCGCTGGGCCGTCGGCTTCCAACTCGGCGTGCTCTACGGCCTCCGGCGCAGCGAGGTACTCGCCCTCCGGTGGGACGACTTCGATCCCAAGGGCCGCACACTTCGAATCGACGAGAGCCTCGTCGCAGTCAACCGCGGTGCAATCCTGGGAGATGCCAAGAACGTGCATTCACGCCGGCAGGTCCCCTTGTCCGACGATGCAGTCCGCGCTCTCAAGCGGCGCC
>JANPBZ010000044.1:0-22896 GCA_031430695.1 Ilumatobacteraceae bacterium
CGATCCGCGCGCCGGACCTCATCGGTCCGATGATCACGTGGGGTGGCGCACCGCTGAACCCGAAGCTCGGCACGAACCGACTCCATCTCGACATCGCTCCGCTCGCCGACGGCGATCAGCAAGCCGAAGTCGACCGACTCATCTCGTTGGGGGCGAGGCGAATCGACATCGGCCAGGGCGATGTCGATTGGGCCGTCATGGCCGACCCCGACGAGAACGAGCTCTGCGTGCTGACTCCCCGCTCGCCGGTCACTGGTGGTGGCGCAGCAGCTGGTTGAGTCGCGCAGCTTGGCGCATCTGATGGTCGCGCTCAGCGAGGCTCGGCGCGTTGCGGGCTGCGTCGGCATAGAGGCGGGCAGCGAGTTCGAGATCTCCGTTCTTCTCGTGGAGATGTGCGGCGACCGCATCGCGCCGCGGGATGTGTTCGTCGACCTCAGCGAGTGCCGCCAATCCTGCGGGAGCGCTCTCCGCTTCGCCGACGGCGACGGCACGGTTGAGCCGGACGATTGGAGTGTCGACGAACTGCAACAGCTCGTCGTACCACTCCACGATCTGGACCCAGTCGGTGTCGTCGACACATGTCGCATCGGCGTGGAGCGCAGCGATCGCCGCCGCGTCCGACCGCGCCAAGTCGACGAATGCTCGCCAGGCGACCGTGATCAGCCAGCCCGTGGGATCGGATGGCAACTCTTCCTCCCATGCCGAGACTGCCCGGATGAGCGCCTCCTGCACCGCGTCCTCGGCCGTCGCGAAGTCGGCACCGCGACGGACGAGGACGCTCAAGACCTGGGGGACAAGCTCGCGGAGCTCGACGTCCTCCACGATCACTCGGTGACGGTCAGCGGCGCAGCGAGGAACGGCCGGACCTCCAGCCATTCGTGGATCGGCTTGCCGCCGGCGCCGGGCGCTGCTGACAGCTCGCCAGCCAGCTCGATCGCTCGCTCGTGGCTATCGACGTCGATCACCATCCAGCCGGCGACCAGGTCCTTCGTCTCGGCGAACGGCCCGTCGGTCACCGGTGGTCGTCCCTCGCCGTCGTATCGGACCCAAGAGCCCTCGGGCGACAGCGCTTGCCCGTCGACGAACTCACCGGTGCCCTCGAGCCGGGTGGCGAAGTCGCGCATGAACTGGATGTGCGCCTCGACCTCGTCGGGCGTCCACTGGTCCATCGGGATGTCGTTCACGGGCGCCGGCGCGCCTCGATAGTGCTTGAGCAACAGAAACTTGGCCATGGTGTTCTCCTTGTGTGACGGCGGCCCGCTGGCCGCGTACACACTAGGACGGAGCAGAAATCGGATACTCGACACGGCCAGCCGAGATTTCTCGGCGCTGAACGACGCCATCATCCCTGGACGTGTCCAACGCGACGTCCCATCAGACGTAGCGCGTGCACGTACTCTGTCCGACATGCGGGTCTTCTTCACCGGTGGTAGTGGAAAGGCGGGTCGACATGCGATCCTTCATCTCGTCGAGCAGGGGCACCGCGTGGTCAACGGCGACCTCGTGCCGTCGGGTCAGGCAGGTGTGGCTGACCTTCGCATCGATCTGACTGACGCCGGTCAGGTCTTCAACGCCCTCTCGGCGTACGCCGGGTTCGACGAACTCGAGCTCGGCACCGGTGTCCCTAGCTACGACGCTGTTGTTCATTTCGCGGCGATCCCGGCGATCCTGATCCGTCCCGACAACGAGACGTTTCGGGTCAACGTCCTCAGCACCTACAACGTCATTGACGCCGCGGTGAAGCTGGGGATTCGCAAGGTGATCTTCGCGAGCTCGGAGACGACCTACGGGATCTGTTTCGCCGATGGCGAGGTCAGCCCGCAGTACGTGCCGATCGACGAGGAGCACCCGACGGTTCCCCACGACAGCTACGCGATGTCGAAGGTTGTCAACGAGGCGACGGCTCGCTCGTTCCAGGCGCGGACCGGTATCGACATCTATGGGTTGCGCATCAACAACGTGATCGAACCGCACGAGTACGACACCATGTTTCCGGCGTTCGTCGCCGATCCCGGTCTACGGCGTCGCAACATCTTTGCCTACATCGACGCCCGCGACCTGGGCCATATGGTCGACTGCTGCCTGCGCACCGACGGCCTCGGTTACGAGGTCTTCAACGTCTCGAACGACGACACGTCGGTAGGGATTCCCAGCGATGAGGTGTACGACCGGTTCTACGCTGGCGTCCCGCGTCGCCGCGACATGGGACGTTACGAGACGTTCTACGCCAACGACAAAGCCAAGCGGCTCGTCGGGTTCGCTCCGCGCCATTCGTGGCGCAACGAACTCGGCTGAGACAGGTGCAGAGATGATCGACGCACCGCGAGTGAGGCGCAGACGATTCCGTTCCCGGGATAGCCTGCGGAATCCGTCTGCTGCCCTGGAGGAAGCGCAATGAGTGGTGGCCTGGTCGGCTTGTTGGACGACGTGGCGGCTTTGGCAAAGTTGGCTGCCGCGTCGATCGATGACGTCGGTGCCGCCGCCGGTCGAGCCAGCGTGAAGGCTGCCGGCGTCGTTGTCGACGACACGGCCGTCACGCCGGCGTACGTGCACGGTCTGGCATCTGAACGAGAGTTGCCGATCATCAAGCGGATCGCGAAGGGATCGCTCAGGAACAAGATCCTGTTCATCCTGCCGGCAGCGCTGTTGCTCAGCGAATTCGTGCCGGTGCTCGTCGAGATCATCCTGATGCTCGGTGGCACCTACCTCTGCTTCGAGGGCGCGGAGAAGATCCATCACCGCTTCGCACATCACGAGGAGAAGAGCGAGCTCCCGGCCGTGGCGATCGACGCCGCCCACGAGGAGCAGACGATCGCCGGTGCGATCCGGACGGACTTCATCCTGTCGGCCGAGATCATGGTGATCGCCCTCAAGGAAGTGATCGACGAAGGCTTCGTCTCGCGAGCCGTCATCATGTTGGTCGTGGCCGTCCTGATCACGGCCGTCGTCTACGGCGTGGTCGCGCTGATCGTGAAGATGGACGACGTCGGCCTTCGCATGGCCGAGTCGGGCCGCCAGCCGGCCGAGCGGATCGGTCGGCGGTTGGTCGCAGGCATGCCGAAGCTGCTGACGCTGCTCTCCACGGTCGGGACGGCTGCGATGGTGTGGGTCGGCGGGCACATCCTGATCGTCGGCGCCGATGAGCTCGGGTGGCACGGTCCCTACGACCTCGTCCACTCCCTGGAGGACCCCGCGCACGACATCGCGGGGGTCGGCGGCGTGTTGGCGTGGCTGGTCAACACCGCAGCTTCCGCACTGGTGGGGTTAGTCGTCGGATTTGCCGTCGTCGCCGTCATGGCGCGCTTACCGCTCGGCAAGCGCGCCGCGTCACCCGCCGCTCACTAGTCGCCTGCTGTTCGGGTGTGATCTCGACGGGCGCGCCGATATGGTCTCGGCAGCGCCGTGCTGCGCCTCGGGACCGCTGTCCCCGTCAGATTCACCGATCGACCAAGGGGTTGCAGCATGCAGAGCGATCAACCGCAATTGCCAGAAGACCGTTCCGATTGGACGCCGCTGTCGCCGGCCGACGGTGAGCTGGGAGTGGACTGCAACGGGCTGCTCACCGAGCGGGTCTGGCTCGGTGGGCAGGAGGTCATCATTCATTACGGCGATGTTCCCGACACCGACCTCACCACGGTCCGCGGCATCCCATGCACGACCGCGTTGCGCACTGTCATCGACGTGGCGCCTGAGGTCTCCGCGGCGCATCTGGAGATAATCGTGCGGGACTGTCTCGAACGCGGGCTGTTCACCGTCGAACAAGCGTGGCGACGCCTCGCCGGCCCCGACATGGCCGACCGTCGAGGCGCCGAACTGCTTCGTCGAGTCTTACCACCTTCGGCTGCGTGACTTGCGGCGATGTCAGCGAAGGTCGCGCACCTAGCGCGGTTCGGTGGCTCGTGCGTATCGGCGCAATATGCGGCGACCGAGGCTCGTCTTGTGTACCTCGTCCGCGCCGTCGTAGATGCGGGCGGCGCGTTCGTGGCGGTACCAGTAGGCCAGGATCGTGTCGTCGGTGACGCCGAGGGCACCATGCACTTGGATCGCGGTGTCGACGGCTTTCAGCATGGTGTTGGCGACCTCGAACTTGATGGCCGAGATCTCGTCGCGGGCGGCGCTCGCCCCGTGGCGGTCGATCATCCATGCAGCGTGCAACGTCTGCAGTCGTACACCGCGGATCTCGGCCTCCAGTTCCGCAGCCCAGTGTTGGATGACCTGCTTGTCGGCGAGGGTGCCGCCATCGACATCGATCACCCGCTCGTTGGCGCGGGTGCACATCATGTCGAAAGCGCGTGAGGCGATGCCGAGCCAGCGCATGCAGTGGTGGATGCGTCCGGGCCCGAGGCGATCTTGGGCGATGAGGAATCCGCTGCCTTCGGGCCCGAGCAGGTTCGTGCGCGGGACCCTGCAGGACTGGTAGATCACCTCTGCGTGGCTGGCGTGGCCCGACCCGGAGTGGCCCATGACGCTGACGTTGCGCACCAAGTTGAAGCCGGGGGTGTCAGTGGGAACGATGATCATGCTGGCTCGTTGGTGCGGCGGCGCACCGGGGTTGGTGACCGCCATGACGATCGCGAACTCGGCGCCGTCCGCTGATGAGGTGAACCACTTCTGGCCGTTGATGACGTAGTCGTCGCCGTCGGTGACTGCGGTCGTAGCGAGCAGGACGGGGTTCGAGCCGGCGGTCTCGGGTTCGGTCATCGAGAAGCAGCTGCGGATGTCGCCGGCGACGAGGGGACGCAGGAACCGTTCGCGCTGTTCGTCGGTGGCGTACTTGTGGAGGATCTCGATGTTGCCGGCGTCGGGCGCCTGGGTACCGAACACGGTCATGCCCAGCGGGCTGCGGCCGACCGCTTCGGCGAACAACCCGTGGTCCACCATCGATAGGCCGAGGCCGCCGTACTCGATCGGGTGGTTTGGCGCCCACAAGCCCATCTGCTTGACCTTTGCCTGAGCGGCCTTCACGCCTGCTTCCAGCATCACCGGGTCGCCGTGCAGCATCTCGCCTTCGAGCGGGATCACCTCGCGGTCCATGAACTCGCGGATCATCGCCAGCATGGTCGACATCTTCTCGGACAGCTCGAAATCCATGGCGCCTCCTGGGTTCACGTCGACGCTACGGATGCCGAATCGCCGTGGCCAAGACCGAATGCGATGGTCATTGTTTCGAGACGCCTGGGAATGAGTACTCACCGGTGGGCGTGAGGATGGTCCCGGCGGTGCCGGCCAAGATGGCGACGGCGTCTTCGAGGCGGCCGATGCCGGCCATCCCACCGGTGACCTCGACAAAGCGACAGGCGGCCTCGACCTTGGGTCCCATGGATCCGGCGGGGAACTCGTCATCGCGCATGGCGTCGGGTGTCGAGCGAGTGATCGCCTCCTGCTGCGGCGTCCCGAAATTGCGAAAGACATTGGCCACGTCGGTGAGGATCAGCAACGCATCGGCGTCGAGCGCCTCGGCGAGGACGAGGGCGGTGCGGTCCTTGTCGACGACGGCCTCGACACCCTCGAGGCGACCAAGCTTGTTGCGTACCACCGGCACCCCGCCCCCGCCGGCACAGACCACGACCGCACCATTGGCGAGCATCAAACGGATCAAGCGGGTCTCGACCACCCGTCGCGGCTCGGGCGAGGCGACGACTCGCCGCCAATGCGGACCGTCAGGTTTGACCGTCCAGCCGCGCTCCTTGGCGAGAGAATGCGCCCGGGCCTCGTCGTAGATCTCACCGATGAACTTGGTCGGATCGGCAAAGGCCGGATCAGCCGCCGAAACCAGCGTCTGGTTGATGATGGCCGCGATCTGATGGCCGGGGAGTTCGTTCTGCAGCGCCTGCAACAACCAGTACCCGATCATCCCCTGGGTCTGCGCTCCGAGCACATCGAACGGGTACGACCTGGTCAAGTTGGGATCCAACGCGCTCTCCAGGGCGAGCACACCGACCTGCGGACCGTTGCCGTGAGTGACCACCAGCTCGTGGTCGTGCGCTAGCGGGGCAAGCGCGCTGACCGACACCGCGACATTGGCCTCCTGCACATCGTTGTCAGGCTTCTGCCCTCGCCTGAGCAAGGCATTTCCACCCAGTGCGACGACGACTCGCATCACGAACCAACGGTGGTGAGGTCCACGAACGAGCGAGGAAAGCGGGCGAGCACGGCAATGGCATGCTGCAACTCGCGGGCGTCGACGCACTCGCCGATGCGATGGGTGTTCTGCTCGATGCCGGCACCGATGCCGAACATCGGCGGGTGCTTCACGGGCCCGGACACAACCCAGGCCTTGTCGGGGCCCACAGCGATCGTGGCGTCGTCAACGGGGATCGGGAAGCCGACGCCGTCAGTCGAGAAGATCCACTTGTCGACGCGAGGTTCGGCGCGCAGCGCGCCGCCCGTTGCCCCGCCGGCGGGTTCGTCGACGTGGGGTGTGACGACGCGACGGTAGGCGTCGACGGCTGCCCGTATCGAGGGGTGCTCAGCGGGGGTGACCCAGCCCGGGTAGATCTGGGCGTTGTCGACTGGGTAGCCGCGCCACGTCGGCTGGTTGTAGCGGGGCACGTCGATGGTGACGGTCAAGCCGGCAGCGCGTGCGGCCGACACTGCGTCGAGCGACTCGATGTCGGCCAGCGACTGCTCGGGGGTCTCTCCGAGGGTGAGCCGCCGATCGAATCGGAACGTGAAGCGATCGGGGACGGCGCAGTCGCTGGGCGTATCGAGCAGCGACCATGAGGCCGTGCGGGTTCCCCGACCGAGGAACGGATCGACAGCGAAGCCGTCGCCCGCTGCGTGGCGTTGGGCTGCTTCGGTGAGGATCGCGCCGCCGTGTTCGAGCGGGTTGAGCCCCTCGAACGGCATCGAGCCGTGGCATGAACGCCCGATGACCGTGACCTCGATCTGCATGCGGCCGCGCTGACCGCGGTAGATGCCCAACGCTCCTTTGATGGCGTCACCGGTGCCTTCGGTGAGCACGACCACGTCGGGGATCAGGTCGGCATCAGCACCCGGCAGCACGTCGGCTGTGATGTGGCGCGGGCCGCCGCCGTCGTTGTCCTCTTCCGCAGCGGTCGCGTACGAGCGCACGATGGCCCCGTGCAACGCGCCCTCGTCGACCAACTCGAGCATGATCTTGGTAGCGACGATCTGGGACACGACACCGGCCAACTGATCGGCCGAACCGCGACCGAACACGAGGTGCTGCCACTCATCCTCCGGCGGGACATAGCCGAGTTGTTCGCGCAACGCGTCGGGAGCCAGAACGGCGCCGTCGATCAGCCCGTCGTAGGGGTCGATGGCACCGGCGAGCTTGTCATGCCATTGGCCGCGCAGGGCTTGCACCGTGTCGGAATGGCCGTCGAAGTAGATGATCCTCTGGTGCTCCGGTGGAATGCCATCGAACGGATCGCGCGCGACCCACACCAGGTTGCCGTAGTCATCGAACCACACGTCGTCCGCGTGGCGGACAGCGCCGACATCGATGATCGTGTCTCGCAGGAAACGAAGTCGGCTGCCTTCGTGGTTCGAGAGCCCGGAGCGCGGGTCGCCACCGTCATCGACCGGTCGGTCGACGTCGTCGGCGGGGATGCGGACGGCTTCCTTGAGAATCTGGACAGCGAGCGGGCGATACCGCTCTGCCAGTTCGGCGACCTTGTGATCAAGCTTCGACAACTCGAGTTCTTCTGACACTATGGACATTTCAAACACCTCCGTTGAGTACCGCGGTGAGATCGGGGACCTTTGCCGCGGCGAGCAGGGCCATGACCACGTACACCTTCTTGTTCGCCTCGCGAGCCACGGCGACGCGGAACTGTTCCATCACACCCGGGCTGACCTCTGCACCGATGTCGGCCGGCAGGCAATGCAGGTAGAGCGCGTCGGCGGTGAGGGCCATCCGTCGCTCGTCGCAGATCCACCCACGAAACTCGGCGTTCTGAGCCAGCGCCCGTTGTTCGATGTCGTGCATCGCATCGCGGTCACCTTGACGGTTGGCCGCCACGCGCTCGCGCATCAACACCTGCGGGCCCCACGACTTGGGGTAGACGGCCTGCGCGCCTGCGAATGCGTCGTCCATGTCGTCGGTGACCCGCAGCGAACCCCCCGAGGCAGCGGCACCCTCAGTGGCCCAGGCCATCGGCTCGTCAAGCAATTCGTAGCCGGGCGGGTGGGCCAGCGTGACGTGCGCGCCGAACCGGGTCAGAAGCGACACGACGCCTTGCGGCACCGACAGCGGCTTGGCATAGCTCGGCGAGTACGCCCACGAAACGGCGACTCGCTTGCCGGCGACGGAGCCGCCAAAGTGCTCACGTAACCACAGCAGATCGGCCAGCGACTGGGTCGGATGATCGACGTCGCATTGCAGGTTGACAATCGGCACCACTCGCGCATCATCGGTGGCTGCGAGGTAGCCGTCGATGCCCCGCTGCACATCGCGCATGAACGCGTTGCCCTCGCCGAGGATGAGGTCGTGACGCACACCGAGCGCGTGAGCATTCATCCCGAGCATGGCGCCGGTCTCCTCGGCCGTCTCCCCGTGCGACACCTGAGTCGAGGAACCGTCGACGATCACCGGGTGCATCCCGAGACGGGCAGCGGCGCCCGCCCACGCCGACTTCGTCCGAGTCGAATTGTCGAAGAACATCGCGTAGGCGAGTTCACCGCGCAGCACATCGACGCGAACGCCGGCACGATCGAGAGCCTCGAGTCGCGACGCTGCAGCGAGGAGAGTATCGAGATCGTCTGTTGACCAGTCATGCGTCGTCAGCAGGCTGCGACCATACAGCACGTCCAGTCCCGTGGTAGCGGGTTCCAAATTCATCGTCATCCTTCTCTCCGATCCGTGTCGGTTTCACCGGCCATCAGCAGGCCGAGCCGTTCAGCTGTGCAGTCACTGCGCTCGAGCATCGCCACGAGACGACCCTCGAACATCACGCCGATGCGATCGCTCATCCCAAGGACTTCTTCGAGTTCGCCGGAGATCAGCAGAATCCCCACTCCGGCCGCGCGGGCGTCAACCAACCGGGCGTGGATGTATTCGGCTGCGCCAATGTCGACGCCACGTGTGGGCTGCGAGACGACCAGTACGGCGGCGGCCGCCGACATCTCGCGGGCCATGATCATCTTCTGGATGTTGCCGCCCGACAGCGACCGTACCGGCGTGTCGAGACTGGGGGTCTTGACCACATATGACGAGACCAGCTTCTGGGCCTGCTCGCGGATGGCTCGCATCTGCAGGAACCCGCGCGACGCATTCGATGACTCGGCGTGGTTCAACAAGATGAGGTTTTCCCACACGCTGAAGTCTCCGATAGCGCCTTCGCGCATCCGCTCCTCGGGCACGTAGGCCAGCCCGGCAGCGCGCGAATCGCGCGGCGAGTTGTTCGTCGTTTCGACCCCGTTGATCCGAACGACTCCCGACACCACAGGTCGCAACCCGGCGATTGCGTCGGCCAGCTCGCGCTGACCATTGCCCGACACGCCGGCAATCCCCACCACCTCACCGGCACGCACCTCGAACGTGACCGCATCGACGGCCACATGCCGACGGTCGCCCGCCACTGTGAGGTCGGAAACGGTGAGCACTGCTGGGCCGGGGACACTCGGCCCCTTGTCGGGGATCAGCTTCACCGGGCGCCCGACCATGAGCTGAGCCAGTTGATCGAGGCTCGTCTCTGCCGGAAGGACCTCGCCGGTCACCGCGCCATCGCGCATTACCGTGATCCGATCGGCAAAATCCATGGCCTCGCGCAGCTTGTGACTGATGAAGATCAGCCCGCAGCCGTCGTCGGCAATCCGGCGAAGCGTGCGCAGCAGGTCGTCAACCTCGCCAGGCGTGAGCACGGCGGTCGGCTCGTCGAGCACCAGCAGGCGAGCTTGCCGGTACAGCACCTTCAAGATCTCGACGCGTTGGCGCTCCCCGACGGCGAGCTGCCAGCACTTGGCATCGGGGTCGATGCCAAGGTGATACGCGTTGCTCAACTCCGTGATACGCCGAGCGACGCCCTGCAGGTCGACCCCGGCGAACGGGTTGCGGCCCAAACCGAGCGCGACATTCTCGGCGACGGTCAGCGTGGGCACGAGCATGAAGTGCTGGTGGATCATGCCGACGCCAGCCTCGATCGCGTCGTGAGGGGAGCGCAGTCGCAGCGGTTTGCCGTGGAGCAGCACCTCGCCCCTGTCTGGGCGGTACAACCCGAACAGAATTTTCATCAGGGTGCTCTTGCCGGCGCCGTTCTCGCCGAGCAGGGCATGGACCTCACCGGCCCTGACGTCGAAGTCGACGTTGTCGTTGGCGATGACACCGGGGAATCGCTTGTCGATCCCGCGCATCTGCAACATCGGTGTGATCTCGTCGGTTGCGATCCTCGATGTCATCGCCATACTCCTTTCTCGCTCGGTCAATCGGACTCGGTCAATCGGACTCGATCAGCTCCCGACACCTGTCGTGATCGAGCCATCGGTGATCCCGGCAATCGCCGTTTCGCCGGCTGCCCTGACGTCGGCGGGCAGCTGGTAGGCGTCGTTGAACTCGATCACCTCACCACCGTTGGCAAGATTGATCTCGTAGGACTCGCCACCGTAGGAACCGGAGTTGACCTTGTCGAACAACTGCGTCAGCACGACGTCCCACTTGTAGACCTGGCTGGCCACCACGACGTCGGGGGCGAGCTGGGTCTGGTTGGAGTTGGTGCCGAACCAGGCGACTCCGCTGTTCTTGGCCACGCCGACGGCGCCAACGGTCATCTGCGATGACCCGGTCAGCACCTTGGCTCCGCCGGCGACGAACGAGGTAGCCGCCTCAGCCGCAAGGGCCGTGTCGCTGAACGACTCGGTGTAGTTCACGCCGACGCTCACCGCGGGGTCCTGGGCCTTTGCGCCGGCCGCGAATCCGTCGTTGTACAGCTTGGCGTCGCCGACCTCGATCGGCCCGATGACACCCATCGACGCGCCCTTGGCGAGCATCGCACCCATGACGCCCATGACGTAGCCGCCCTCATCGGACGCTGCGGCGTATCCGGTGACGTTCGGCAGGCCGAACGTGTCTGCAGCCGTTCCCCACGCGAACGCAACGTTCGGGAAGTCCGGAGCTATCTCCTGCAGCGAGCCGCCGTACTGCGAGCCATGGGCGATGACGACATTGAACCCATCTTCGGCGTAGTTGCGGATAGCTGCAGCGGCGTCGTCGACGACGAACATGTTCTCGCTCACCGCCAGCTCGGAGATGAGTCCCGCATCCTTCATCCGGTTGAGGGCGTCGGCCATGCTCTGGCTGAACGACAAGTCGTTCGCTGCGCTGGGAAGTATCACGGCGACCTTCAACCCGGCGCCGGGGCTCGCTATGGATCCAGCCGGCTCAGCGCCGGCGGTCGTCGCGGTTGCTGCGGGGGCGGACGTGTCTGACGACGCCGATTCCTCGTCGGATCCGCAGGAGGCGGCGACCATTCCGATCGCGGCGAGCATGATGATCGACCGTCGGAGGGCACGATTCTTGAATGTGTTCATGATTACTCCTTCTCTTGTGGGGGGTTGATTGCGAGATCGTTGGCGCTCATCGCGCCCTCTCGAACGGCAAGGCGAGCGCGGCGGGCTGGGCCGAACTGCGGCGGGCGATGACGATGAGAGCGATCACGGTGAGGACGGCGGGCGCCATCGTGGTGAGGCTGGCGGCGGCCCCGGTGACGATCCCGAGCGTTTTCAACTGGTTGACGGTGGCCGTCACCATCCCGTACAGCAGCGAGCCGAGCAGAACACCAGTCGGGCGCCACGCGCCGAAGTACACGAGCGCCACGGCGATGAACCCGATGCCGTTGGTGAGGTTCTGTTGGAAGGTACCGAGCTCGAGGGCCAATGCGGCTCCGCCGAGACCTGCGAGTGTGCTGCCGATGAGGATCGTTACCGTGCGCGTTCGGGCGACGCTGACACCGAGGCTGTCGGCGGCCTCTGGGGTTTCGCCGACGGCGCGGACGTCGAGGCCGAACCGGGTCCGGTTGACGACGAACGCCATAACCGGCACCAGCACCAGCGCGAGGTAGACCACCAGGCTGTGCTGGAAGAACATCTGGCCGACGTACTTGATGTCGCCGAGCACGGGGATCTTCACCTTGGTGAAGCCCTGGATCGGCCGCGGCGTTCCAATTTCCTGGCGATAGATCAGCTCCGAGAAGCCGAGCCCGAACAGGTAGATGCCGATGCCGCTGATCCCCTGTTCTGTCTTGAACACCAGCGTCACGACGGCGTACACGATCCCCATGACGACGCCTGCCAACGCGCCGGCGATCATGCCTTGCAACAGGCTCCCAGTCTCGAGCACGGCCCAGTAGGCAAAGAATGCGCCGAGCAGCATGACACCGTCGACGCCGAGGTTGAGTACACCGCTGCGCTGACCGAGCGTCTCGCCCAGCGCGGCGAGGAGGTATGGCGTTGCCAAGCGAAGACCGGCGGCAACTGTGGCGACGAGCACCGATGCAGTGAAGAACTCACTCATTGGGCGACCTCGGCTTGAGGCCTCGCTTGGCGGACGGCTTCGACGCGGGCCGTGACGCGCTTGCGGAGACTGACGCTTGCGGCGACGAACACCACGACCAAACCGTTCACTGCGATCACCAGCGCCGCGGGGATCTGGATCGCCCGCTGCATCGCATTGGCTCCGACCAGCAACCCCCCGAACAGCAGTGACGCCGGGATCGTCAACAGCGGATGCAGCCCGCCGAACAAGGCCGCGACGATCCCGTTGAAGCCCGCTGAACCGGTGAATCCGGTGGCCGAGCCGTCGGTCACGAAACGATGACTCTCGCTGCCGAACACGAGCACGGCACCGGCGAGGCCGCACATCGCGCCACTGGCTGTGAGAGCCAGTGTCGTCATCCGTTTCACGGCGATGCCGGCGTATCGGGCCGCATCGGGGTTGGCCCCTGCGGCGCGCAGTCGGTAGCCGGTGGTGGTGCGCCACAGGAAGATCCAGGCAGCGATCGCGGCCACCAGTGCAACGACGACACCGAGGTGCAGCCGGGTGCCGTCGAGCAGCATCGGAAGGTCGGCGTTGGGTGAGAGTCGTTCCGTTTGCGGAATGCGCGTGCCGCGGGCGACCTCCGCCGGGTCGATCAACGGGCCGCGCAGCAGATAGTTCATCACCTGGACGGCGACGATGTTGAGCATGATCGTCGACAGGATCTCGTTGACACCGAGGTATGCCTTCAACGCGCCCGGGATCGCCCCCCACGCGCCACCGCCGGCTATCCCGGCCAGGAGCACCAGTGGCACGAGCACCACCGACGGCAGGCCGGGCACCGCAAGGGCCGTCACGGTGGCAAGGAGCGCGCCGGCCACGATCTGCCCTTCTCCGCCGATGTTGATGACTCGGGCCCGGAACGAGATGCAGATGCCGGTGCCCACCAGCAGCAGCGGCATCGCCTTCACCGCCGTGTCGGCGAGATCTTGCTTGCTGCCGAAAGCACCCGTGAACAGCGCCTTGTATCCGGTGAACGGATTGGCTCCCAGGGCGACCATCATGATTGCCCCAATGGCGAGTGCGGCAGCGACCGCTGCCACCGCGATCCCAGCCCGATGAAGGACCGCGGAACTACTGCCGGGGGAGCGCATGTCAGGACCGTTCAGTCTCTACCGAGTGCCATACGCACCGGCGTGCGGGGTTGCCGACTGGTCTCGCTGGTGTCCCCATCAGCCGGGCAGTCGGATACACCTATCGAACGTAAGCGGTTTGGTTGAACTCTCGCCACGGCCAGAGGTCCCGATCACGTGGTTCTGGATTCTCGCCCCCACCCGCCCCGTGAGGTTTACGATGCGCCCGTGAGCGCAGGTGGGATCGTCGATTGGGCGTTGTTCGGAGCGGTATTGTTCGATCTCGATGGGGTCGTCACGCCCACCGCCGAGATCCACGAGCGGGCCTGGGCCGAGCTGTTCGCGCCGTGGGGCTTCGACGGCAGCGACTACCTGACCTACGTCGACGGCCGGCCGCGCTACGAGGGGGTGCGGGCATTCCTCGCCTCCCGCGGCGTCGAGCTCCCGTGGGGAGATCCTTCCGATCTGCCGGGCGACGACACGATCTGCGCGCTGGGAAACCGCAAGGACGAGACGTTCAACGCCGTGCTCGCCCGGCAGGGAATCGAGGCCTACCCGGGAACGCTGAGGGTGATGGACCTGCTCGACCGCATCGGCGTTCCGAGTGCAATTGTGTCGTCGTCGAACAACGCTCGCACGGTGCTGCGGGCGGCCGGCATCGCCGAGCGTTTCGTCGCTGTCGTCGACGGCGTCGTCGCAGTTGAGCGGCACCTCGCAGGAAAGCCCGACCCGGCGATGTTCGTGCACGCCGCCGAGCGCCTCGGCGTCACACCGGCCGAGGCGGTCGTGGTCGAGGACGCCATCTCGGGCGTCGCCTCGGGGC
Source organism: Ilumatobacteraceae bacterium (assembly GCA_031430695.1). GTDB lineage: Bacteria > Actinomycetota > Acidimicrobiia > Acidimicrobiales > Ilumatobacteraceae > JAENVT01. The sequence goes on from JANPBZ010000044.1 coordinate 14,390, forward strand.
GCGCCGGCGACTTCGCGCTGGTTGTCGGCGTGGACCGGGGCGGCAACCGGGAATCACTGGTCGCGGCTGGGGCCGACATGGTCGTCGACGACCTCGAGGAGACGCTGCTATGACGCGCCAGACCAGCACGATCACGATCGACCGCGAGCGGTTCCCGGTCGACGCCTGGCGGCTGGTGGAGATCGGCCTTGCTGAGGGCGACGGCGGCCTGACCGGCACCCTGTTTGCGACGGGTAACGGCTATCTCGGCATGCGCGCCGACTGGGCGCCCGATCCGGAATCCTCCGGCACCTACGTCAACGGGTTCCACGAGACGTTCCCGATCATCCATGCCGAACACGCGTTCGCGTTGGCCCGCACCGGTCAGTCGATGCTCCATGCGCCCGAGGCCAAGTCGATCGAGCTCACGGTCGGCGACGAAGTGCTGCACCTTGCGCCGGACCATCCGAAGCGATCACAGGTGACGGACTTCCGTCGAGAGATCGACTTCCGGGCGGGGGTACTGCGCTCGGAGCTGACCTGGCACACCCGCGCCGGCGGCAGGGTGCGGGTCGTCTCGCAGCGGCTCGTCAGCCTTGAGCACCGACATCTGGCGGTGCTGCGCCTGTCGCTCGAACTGATCGACGCACCGGCGGCGATCACGATCACCTCCCAGCTCGTCAACCGCCAGGACGTCGCCACGGGCAACGCCGGGCGGGCGAAAGCCGACCCGCGCGGCGGGCGCTTGTTCGATCGGCGCGTCCTCGAACCGGTGCTGCAGACCCACCCCGACGCCGGCTCGCCAGGTGGCGGCACCGTCACGCTCGGCTATCGCTGCGTCGGGAGCGGAATGACGATCGCTGCCGCCTACCGCCATGCGGTCGCAGCCGACGGCGATGTTGCGTTCGACACCGAGCTCGCCGGCGATCGCGCCGCCTCAACGATGCGCCTCGACGTCGGACCGGGTGACACGGTCACGCTCACCAAGTACGTCGCCTATCACAGCTCCAGCCAGGTCCCCGAGGTATCCGGCGACGTGTCGATCGAGGAGCTCGCCGCCCGCTGTCACAGCACGCTCGATGCCGCCCGGGCGGCAGGCTGGGAGCGGGCGCTCGCCGAGCAGCGGACCTGGCTCGACCAGTTCTGGGCACGCACCGACATCGCCGTCGACGGCGACGACGCGGCCCAGCAGGCGATCCGCTGGAACCTGTTCCAGATGGCCCAGGCCTCGGCCCAGATCGGCGGACGCGGCATCGCCGCCAAGGCGGTCACGGCCGCCGGCTACGACGGTCACTACTTCTGGGACACCGAGGTGTACATGGTGCCGCTCCTGGCGTACACCAACCCGGATGCCGCCCGCGACCTGCTCCACTTCCGCCACCGCACCCTTCCAACGGCACGCCAACGGGCGATCGAGATGTCGCAGCGCGGGGCTTTGTACCCGTGGCGGACGATCAACGGCGAGGAGGCCTCGGCGTACTACCCGGCGGGCACCGCCCAGTACCACATCGACGCCGACGTCGCCCACGCAATCGACCGCTACGTCACCGCCACCGGCGACACTGAGTTCCTCGCCGGCGAGGGCGCCGAGATCCTCGTCGAGCTGGCGCGGTTGTTCGCCGACCTCGGGTTCTACGACCAAGCCGATCCACCCGTGTTCCACATCCACGGGGTGACGGGACCGGACGAGTACACCGCTGTCGTCGACGACAACCTCTACACCAACGTGATGGCGCGCTTCACGCTGCGGTTCGCGGCCGACGTCGTAACCCGGCTGCGGTCCGACGATCCCGACGCCCAACGTTCGCTCGTCGCCGCCACCGGTCTCGCCGACGACGAAGTCGCCGAGTGGACGCGCGCCGCCGAGTCGATGTTCGTCCTCTACGACACCGAGCTCGGCATCAACCCCCAAGACGACGCCTTCCTCGGCCACGAGGCGTGGGACTGGGAGGGCACGCCCGCCGACAAGTACCCGCTGCTGCTCAACTTCCACCCGTTGGTGATCTACCGCCACCGGGTGCTCAAGCAGGCCGACGTGGTACTGGCGATGTTCCTGCGCGGCGACGAGTTCGCGCCCGAACTGCAACGTCGCAACTTCGACTACTACGACCCGATCACCACCGGCGATTCGTCACTGTCTGCCTGCGTGCAGTCGATCATGGCCGCCGAGGTCGGGCACGCAGACCTGGCGATGCACTACTTCCGGGAGTCGTTGTACCTCGACATCGCCGACACCCACGGGAACACGGTCGACGGCGCCCACATCGCCAACGTCGGCGGGGTGTGGGCATGCCTGGTGCACGGGTTCGCCGGTGTGCGCGACTCGGGAACCCACGTCCGGATCGCGCCGCGCCTCCCGGCCGGCTGGCAGGCAATGCGCTTCGGCCTGCACCGGCGCGGCGGCGACATCGCGATCGCGGTCGATCCCACCGGCGCCACGGTCACCGTAGAGTCAGGCGAGCCGGTGCCCATACTCGCCGACGGGGTGATCACCGAGGTTGCCGCAGGCGGCTCGCTGCGCGTCGGCGGCAGAGCCTCCTGAATTCGGGAGCTCAATCCCCACCGTCTGTGTTGCGATCGAGTGGTCCGAACGCTCGGCCATCCCTAACTATTGTCGAGTGGGCGAAAACACTCTCGTCTCCCGCGCTCAGAACGGCAATTAGGGCGCCGTGCTGACTTCCATGTCAGCTCCTTGAACGACTGTCGTTCCATGAGCTGACGCAGAACGCTGGACGAACTGGTCGGCGGTCAAATAGCGCAGAATGCCCTTGATAGAGCGCGTTGGCAACTGAAAGCCGCCGAGGCGGCCCGGCACGACGCCCATCACGATGAGGTCGCGAACCGTCGATCCGTCCTGAATCGTTTCGCGCAGGATCATCGTCGGAGTTCCGCCGACGTCGGTCGCGCTGTTCGCGGCGATCGGGCTGAACGTACTGAACGGTCCGGCCGCATCGGAGGCAACGGCCCAGCGCTCGGCTCCGATCGCGTCGAGTGTGCGACTGACCTCTCTCGTGAACGAGGCGTCGAGACCCGTCATGATCAGACCCATCGCGAAGACCAGTGCCACACCGAGCATGGCTATTGCGAACCGCTTCCACCGCCATTGAAGATCGCGCAGAGCAGCTCGCAGCATGATGAGGCCCTCAAGGTATCGGGCGGGCGGCGAGCGGACCAAGAGCGAGGGTGGCTGATGCCCCTGGCTCGCTCAGCCCAGCAACGAGATTCGCGTCCTGCTCAACATCGAGACCCCTTCTGAGCCAGGCAGCCGCAGTAGGCGCACTACTCGTAGTGCCGGAACATCCAGTAGGTGAGTGCCGCTGCGGCGAGGGCCGCGACGGTGAGGCCGACCTTCAGCCAACGCTTCGGTGGTGCCCACACGCCGAGGCGGTACTCGGCGAACTGGTAGCCGAACGTCATTGCACCCACCGCGATGGACACGTGGAACATGGCAGCTAGTGCGACGCCGGTGATCGCTCCGGCCTTGCGAAGGCCAGATGGCCACAACACGGACAGCACCAGCGGGACGATGACAGCGCCGACCCCGCCGAGCAGCAGTTCGACGTACCAACGCCGCCCGCCCATCCACGGCAACCACTCGCCCCGGTCGAACAGATCGAGCGTGGCGAACCAGCCGAGGACGACAATCGCAGCCAGACTGAGGTACGCGAGCGCGGCCCGGACCTTCGACACCCTCCATGCCGTCGGGACGCTGACTGCACTCCACACCAACCAGCGGCGGATGAGCGGTGTGCCGAGGTCGGCCATCGCATCGCGGAACACTCGATCGGCTTGCAGTTGGGTGACGGCGTTCGGTGGTACCACCCAATCCGGTTCGTCCGGACTGCTGAACGGGGGCGTCAGCGCGTCGTGCACGAGTGCCGCGGCCAGATGCGTGCCTGTGCGCGGCACGAGCCAGGTGAAGAGATCGGGCACGGATGTGAGATCGGTCGTGAACGAACTCTTGTCGCGGGGCACCACGATGTCACCAAGGTGCCGGTCGCGGTACGCAATGCGATGCTCGAGGTACCACTCCTCCTTCGACTCGTCGTCGGCGTGGCGAAGCACGATGCACCATCGTTCACCAGGCGCCGCATCGGGATCGTAGAAGCGTTCGAGTTCCTGTTCAATCTCCATCACCAGATGCTCGCGCGAATCGACGTGCGCATGAAGCGGGTCGCAAGTCGTCGATGGTTAGATTGGCGCTGACGAAAGGCGGGTTCTCCAATGACCTACAGACTTGGGATCGATGTCGGAGGGCGTGCAACCGAGTGGGTGGCATTCGGACCTGATCGTGGTACTGCGTCCCCGCTGGCGAGTGGAACCGTCGAATCCGTTGTTGCGTTGGTCGATGGTGAGCTGCGCGCCGGATCCCAGGTTGCAACGGCCGGTCCGGCCGGCGTCGATCATGTCACCACCGATTTCGTCCAACGGCTCGGTGACGCCGAGCCGATGATGGTCGGGGGTACGCCGTATGGCGCGGAATCGCTGATCGGCCATCTTGTGGCATCGGTTGTCAGCGATGCTCGGGCGAAGCTGGGGTCAGAACCCGGTGCTGTGGTGCTGGTGCACGACGACGATCTCGACGACTACCACCGCAGCCTCTGGGCAGAGTCCGGCCGGCTCGCCGGAATCCCTCTCACCGAGCTCACGCTGCTGTCTCGAACCGACGCGCTGGGTCAGTCGATCTCGGCTGAGGGCGGTGGCGCGTCCGCCGCCGCCGGCGCTGCCAAGGTGGGATGGGAACGTCACCCGGATCTGCCCGGGCCCGGGTCGGTCGGCCTCGCTGGTGGCACGCTCGGTGCCGCCGCTGGGGCCGGCGCTGCCGCGGTGGGCGGCGGGATTCTCGCCGCGACGGTGCTCGGCGGAGGCGAGGCGATCGCCGCCGGTCCGGCGGCTGGCGCGGGGCTGGGCTCGGTCGGATCACCCTTGTCGGGCCCGGCAGGGAGCCCACTGTCGGCTCCGGCTGCTCCGGCAGGTCCGGCTGGTTCGCCGCTGTCGGCTCCGGCGGCGCCTGCGGGTCCGACCGGTACGCCGTTGTCGGCGCCTGCCGGTCCAACGGGTACGCCACTCGGGACGGCGGCGAATAAGACGGCGGTCGAAGCAACCAAGCGCTCGTACCGAATACCGATCATCGCCGGGTCGATCGTGGCCGTTGGACTCGTCGCCGGCGTCGGCGTCCTTGCGGCCAGGGACGACACTCCCGAGGCCGCATCGCCAACAACGGTGGTTGTCGAGAACACCGCTGCCGTCACCGACTCAACCGAGACGCCCACAGCGACTGAGCCGGCAGTTGTCGTCACCACGTCGTCTGCCTCGGCGGCGCCAGCGCTCGCTGCAGCGGTGGCATGCACGCTGGGCAGTTGGACGATGGACAACGACTCGTTCGCGGCGATGTGGCTCGCCGTCGCCGGCGGCGATGGTATTGCCCTCACTTCGGTCGACGGAGTTGTAGCGGTCGACGTAAACGTGGACGGTGCGTGGACGAGCACCTACATTGACTGGGGTTTCACCGCCAGCGCCGAGGACATCACGATGACGATGACGATCACCGGTAGCGACACTTCATCCGGGACATTCGGGGACGACGGATCGTTCACGTTCGTCGACACTGACGTCAACACGGTCGTGACGATGACCGCCAGCGCAGGTGGTGTGAACGTGCCGATTCCCCCGCAGTCCGACACTAGATCGGCGTTCAGCGGCGCGGGGTCCTACGTGTGCAACGGCGACACGATGACCGTCAACGTCGATGGTAACCCGGGGCCGATCGTGATGATCCGAGCGGCATGAGCGCCTACTCATTGGGCGTCGACCTCGGTACCACGTACACCGCCGCCGCCGTCGCCCGGGGTACGACCGCGGAACCCCTTCCGCTCGGCACCGACGCCGCGCAGGCCCCGTCGGTCGTGTTGATCCGCGACGACGGTGAGGTGCTCGTCGGCGACGCAGCCGAACGGCGGGCGGTGACCGAACCGACCCGCGCCGCACGCGAGTTCAAACGCCGACTCGGCGACCCGGTGCCGATCGTGATCGGCGACGCCGCGCACCCGGTCGAGTCGTTGATGGCGCACCAACTCCGCGACGTCGTTCGACGCGCAACCGAGCAAGAGGGTGAGGCGCCGAGCATCGTGGTTCTCACGCACCCAGCGAACTACTCGGACTACAAGACCGGTCTACTTCGCCGAGCTGCGGCGGAAGCTGGGGTGCCCGCCGAGCAACTGGTGATTGTCACCGAACCAGAGGCGGCCGCGATCGCCTACTCACGGCAAGCCCGAATCGACACCGGCGAGATCGTCGCCGTGTACGACTTCGGCGGCGGAACGTTCGACGCCGCGCTCGTGCGCCGCAACGTCGACGGGTTCGAGCTGATCGGTGTGCCCGAGGGAATGGAACGGCTGGGCGGTATCGACTTCGACCAAGCGGTGATGGCACACGTCGACACGACATTGGCCGGACTCGTGTCCGGTGCTGATCGCAACGATCCGTTGACCCGGCCCGCTCAGGCTCGCCTGCGGTCTGATTGTCGACGTGCAAAGGAAGCCTTGTCGACCGACAGCGACACGACGATTCCGGTCTCGTTGCCGGGTGTGCAAACCGAAGTGCGGCTGACTCGCGACGAGTTCGAGTCGATGGTTCGCCCACGCGTCGGTGAAACGGTCAAGGCGCTCGAACGTGCCGTGGCGTCGGCTCACATCGAGATGAATCAGGTTGCCCGCATCTTGCTGGTGGGGGGAACCTCACGAATGCCGATCGTGGCCGAGATGCTGCGTAGCGCCACTGGCCGGCCGGTCGCCCTCGACGCCCATCCCAAACTGGCGATCGCCGTCGGCGCAGCCCTGGCCGGCACGAGCTCGATTCAGCAACCTGCGGTGGCAACCGCTGTCGCGACCGCCGCCCCGACCTGGCAGGCGCCCGTCCGGGCGCCCGCTTCGCCACCCGAGGCAGCTCGCCCGCCGGGCAGTGGCCGTCGCAAAGGACTGCTGATCGGGGCGGTCGGCGGAGGGATCGGGATCGCTGCAGTCGTCGCTGTGCTCACGCTCGGCGGCGGCGATGGGTCGCCGGCCGGTGATGATTCTGTGGTCTCGTTGCCGATATCGATTTCCGCCGCGACGACACTGCCAACGGTACCGGTCTCGGATACGACGGCACAGGTGGTCGACACATCGAACACTGAACCGACCGGTCGCGGTGTCGCCGCGATCGTTTCGGCGGTGCCGATGGGACAGGCGCCGATCAACGACATTCGGGCGATCACGGTCGACCCGCAAGGTGCTGTGTACATCGTTGGGGCAGATGCGGCGGTGTTGCGGGTCGCCAACGGCGAACCAACGGTGATCGCAAACCCAGATCCAGCACTCGGCGTTCCCGGCGGCATCGCCGTAGCGTCGGACGGAACCGTGCTGCTGTCGACACCAACGGGCGTCCAGTCGATCGTCGACGGTGGTGCTCCAACCGTGTTGCTCGACGCCGCAACCGCAGGTCTTGGCGCGACTCCTGGCCCGATCACGCTCGACGGTGTCGGCAACCTCTATCTCGCCGACAACGACACGTACCGCATCATCCGCCGGGGTGCCGATGGGTCGCTGAGCTTGATCGCAGGGTCTGGCGCGGCTGCCACGCCCGGTCCGCTTGTCGGCGACGGCCAACCGGCCGGGTCGGTGCCGATCGGCACAATTACGGGGCTGGCGATCGACCCCGCCGGCAACTTGTTGTTTGCCGACTCGACCTCGCTGGCGATCCGACGGGTGGCCGCTGATGGCACGCTGTCGACCCTTGCCGGCGGTGGCACGACCCCTGTCGTTGCCGCCGACGGCACGTGGATCGCCGACGGTGCGGCGGCCAACACGGTCGCATTCCTGGCACTCGACGGATTGACCGTCGACGCTTCGAGCCGCGTGTATGTCACCGATTCGGTGAGCGGGGCGATCGTGCGGATTCATGCCGATAGCACGGTCGAACTCGTGATCGCTCGGCAGGTCGGGTTCGAACCGATCGACGGGATCGCCGCCCGTGAAACCGCCGTCACTGCTGTCGGTGCTGTCTCGACCGATCGAGGGGGCACGCTCTACTTCGAGGACGGCCCAGCACTCCGGTCTCTTCCGGGCTCCTGATGATCGCCATCCCGATCCACATCGAACCCGGAGTCGCTCACCTTCGGCTGAGTTCGGCAGCAACGTGAGATAGCGGGGGGAAGTGTCCCCCGCAAACTCGTAGGTGGCGCACACCACGGGCGATGCGGTTGATCGGATGCCGGCTGTTGCGAACCAGCTCCATATCGGGCGTTCGGCGTTAGTCGACGCAGCGTTTGACGACTCCGGCCCCGCATCGGGGCACGAGTCATCAGACGTACTGATCACGCAGGTGCGCTTGACGACTCGAGCCCCTATGCGGGGCGCCAGTCATCAAACGCCGTGGACCAAGTCCAGATAGCGCCGATCTGTCTGGCGCTAGTGGCGACGAACAGGGCAGCCCCTTTTCGCAAAGTATAGTTCTGGGGCTGCCCAGTTAGACGGAAGCAGCACCCGACG
>JANPBZ010000045.1:0-3731 GCA_031430695.1 Ilumatobacteraceae bacterium
CGAGCAGGGCTTGGATGACGGCCAAGGTCACGAGTTCAGCATCGGTGAGCTGTGGTGCGATCCCGACCGTGGGGCGTTCTGGTGCCCAGTCGGGGTGGTCGATCAGCAGATCGTCGATCGTGACGTAGAGTCGGGTCGCGAACGCGTCCAGGTCAGAGTTCATGCCAGTGGGTCCTCCAAGACGGTGGCGTGTGGATCGCTCTGATCTTGGACGCGCTCGCGCGCTACGTGACGGATGGTCGCGCGGACCGCGCGAACCCCTTGGAACTAATCGTCTAGCTGTCTCGCACGTCCGGAGATTTCGTGACTTGCCTCGCAAGGATCGACCGCAATCTGCCGGTCGGAAAAGGCTGATCTTCGAGTTGACAGGAATCGATTGAGCGAACTAGTGTTCGTGCATGAACTCCAGAGAATACGCTGAGCTGGCCAATCAGCTGAGCGGTGAATGTCTCGCTGTGTCCGACACCGCGCACTGTGCATCGCTGCTCGCTCGACTCAATGGCTTACGGTCGTGGGTCGAGTCCGGCACCCTCGCCGTCACTCGACGGCTCAACGAGCTCGCCCACGAGACCCCCGGCATCTTCCCCGAACAGATCGTGGCCGACGCCACCCGCGTCTCGTTGAACCAGGCCATTCAACCATTCCGACGCGCCGAAGCAGTCGATCTCCTGCCCACCTTCGGTGCTGCGTTGGCCGATGGCGCGATCAACGTCGATCACGTCGACGCCCTGGCTCGCAGTGTCGCCGGCCTCGACAAGGACACGAAGCAACGTCTCGCCGAACGCGACAGGTTCCTCACCGGCGTCGCGTCGAGAACCACCTCGGCCGAGTTCGGGCGAACGCTGCGCGAGGAGATCCGACGCGCCCAGACAGATGACGGCATCGACCGCCTCGAACGGCAACGTCGTAACACCCGGCTGCGCACCTGGACCGATCACGAGACCGGGATGTGGTGCCTGCGCGGCGAGTTCGACCCCGAAACCGGCGCCATCCTGCAACAGCGCCTCAACACCGCCGTCGAAGTGTTGTTCCACGACACCACGCCCGACACCTGTCCCACCGACCCGCTCGACAAACAGCACCACCTACGAGCGCTGGCACTGCTTTCACTGACGTCGGGGAAGAGCAGCGGACGTGCCGGGTCGATCGACATGTCGGTGTTGATCGACGCCAAGACATTGCTGGAGGGTGTGCACCAGCACACGGTGATCGACTGCGGGCTCGGCATCGAACTCCCCGTCGAAACACTCCGCCGCATGGCCTGCTACGCCGACATCACCCCGATCATCGTCGGCGCCGACGGCGTCCACCTCGAACTGGGACGAACAACACGTTTGGCCAGCCGTGAGCAACGCCGGGCACTGCGGGCGATGTACCGCGGCTGCGCAATACCCGGCTGCTGCGTTGCTTGGGACTATGTGGTGATCCATCACCTCAAGTGGTTCCGCAACCTCGGCCCCACCGACATCGACAACCTGCTCCCACTCTGCAGCAAACACCACCACCTCGCCCACGAAGGTCGCTGGCAACTCAGCCTCGAAACCAAACGCAACCTCACCATCACCCGACCCGACGGCACCCGCATGACCACCGGCCCACCAACAGTTCTCGCGGCATGAGCGCGTCAGCCGATGCGATCAGCGCTCCGTGCGATCAGTCCAAGGAAGACGGATGGCGCATTCGCGTGCCTCCGCGGTTCAGCGTGTGTCGAGCACTCGAATCGGCCCGATGGGGAAGAACTGCAATGCTCCGCTCGTACTGAACGAACCTTGGATGTCCGTTGAGAAGCTGGGTCGGCGTGCCGTTTTGCGGACGTAGGTGATCCTCAGTTCCCGTTGCACACGCCAGTTCATCTGCGCCAACAAGCGAGGCAGGTGAAAGATCTGGAAGTTGCGGAGCGCGACCACTTGCACCAGAAGCAGATCATCCAAGATTGGGGCGGTCAGGAAATCTACGCATCCGCCTAGATCTCCGGCGACCAGCCGCGGCTCGCAGCGAGACTTGGGTCAGGGTCGACCCGAGCTTTCCCATCTACCCACTCGCCCACTTGCCCATAATGGGATTAGCCGGTACAGTAGTGGCTATGACGCTGATTGAGACCGACGACCGCAGCCGAGTCGTGCTGCCTGGGCACCCAAACCAGAAGTTTGCCATCCAAGAGAATTCCGACGGCAGCATTCTGCTCCTTCCCGCACGTGTCGTAACAGAGGCTCAGTACGAGTATGACCAGAACCCTGCATTGCGTGACCTGTTGTCGCGGGCTGCCGCTTCGCAGACCGTGCGCAAGCGTCGAAGTCGCGCAGAGTGACTGAACAGCCCGCTGCGACCGGGGTCGAGTATTCCGAGGTCGCCGACGAGCAACTCGACCAACTCGAGGCGACCGATGCGGGCTTGTACAACGACATCCTGACCGTCTGCGAGGCGATCTTTGCTGATGTGTCGCACGCGCAGTCGATGTCCGCGGCCGTTCGGACGGACGAAGGGATCGTGTTCCGCCTGGCTGTTCCCGGTCGGCACCCGTACAAAGTGTTCTGGAGCTCCACGGGTCCCCGCATCGAGGCCGTGTTCCCGTACCCGTAGGCCTGAGCGCCCCTGGGTGGCCGTTGCTACTGCCGGGGCGGGAGACCACGGTTCACCATGTAGGCGACCTCTTCGCTGGCATTGATCATGGAGAGGGCTGTGTCCGGATGCTGCGCGGCCCAGACCCGGAAGAGCTCATCGACGAATCCTTGGCCTACCGTGGCTACGTTCGCGAAGTCGAGTTCGACGGCTTCGTAGTTTTCGAGTCCGGCGGCGAGCAGCTTTGCCTCGGAGCGGCTGACGAAGGACGTGCCGCGAGCGATCAGCGAGACCCGGAAGTTTGCCCTGTCGAACTTGTAGTCATCAGGGTCCGCGTACTTGTCGAACACCATTCTCGGACTGCGCGTTCCGCGTACGTCGGTCTTCAGAGTGACTCGCGTTCCCCGCTGGGTCATGGAGGGTGCGATTGTGGCGTCGTTACGTAAGTTGTCGACCTGCCATGCGTGGCCGCCGGCTGCCACCTCAAACATGTCGACGACTCGTGAGCTGAAGAACAGACCCTGCCCTGTGTGTCGTTCTGGATTCGTGGTCTGCTGACCTTTGGCGATATGAGCGATGGCATCCATCTCGCTTGGCAGGTCAAAGTGCTCCTGAACGTGGTGAAAGGCTCCAACGCCATTGTCCGCGACAACCACCTCGACGTGCGTGTCATCGAAGAGCGCGCTCAACGACACCGACGTCCCCGAGGAGTGGTCAATCGCGTTGTTCAACATCTCAGTCACTACGTACTCGAGTGCATCGCGGGTCTCTCCGCTGAGACCGCTGATTTCGTCAGGAAAGTGGGCCTTGACGTGGGCCCACATCTCATGCTCAGCGATGCCACCGTCATCACTTTGGGGGAGCTCCCAGTAGAAGGTCTCGGTGAACACGCGCACCCAACGGGCGGCGCGAGCTTGGCCGATCTGACGGGCCATCCCCATCTCCCTCAAGCCTGAGAGATGGTGAAGAACAGCCTGCCGCGTGACGCCGAAGTGCCTGGCGAGTTCGGTCGTGCTCTGCGGGCTGCTCGCGAGAGCAGTCAGCACATCCTCTTTGTCGATACGATCAGCTGTCATCGATCGTCCTTTGTCGATTTGTTGATTGCGCCGATACAGCCGATACAGTACCCGGCTATCGACAAATCGACAAGTAAAGCTGCTTCACAAGCCCCC
>JANPBZ010000046.1:0-21625 GCA_031430695.1 Ilumatobacteraceae bacterium
GCCTTGCCGACGCGATCGCGCAGGTAGTACAGCTTGGCCCGGCGAACATCGCCTCGCTTGACGACCTCGAGCTTGGCGACCGTAGGGGTGTGAACCGGAAAGGTGCGCTCCACGCCGACGCCATAGCTGACCTTGCGAACCGTGTACGTCTCGGCTACACCGCTGCCCGAGCGAGCGATGACGTTGCCCTGGAAGACCTGCACACGCTCCTTGTTGCCCTCGACGACCTTGACGTGGACTTTCACCTCGTCGCCGCTCGCGAAGTCGGGGATGTCGGTGCGAATGTATTGGTTGTCAACAAGATCGGTGGACTTCATGGCGCGAAACTCTCTGCTGCGTTGTGGCTGACGGGCTTTGGCTAGATCAATTGGCTGGCTGCAGCCAGGGAACGATCAAGGATAGGTGACCGGAGGGAACTCTTCCAACAGTCGCCGGTCAACTTCGCTCAGCCCACCTGCCGCTTCGATCAGGTCGGGGCGGTAGCGCAGCGTGCGATGCAGAGCCTGCGCACGCCGCCACCGCTCGATCCTGGCATGGTCACCACTGCGCAGCGTGTCGGGCACAATCCAGCCGCGAAAGTCTGCCGGCCGGGTGTACTGGGGCTCCTCGAGCAGTCCCGACTCGCCAAAACTCTCCGAGATCGGGCTGGCATCGTTTCCCAACGCCCCAGGTAGCAGCCGCACCACCGCCTCGATGATCAGGCAGGCAGCCACTTCTCCCCCGCTGAGCACGACATCACCGACACTGAGTTCGTCGTCGACGAGGTGCTGCCGCACTCGATGGTCGACACCTTCGTATCGGCCACACAGCATGCTGAATCCTCCCAGCCGCGAGAGTTCGTGAGCCATCGCCTGGTCGAAGCAACGACCGCCTGGGCCGAGGAGAAACAACGGCCGCGGAGGCTCAGCTGCCTCAATCGAGGCAAAGATCGGTTCAGCCTTCATCACCATCCCTGCTCCACCGCCGAACGGGGCATCGTCGACGGTGCGATGGACATCGGTGGTGTGCTCGCGAAGATCATGGGTGCGCAGGTCGAGCAGACGGTTTGCTCGCGCTTTGCCGAGGAGGCTCTCGGTGCAGAACGAGTCGACGAGTGCCGGGAAGATGGTGAACACATCGATCTGCACGGTGTGCAAGCCTACGAGGCGATGATCTTTCACATCACCGATACCCCAACGTGGGAAGTTTCCCAACAGCAAGGATTCCACACAGGCTCGACGCGCGGCATCGATCTGGCGGAAGAGGGCTACATCCACTGTGCCACCGCCGAGCAATGGCCCGGAGTTGTCGAGCGTTACTACTCCGACGCTTCAGATCTCGTCTTGTTGCAGATCGACGAGCAGTTCTTGACCTCGCCGCTGGTCTACGAACAGTTGCCCGGTGCGCCCGAATCGTTCCCCCACGTCTACGGACCGATCAACCTTGGTGCCGTGGTGGCTGCCGAACGCCTGAACAGCGCTGGTTTGTAGTCCCGTCGATCGCCGTGCGCGACGAAGGCCAGCATCTCTTTGAGGTGCTGGCCCCGGTGCGGGGCAGCGGCAGAGAGGTCGCAGACCGTTCCGGACACAACTGGCAGGCAGCTGAGCTCGAAGTCGCTTGCCAAGACCGCTGAGGACGGCATCCGCTGCGTAGGCACCGTGCACCATGGCCTGGTTGACAATGGTGCTGCCGACGGCAACCGTGGAATCCACGTTGACAACCAGCGTGATCAGGCTGGTTACTGCTCCTGGCGCCAACGATCCGCTCATCGTGCAGGTCAGCAACTGCGGACGTGTTGTCTCCGTCAGATGGCACTCACCCGCCCCGCCGGCCACTGATGCAGACACCAGTTCCATCATGCTCGGCAGGCGGTCGCTGACCACGACGGGATTGAGCGTCAGTCCACCAGTGTTGGTGGCCTGCAGGGTGTAGGTGATCTGTCCACCGGGCACCACAGTGGCCGAGGATGTCGTCTTGTCGATCTGCACGGCCGCGTAGCCGTTGGTCACAACGACTTCGACCGTCTCGCCGAGATGGCCCGAAAGCGCTGACGCCCGGCTGGCCGGGGCAGTTAGCCGGCTTGTTGACGGTGACGGAACTGCCGGTGGGAGAAACCGTTCCGTTGCCCCACGCGCCGACTGGCTTCGACGTTGTTGAAGACGCCCTGAGCTATCTCGGTGGTCGTACCATTGACCGTTTTCGTGACCCGGATGTCGGGGTTTGTGCCCGACGGACCAGTCGCCCATGAGCTCGCAGTCCACGAGACAGTGCCCGCGCGTAGCTGTCGCAATGATTGTCCGCTTCTCTAGTAGGCCAGCCATCCGCGATGCTGGGATGTAGTCCCACCTACGTGCGGGGTTCGCTCTTACTCCACGCTGGCGCAGCGACCAGTTGCGGCCAGCGCATCAATGCATCCACGTGTCGGTAGCGAGCGAATCCTCAGAGTGAAATGGGCCGTTCGGGCAATTGGAGACTGGAACGTCGCGTCCAGCGGACAGCGCTTCAGAGGTCGAAAAGGCCGTCCGGGGGGTCGATCATGGCAACCCCGCCCTGGCAGCTCAACACGAAGATCACCGGGATCAATGCACCGGTGTCGAGCTCGAGAATGTCGTGTGCCGGGTTGTCGATCACGGCCACACATGTGCCGCGTTCGACACCTTGTTGGTCGACGACGCGCGAGCCGATCAGCTCGTGCACCCACAGAGCATCGTCACCGTCATCGTCGAGCGGTTCGGCGTGCACGGGTGTGTTTGTCAACTTCTCCGCTGCGGTGCGGTCGTCGACACCGGCGAAGCGGACGAGCCAGCGCTGCGGCTGCGGACGCGACTCGACGACCGTGAGCCACCGCGTACCGGCCAGGAGGCGCGCCCCAGGGGCAATCCGCTCCACGCGGTCGGTGATCAGCGAAACGTACAGCTCGCCCTGAACTCCATGGGCGCGACCAATGCGCCCGACTTCGCGCAAGCCTTCAGTCGACAAAGTCGACGTCGACCTCGACGCCATCACGAGTTGCCGCGGCGCGCACGACGGTGCGAATGCTCTGCGCCGTGCGACCACGCCGGCCGATGACCCTGCCGAGATCGCCGGGACCGACCTTGACCTCGAGCTTCAAACGATTCCGGCCTTCGACGGCGTCGACACGTACTGCTTCGGCATCGTCGACGATCGAACGGACGACGTGGGTGAGCACGGCTGTCGCGGTCGGCGCCTGGGCCTGCTCGGCCACAACGTCGGTGGCCAAAACCTCGGTGGCCAAAACCTCGGTGGCCAAAACCTCGGTGGCCAAAACCTCGGCTTCTGGTTCGGCCGAGTCGTCGGGCTGATCAGCCGCTGGCTGATCGGTCACTTGGCGGCCCGGGCAGCGCTGAACTCAGCCATCGCACCCGACACTTCCAGCAGCTTCTTGACCCGCTCGGTCGGCTGGGCACCCTGCATCAGCCACTTCACTGCCTTGGCGTTGTCGATGTTGAGCGTCGACGGGTCTGTACGCGGGTTGTAGGTGCCGACGATCTGGATGAACCGGCCGTCGCGGGGCGAGCGGCTATCTGTAGCGACGACGCGATACTGCGGCTGCTTGGTCTTGCCAACTCGGGTGAGGCGCAGTTTTACTGCCATACGAATCCAGGGCTCCTTGCACAATACGAACGACGAGAGGCTATCAATTGAAGTTGGGGAAGCCACCAGGCAAACCGCCCAGGTTGGGGACGCCGCGACCCTTCTTCCCCTTCTTGCCCTTGCCTCCCATGGCCATGCCGCCCATCTTCTTCATCATCTTCTGCATCTCACCGAACTGCTTGACCAAGCGGTTGACATCGCCCACTGAAGTGCCGCTTCCGTTGGCGATTCGAGTCCGGCGGCTGCCGTTGATCACCTCGGGTTTGCGTCGTTCGAGCAGCGTCATCGAGCGGATGATCGCCTCGACGGGCTTCAACTGATCGTCACCGATCTCGGCGCCCTTCAACTCCTTCGGCATGCCGGGCATCATCCCCAACAGGTTGCCGAGCGGCCCCATCTTCTTCAGTGCCTGCATCTGCTCCAGGAAGTCGTCGAGGGTGAATTCACCATCCATCATCTTCTCGGCAGCGGCCTCGGCCTGATCCTTCTCGAAGACCTGTTCGGCCTGTTCGATCAGGCTCAACATGTCGCCCATGCCGAGGATGCGCCCGGCCATACGATCGGGGTGGAACTGTTCGAACTCGTTGAGCTTCTCTCCCGTCGAGGCGAACGCGATCGGTCGACCGATCACTTCCTTGACGCTCAGAGCCGCGCCGCCACGAGCGTCACCGTCGAGCTTCGACATGATCACGCCATCGATTGCGAGAGTGGCGTGGAAGGCCTCGGCGACCCCGACCGCATCTTGGCCCGTCATGGCATCGACGACCAGGAAGGTGTAGTCGGGCTGGATCACCTGGCTGATCTGCCGCACCTGCTCCATCATCTCGGCGTCGATCGACAGGCGACCGGCAGTGTCGACGATCAGCACATCGCGGCCGAGACGGCGAGCCTCCTCGAGACCCCTCCGCGCCGTCGACACGGGGTCCCCCGGCTCGCTGAAAACCGGCACGTCGATCTGACGACCGAGGGTACGCAGCTGTTCGACCGCCGCCGGACGCTGTAGGTCGGCGCCGACCATCAGCGGTTGGCGGCCTTGGCTCTTGAACCAGCGAGCCAACTTGGCCGAGTTGGTGGTCTTGCCGGAGCCCTGCAGACCGGCCATCAGCACGACAGTCGGCGGACGGCTGGCGTAGGTGATCTTCAGCGTCTCGCCACCCAACATGGCGGTGAGTTCGTTATTGACGATCTTGATGATCTGTTGCCCCGGATCGAGCGCCTGGCTGAGCCTGGCGCCGACCGCCTGCTCGCGGATGCGGGCGGTGACGTTGCGGACGACACCGACATTGACGTCGGCCTCGAGCAGTGCCGTGCGGATCTCCTTCAGGACCTCGTCGACGTCGTCGTCGGTCAGGCGACCCTTGCCGCGGATCTTCTTGATCACGCCTTCAAGACGGGAGGACAATGAGTCGAACATCGCCTCGCAGGCTAGCGGCGACCCGGTCCCGTCCCCAGCGTTTGACGACGGCGGCCCCGCATCGGTGCGCCAGTCGTCAAACGCTTGGTTGGGTGGGACGGAATGTCAGCCGATGGAGATGATCTCGGTGATGATCTCGCCCTTGACGGCGACATTGAAGCGAGTGTCGGAGAAGTCCTCGGTCACGGCCAGGTCCACGCCGTCCTGGCGCACAACGCGGACGGAGAATCCCAGCACGGACGCCTCTTGTTCGGCATACGACAAGCACAGCCCGATCCAGCGCTGCGCCCACGCAGTGTCGAGTCCCGGGGCGGTGATGTCGGTAGGCGCCTCGAACCTCGTGCATGCCTGAACATCGCCGCCATCGGCTGCAACAGCTGTGTCGGGGACGGGGACGACGCCGGGCTCGGTGACGGGCTCGGTCGTGGCAATCTCGGGCTCGGCCTGGTGGATGTAGGCGTCCTCGACGGCGATCACCGTGTAGATGCCTTGATCAGTAGAACCGAAGGTGTACGCAGGCAACAACCAGATCGTATTGTCGGCGGCCCACACCATGGTCAGATCGGCCTTGACGCTGTTCAGGGTGACGACGAACGGCTCAATGTCGGTCGGCGCACACTCGGGCCGTGCCGACTCGGGTTCGCACGGGGGGGCGACGTCGGGAGCGCCGATGGCCGGCTGCGATGCCACATCGTCGGTGGCCCTGAGAACTGCCGGGTCACCAAAGCCGATGTATTGGTTCTGCTGTGACTGCAGCCGCTCGAGGCCGGCTGCCGCGCCGATGGTCGGGTAGTCAGCGCCGCGCTCTGGCGCTGCAAGGTAACCCGACGCGTACGTGACCGTCCCGTTCTCACCGAAACCGGCAGACAGCAGGACGGGCGCCTTCATGCCGTCGAGCACCAGCGAGGCGTTGACATTTGCACCCCACTCGTCGGCGTAGACGTCGTCGAACTGGTAAGAGCCGACGTCGTAGCCCCAGTCGGCGAACAGTTGCTTCGCCTTGGCCACCGCCTCGTCCTTGGTCGGGACTCCAACGGGCGGCTCCGGCGTCGCACACTCGGGCACGACGACATCGGGAGGAACGACGCCGATGGCCGGGTTCGTATCCGGAGACACGGTCTCGGGGACCGCAACCGCATCGGTAGCAGTACCCGAACTGCCAGCGACACCAGACCCGGCGACGGGATCAACGGCCACGCCCGACGTGGCACAGCCGAGGTCGATCGCGCCAGTCTGCGGGGCGCTGAAATACCAGGTCAGCATGCCGTCGGAGCTGACATTCAAGACTGGCGCGCTGTAGTCCTCGGGCCCAACGGCCCATCCGCCGCCCTGATCGGCGGAGAGGGTGCGCACGTCACCTTCGACACCGAGCGAGGCGGCCAACGCCGCAATCCGGTCGAGATCGGCTTGCTGGCCGGTGGCAAAGAACCATGACCCGGACGGGCCGTCGAGCGCAGGCAGTTCGCCGTCGTACACGAACTCGGTGACCGGCATGAAGGCCATCTTCGAGTCGGCTGGGGACGCGGCATCTAGTTCTGCAGCGGGCGCCGCTACAGCGCCACCGGACTGGCCGCTGGCGAGTTCGATCACCGGTGGCTGATCGGCGAGGGGTGCAGTGGTGTTCGGATCGCCGCAGGCGCTGAGCCCGAGAACGACCGCGAGAGTGGCAAAGACAAATCGGCGTGAGCGAATCATGTCTGTTTGACGTCCTCAGATGGCACCGTGGTTCCAGGAATCATCAATCTTCGCGGACCAGCGCATCGATGAATTCGACGGGGTCGAACTCGACCAGATCGCCGATCGATTCACCCAGGCCGACCAGCTTCACGGGAAGGCCGAGTTCGGTCTCGATCGCAAACACGATGCCGCCCTTGGCCGAACCGTCGAGCTTGGTCAGCACGACACCGGTCACCTCTGTGGCGTCACCGAACTCGCGAGCCTGGGCGAGACCGTTCTGTCCGGTCGTGGCATCGACCACCAGCAACACTTCGGTGACCTGCCCGGCACCCTTAGCAGCGACGCGACGTACCTTGCGAAGTTCGTCCATGAGGTTGGTCTTGGTGTGCAGACGACCGGCGGTGTCGCCCAGCACGAGATCGATCCGACGAGCCGTCGCGCTCTCGATTGCGTCGAAGATGACAGCGCTCGGGTCGCCGCCCTCATTGCCTCGCACCAGCTCGGCGCCGCTGCGCTCTGCCCAAGTGCCCAGCTGTTCGACGGCGGCGGCGCGGAACGTGTCGCCGGCGGCCATCAACACCGATCGCCCCAGGGCGGCCTGCTGGGCGCCGACCTTGCCGATTGTCGTGGTCTTACCGACGCCATTGACTCCGACGAACAGCCACACATTCGGACCGTCAGGCACATCGTCGAAGCGCAACGAACGGTCCGACTGTGACAGCCGAGCGACCATCTCTGCCTGCAGCGCATCGAGCAGCTGAGCAGGTTCGGTGATCTCCTTCGCCTTCACCCTCACCCGCAACCCGCCGAGCAGTTCATCGGTCACGCGCACGCCGACATCGGCGCGCAGCAATGCGTCCTCCAGATCGTCCCAGGTCTCGTCGGTGATGCCGCTTCGTGTGCGAATGCTGAGCAACGTGCCGGACAGCGCGCTACGCGCCTTCGACATGCGCCTGCGGAAGTTGGGTCGCTCGGCAAGCTCGGGCTCGGTCGTGGCCGGCGCGAGTGGTTCCTCCGTTGCAACGGCCCTGGGCACCGCGGTGCCGACACGTCGAGGCGAATCGACAACAGGCGACGATCCCGCGCTGCGACGACGATTGAGTACGACGACCCCGAGCCCGACGACGAGCACGACGGCGATGAGAACGAGATAGATCCACGGCATGGCGCGATCACGCTATCGCCGGCCGTCAGGCCGTTCCGTCACCGCCACCACTCAGCCGCTGGGCCAGCCAGGCAAGCGGAATCGACACGATCATCACGAATGTCGCCAGCACGTTGACGACGGGAATGAACCTCGGCCGGCTGAAGTTCGCCAGGATCCACTGCGGCAACGTCTGGAACCCCGCTCCCGCCGTGAAGGTGGTGACGACAATCTCGTCGAAGCTCAGCGCGAACGCCAGGATGCCGCCGGCGACCAGCGCCGACCGCACAAGTGGAAAGGTGATCAGACGGAACGTCTGTGTCGCATGCGCGCCGAGGTCTGCCGAGGCCTCCAGCAGGTTCGGAGACGAACGTCGCAATCGGGCGATGACGTTGTTGTAGGCGACGACAACGCAGAACGTTGCATGGGCGACGACGAGCGAGTGGAATCCGAGTCCGACCGAGAAGTCGAAGAGTCCGAGGTTGATGCGACGCGAGAACGTGTTCTGCAGGGCGATGCCGGTGACGATTCCCGGCAGCGCGATGGGCAGCACCATCAGGAACGAGACCGCGTTCTGGCCGAAGAACGAGAACCGCTGCATGGCGAACGCTCCCAGCGTGCCGAGCACCAGCGCGATGGCCGTTGCTGCGAGCGCGACCTTGACCGAATTGAGCAGCGCCTCGCGGGGCCCGTCGCTGTTCCATGCCTCCCGCCACCAGTCGAGAGTCCAACCCCTTGGCGGCCACGCAACCGAGTTGGCCTTGTTGATCGACAGCCGGGCGACGACCAGCATCGGCGTGTACAGGAACGCCAACGTGGCAGCCGTGATCAGCCCGAGCGCCCACTTGGAGAGTCGCGACGTACCCATCGATCAGACGCTCTCGAACGCGCCGAGGCGCTTCATGGCGAACAGGTAGGCGATGATGATCAGCAACGGCCACAGGGTGTACGCGGCTGCCAGTGGTTCATTCGGCGCACCCAGCGTGCTGTTGATGAACGTACCGAACATCACCCGCTGCTTTCCGTCGGTGACCAGTTGCGGGACGATGTAGTCGCCGAGCGACAGCGAGAACGTGAAGATCGAACCGGCCGCGATCGACGGCAACAGCA
Source organism: Ilumatobacteraceae bacterium (assembly GCA_031430695.1). Lineage (GTDB taxonomy): Bacteria > Actinomycetota > Acidimicrobiia > Acidimicrobiales > Ilumatobacteraceae > JAENVT01. Next base: position 8,940 of record JANPBZ010000046.1, read on the forward strand.
ACGGCATGATCACGGTGCGGAACGTCCGCATAGGACGGGCCCCGAGGTCACCGGCCGCGTCGAGCAGTGACGCCGGCAAGCGTTCCAGCCCGGCATAGACCGGCAGCACCATGTACGGAAGCCACAGGTAGGTCAGCGCCAGGATCACACCGGTCCGTCCATACCCCGGTGTCCAGCCGAAGACACTCACCAGAAACCCGCCGCCACCGCTGCCCTCCGCGGCAAACGAGTTGCCGGCCGGCGACAGCATCGCTCGCCAGGCGTAGCCCTTGACGAGGTAACCCGCCCACAGCGGAAGCAGGATCGACACGATCAGTCCCCGACGCATCCACTTCGGGGCGATCTTGGCGATGAAGAACGCCGTCGGCAGAGCCACCGACAGACAGAGCGCGGTCACCCCTCCTGCGATCAGCACCGTGCGAAACACCACCTTGAACACCGACCACTCGGTGAACGAGGCGCGCAGGTTGTCGAGTGTGAAGCTGGTGGTGGGCTTCTGCGACCTGGGATCGAGCTTGAACAGCGCGGCGAACACCAGCAGGATCAGCGATCCGAGGTACACCACCAGCAGCCAGAAAACTGGTGGTGTGAGGAGTCCGGCGAGTGCCACCCGGCGATGACCGCGAAAGAATCGGCTGATGGTGCGCCCCAGTGGGGGAGGCTGCACTGCGGCCTCCCCCACTGGTGTGCTCGGCGTGTCTATGCCCGGAACTCGTTCCAAGCGTTGACCCATTCGGTGTAGGGCACACACGCGACGTCGGTGCGGCCATCGAGGCACTCCTCGGTAGCGGTAGTCCAGTACCACACGTCGGCCCAGTACGGCTCGTCCTCTGCGTGGAATGCCTTGCAGTGATCCGGGCTAGCGGTCAGTGCGCATCCCTTGGCATTGCTGGGCGCCTCGCCGAAGTATTCGGTGGCTTGAGAGTTGGCCCAGGGGGACGAGATCCAGTCCATCCACAGCTTCATGCAGTTCGGGTTCGCGGCCTGCGACGACAGCATCCATGTATCGCTCCAGCCGGTCGCGCCCTCGACGGGCTTGACGGCGTCGATCTTCGCCCCGCCACCCTGCGCGAACGTGGCCACGACCTGCCAGGTCGTGCCGGCCAGGACGGTGCCGTCGACCAACGACGCGGCCTGCACCAGGTAGTCGGTCCAATACTGACCGACGAGTGCCTTCTGCGATTCGAGCAGAGCCATCGACGCATCGAACTGGGCCTGATCGAGTGCATACGGATTGGTGATGCCGAGATCCGGCTGGGTCGCCATCAGGTACAGCGCAGCATCCGCGATGTAGATCGGGCTGTCGTACACCGACACGGCCTGATCGGCCACCGTGCCGCCGTCGAACATCACGCTCCACGAGTCGAGACCGTCGGGGAAGGCTTCGGTGTTGAACACCAACAGATTGGCCCCACGACCGTGCGGCATGCCCATCGGCTTGCCGTCGAGCGAGTTCCATGGCTTGTCCTTGAGTCCTTCAAAGATGTCGCCGTAGCTGGTGAACTCAGCGAGGTCGAGCTCGACGACTTCACCACCGCTCATCAAGCGCTGCGTCGCGTCACCGGATGCCGACACACCGTCGTACTCGCCGCTCTGCATCAGTTGCACCATCTCGTCGCTGGTCGACCCCAGCTTGACGTTGACCGCGCAGCCGGTCATATCGGTAAACGGCTTCACCCAGTTGTAGGCCTCGTCGGTGGATCCGTCTTCGATGTAGCCGGGCCAGGCGACGATGTTGACCTGACCTTCGGCGCCGGCCAGGACGTCGGCGTTCGGGGTCCACATGTAGTCGATCTCATCTGCGGGCGGCGTGGTGTCTGCTGCGGGTGGCGTGGTCTCCGCGGGTGCAGCTGTTGTCTCCGCAGCTGCAGCTGTGGTCTCGGCGGCCGCGGGTGTTGTGGCACCCGCAGTGGTGCCGGCGTCCTTTTCGTCGTCACCACAAGCCACTGCAAGCAGGCTCAACGACGTGAATAGCGCCATTGCCATTCGTGTTGATTTCATTGGTCTCCCCCTTTGGAGAATTCGGTATCGGCGACGGTGGCGGCCGCTAGTCGCGGCCATGCCAGGCGGACGGATCCGCCAATGGCCACGCCAGTGAGACCGTCGCTCGGCACACTGGCGAGAAGGTGGGAGCCGTCGTCGAGCCGGACGTACAGCCGGCAGTCGGCCCCCAGGAACTGAATGTCGTCGACGACACCTTCGACAGTGGCTTCGGCGTCACTCGTCACATCGTGGACAATGCGAATGCGCTCCGGACGAACAGAGTGCACGGCGTCGACGCCGAAGAGCCGACGCGACAGTTCAGCGGACAAGACGTTGGACGACCCGACGAATCCGGCGACAAACGACGTACTGGGCCGGTCGTACATCTCCCGCGGTGTGCCGACCTGCTCGATGCGACCGTGGTTGAACACGGCAATGCGGCTGCTCATCGACAGCGCCTCGCCTTGGTCATGAGTGACGAAAACGAAGGTGATACCGACATCGCGTTGGATGACCTTCAGCTCGACTTGCATCTCTTCGCGGAGCTTGAGGTCGAGTGCGCCGAGGGGTTCGTCGAGTAGCAACACCTTTGGTCGGTTGACCAGCGCGCGGGCCAGAGCCACACGCTGGCGCTGTCCACCGCTCAGCTGGTCGGGACGGCGACCGCCGTACTCGCTCAGACGCACGGCGTCGAGCATCTCACCCGCTCGTCTGCGCCGGTCGGTCTTGTCGACTCGCTTCACCTTCAAGCCGTACTCGACGTTCTGTTGAACGGTCATGTGCGGGAAAAGCGCGTAGTCCTGGAACACGGTGTTGACGTCGCGGTCATATGGAGCGAGTGCCGTGACATCGCGGCCCTGCAACAAGACAGCCCCGCCGGTGGGGAGCTCGAAACCGGCGATCATTCGCAGGACGGTGGTCTTTCCACTGCCCGAAGGACCCAGCAGCGAGAAGAACTCGCCCTCGGCGATCTCCAAGTCAATGTCGTCGACCGCCACCACCTCGCTCGACCCGGTGCCGAACGCCTTGCGCAAGCGAACCAGCTGTATAGCCGGTGCCACACCACGATTTTCGATGCGAGACCCCTCGATGGCGACGGATTGACTCACGATGCGCTGCCACTCCCCTGGTATTCGTCGCGACCAACCGTCACGACGTTAGTCGGTCGCGGATTGACCGGTGACCATTCAGGTTGCGGCAGAAACCCTCTCGGTGACCACCTTGGAGGACCCGCCCGGTTGCATGGTGATGCCGAGCAGGCTGTCACCGGCTTCCATGGTGCGCTTCTGGTGGCTGACCACCAGAAGCTGCGCCTCCTGGCGGAACTCGTGGAGCAATCCGAGGAAGCGGTGCAGGTTGACGTCGTCGAGGGCGGCCTCGACCTCGTCCATCACATAGAACGGCGATGGCCGGCTACGGAACACGGCGAACAGGTAGGCCAGGGCGGTCAGCGAGCGCTCGCCACCTGACAGCAGCGAGAGCTTCTTCACGTTCTTGCCGCTCGGCTTTGCCTCGACCTCGATTCCGGTGTTCAACAGGTCGTCGGGGCTGGTGAGCACCAGGTTTCCCACACCACCAGGGAAGAGCATGGAGAACAGTTGTGTGAAGTGCCTGCTGACATCGGCAAACGCTGCCGAGAACACGGTCTGAATCTCGAGATCGACGGCCTTGATCACCCGCATGAGGTCGCGGCGGGTGTTGCGCACGTCCTCCAACTGCTCCTCGAGGAACTTATGTCGGGCATGCAGTTCGTTGAACTCCTCGAGTGCGAGGGGATTGATCGGGCCCATGAGGCGAAGCTCGCGTTCGAGGTCGCGTACACGTGCTGCAGCCGAGATACCTTCGGGAAGTGCCGGGAGCTCGGCGGCTTCTGCGGCCGCAGGCTCGAGGTCATGGTCACGACGCAGTGCCTCGACGACGCCCTCTAAGCGCATGCGCACCTCCGCCTCGTCGATCTCGACACGTCGCGAACGTTCGCGGTTCTCGTCCAGCCCTTTCTCGGCGGTGCCGCGCTGTCCGCGGGCCTCGTCAAGACATTGGGCAATGCCGCGCACCTCGGCACTCTGCTTTCGACGAATCTCCAGCAACGCGTCGTGTCGTGTCTCGATGACATGACGATGACGATCGACGAGCGTCGCTAGGTTCTCGACGGCACCCAGCGCCTGCTCGACCTCCAGCCGGCGCTGCCCCGCATGGGCACGAGCGACGGCATCGACCTCGAGTCTCCGCTCGGTCTCCTGCAGACGACGTTCGAGGAATTGCCGACGCTCGTACAAACCGGCGTTGCGAATCTCGAGATCCTGCCGGCGATTCGCCAGTTGCCCGGCGCGGGCATCGAGCCCTGCTCGCGTCTCGCCTCGCGCCTTGGCCGCTTCCGCCTCCGCTGCTTCACCGGCTTCCAGCGCCGGAACGAGTGCGTCGAGCTCGGAAATGCGGCCGCGTTCGCGATTCAATCGCTCGCCTGCTTCGCCGACGGAATGCTCCAGCGTCTCGATCTCCGCTTGCGTGTCACGACGTTCGCTCTGCGTGCGAGCCAAGGCACTGGAACTCGCCGAGAAACCGGCGTCATGTGTGTCGAGCTGACCACTGAGTTCGGCCTCGCGATGCCGCGCAGCTTGGAGCTCGGCACGGCTCACTTGTTCTGCGCGGCCACGACTCTCGAGCTCAGCGGTTGCGATCCCGAGCCGTTCCTGCGCCTCTTCCAATGCGGACGCAGTTGCCCCGCCACTGGCGACGCCGACGCGCCAACCCGTCGGGCCGAAGCGATCACCGTCGTCCGTAACGATGACGGCATGAGGGGTGGCGATGGCCAGATCGATTGCATCCGCCCAGTTCGAAACGCGAACGGCGGAGCCGATGATGGCGTCCAGCAACTCGGCGACGCCGTCTTGCCGGCTGCGAACGTGAGGCCGCACGGGCACGCCATGAGCGGGTTGCATCACAGGCGAACGCTGCGCGGCGCCAAGCGCAATCACCGCTCCGTGCACATTCGATGCGTGCAAAGAATCGAGCGCACGGCGAGCTGCCTGTGGCGAAGCCACGACGACCGCTTCGAGCGCCTCGCCCAGCGCTGCCTCGACTGCCGACTCCCAGCCAGTGTCGATGTCGATCAGATCGAGCAACGTGCCAAGCACATCCTCGACGCCGGCGAGGTGTTCAGCGCCGGCACGCGCCCGTGCGCTCTCCAGCGCGAGGTGCAGAGCCTCGGCACGAGCACCCCAGCGAGACGCGTCGTCGGCTGCCGCTTGACGGGCTGCTGTGGCCAGCTCGTGAGCACCTTCAGCCGCAACTCGGCGTGCCTCAGCCGATTCGAGGTCTGCGACCAACCCGGCCTCGATGCCCTGAGCCTGCTCACACTCAATGCGCAGCCGCTCGGCATCGACGTCGAGCCGAACGACACGTTCGCGCAACGCATCGAACCGCAAGCGCAGACGCTGCAGCTCGCCCTCGGCTCGGTCGGCGCTACCGCGCAGCGAGCGCAACTCGCCACGTACCTCGGCAGCGGCGCTCGCCGCAGAGCTGCTCGTGACCACATCGTCGATCGTGAGCAACGCCTGCTGGCGCTCGGCACCGAACGCTGCCTCCTCGGACGTCAATTGCTCGGCTTCCGGGCCGAGTTGGCCGAGATCGTCGGCGATGCGCAGCAGCTCGACACGCAGATTGTTGGCATCCGCCTCGAGACTGGCGACCACACCCGAGTCCATCAACTGGCCCCGATCACGTTCCAGCGAACGTCGACGTTCGACCAGTACAGCGGCGATACCCCTGGCTCGCTCGCGCAACTGCTCGACTCGCACCATCTCGTCGGACAGGTCAAGGTCACCTCGTGCGGTGAGCTCTGCCTCCGCCGCCATCACACTGATGTCGAGCGCGGCCAGCTCGGCACGCAACTCCTGCTCGCCGGCATGCAGCGTGACATTCTCGCCTGCGAGCGCTGTCAGGCGGGTGCGTAGCGACGCGATCTCCCGCCCGCGCAGAAAGATCTGCAGTGCGCTCAACTCGGCGACCAGATCACCGTGTCGACGAGCAGCGTCGGCCTGACGCTCGAGCGGTCGCAGCTGACGACGAACCTCGCGGAGCAGATCCTGAACTCTCAACAAGCTGGCCTCGGTTGCGTCAAGACGGCGTTCGGCGCGCTCCTTCCGACGGCGAAACTTCAACACGCCGGCCGCCTCTTCGATGATCGACCGACGCTCCTCGGGCCGGGCGTTCAACACCGAGTCGATCTGGCCCTGGCTCACGATCACGTGCTGCTGCCGCCCCACGCCAGCGTCGCTGAGGAGTTCCTGCACGTCGAGCAGGCGACACGTGACTCCGTTGATCGAGTACTCGCTCTCGCCGGTGCGGAACAAGATGCGCGCCACGGTGACCTCGGTGAACTCGATCGGCAGCAGCCCGGCGGAGTTGTCAATGGTCAACGTCACCTCCGCACGGCCGAGGGCTGGTCGCTTGGCTGTCCCGGCAAAGATCACGTCGTCCATCTTCTGGCTACGCACCGCGCTGGGCGCCTGAGCGCCGAGTACCCATGCGATCGCGTCGACGACGTTCGACTTTCCCGAACCGTTGGGCCCGACCACGACGGTGACCCCCGGCTCGAGCTGCAGGGTGGTCGCGTCGGCGAACGATTTGAATCCTTTGAGGGTCAGCGACTTCAAGAACACGGCGCTCGCGACCATAGCCGCAGCAGCCCCATCGCCCTACGACCCCCACCCCGTCGATCGCTCTCGCCCGCCGAGTGGCACTCCTTACCGATCTCCGACCCAACCGTCTCGCGCAACGATCTGGGCGCCAAGTTCGCCCATCGTCGCAGGTCAGATCTAATGCTGGCGCCCAGATCCCGAAACGGTGGCGATCTGACGATGAATTGCCATGAGTTCGGGCGACCACTGGGTGAGAGTTGCCTCGATCCGCGAGGCCACGGTGCGTGGGGTCCTCACCATTTGTCGCCACGTAACTCGGAGTGTGATGAAACCCTTGGACAACAGATCGGCGTCGCGAATGCGATCGAACTCGAATTGATCATGGTCGGCGCCATGTGAGCTCCAGCCATCGCATTCGATGATCACGTTGCTCTGGACGATCCAAAAGTCAACCTCGTAGCCACCGACTGTGGCGTGAAACTCGGCGGCCGGCAATCCAAACGTGAGCAGAATTTCGCCCATCAGCGCTTCGAGGTCGCTGTCAGCCGGCTTGTCGTCGAGCGACCAGCGATCCAGTGCATCACGCAGGGCCACAATGCCATGCCGTCCGTGCTGCGAATGACGGACGAGCAGGGCTCGCACCGCGCGTGGCGTGACATATCCGTCGACGACGAACCGGAGCAGCGCGGCATCCACCCCAGCGGCGTCGACCGCGCCGAGATCGAGCAAGGTACGCAGCGGGTCGGTCGTCGGGATCCTCGCCAGACAGGTCGCAGCTGACCTACATCGCGAGGGCGGTGCACCACGACGTCCGTCAGCCGCGCACGCCGAGATCGGACCGGAAGGATGACATCAATCGGATCATCCGGTGGCCTCTCAACTCCCCACAACAGTGCCGCATCGCCCCGAGCAACTGCCGCGTTCCACTGCGCACGAGACAGTCCCGACTGCGCGAACGGCACCAACCCACGATGCCTGCTGGCGAAACCATCGATGCGCTCAAGATCCACGTCTCAGAGATGCGCTGCGAACCTCCCAAACCGGAAACCCGCGCCAGCACTCCAACGATCTGGGCGCCAAACTCGCGCGCTACCGCACTTGGGCTCGATTCGTGGCGCCCAGATCTCTGAAGCGGGAACGGGGCTGGGCCGATGGGGATTGGTCAGCGTTGGCAGCGGGGGCAGAAGCACGTCGAGCGACCGCCGGAAACCACGCGCACGATCACGGCGCGCTGGCAGGTCAGACATCGTTGCCCGCCTCGGTCGTACACCCGGTGGTCGAGCTGGAAGCTGCCCCCATCACCCATCACATCGACGTATTGGGTGTCCGACAGCGTGCTGCCGCCTGCGTCGATTGCCGTCGACAGGATCGAATGGATCGCATCGTGCAGGCGCCGCACTTCGGCGGGCTTCACCGTGTTGGACAGACGGTCCGGGCGCAGACGCGCCCGATGGAGGATCTCGTCACAGTAGATGTTGCCGATGCCGGCGATCACGTGCTGGTCGAGCAGCAACGGCTTCAGCTGCCGTGCTCGATTGCGAACAATGCCCGAGAGTTGATCGACCGACAGACCATCCGTGATCGGATCGATACCGAGGCGAGCGAGTTCGGGCAACTCGAACTCGACATGATCGGGGTCGAAGACGACCATCTCGCCGAACGTGCGCGGGTCGACGAACCACAACTCCTGCGCAGGCGCGCCGGCGAGATGCAACACAACGTGGGTGTGATCGGGCCGCTGCGACCCAGCTTCGCTGACCAGGACTCTCCCGCTCATGCGCAGGTGAATCATCAACGCATCGCCAGTGTCGAGGTTGCACAGAAGGTACTTGCCGCGGCGCCCGATCGAGGTGATCGTTGCACCGGTGAGGCCATCGATCAACGCCTGTCGGGATGTTCGACGCACGGTTCGTTCGCGGCCAACCTCAACCCGGTCGATGCGGCGACCGACGACGAAGGAGACCATCCCGCGCCGAACGGTTTCCACCTCCGGCAGTTCCGGCACGTCTACCCCTCTGCAGCAAGGGCGTCGTACGCTTCTGACGCCGCCTGTTGCTCGGCCAGTTTCTTCGACTTCCCCTCGCCTGCGCCCAACGCCGTGCCATCCACCAGCACTGTCGCCTTGAACGTCTTGGAATGATCTGGCCCTGATTCGGTCAGCAGATACACAGGGGCCGTGTCGTACAGCCGAGCAGTGAGCTCCTGGAGCACGGTCTTGTGATCCAGTCGGTCGAGCTGGCCAGCGGCAACATCGAGCCGCTCGCTGAACAGTCGGGACACCAGCGCTTTCGCCGCGTCGACGCCGCCATCGAGATACACCGCGCCCAACACCGCCTCGAATGCATCAGAAAGTATCGACGGCTTTTGCCGACCGCCAGCGGCATCCTCACCCTTGCCGAGTAGCAGCCACTCGCCGAGGCCGATGCTCTCGGCGACCTCCGCCAGCGCGGTCGCGTTGACCACGCTCTTGCGAAGGTCAGTGAGCTTGCCCTCCGGGAGGTCCCCGTGACGCCGATAGGCAATCTCGGCAACGACCCAGCCGAGTACCGCATCGCCGAGAAACTCGAGGCGTTCGTTGGAAGGCTGACCTCCAACCTCGGCGCACCATGATCGGTGGGCAAGCGCTCGTCGAAGCAGTGAAAGATCGGCGAAGTCGTACCCGAGCCGTCCGCTCAGTGTCTCGAGGCCGTCCGTGACGTCGGTCGCGCTCACGCTTCCCGGACGCGGTCGTAGACGTAATCGACCGCGTCGCGCACCGTCTTCAAATCTATGAGATCTTCATCTTCGATCCGGAAGCCGACGGAACGTTCACTGAGGTCTTCCTCCAACGCCTCGACTAGTTCGATGAGTGCGAGCGAATCGGCATCGAGATCGTCGACGAACGACTGACCCTCGGAGATGGTCGTTGGCTCGATTTCAAGAATGTCGGCGAGGTTGGCACGGACAATCTCGAAGACTTCGTTGCGGTCGAGCGGACCCTGTTCGACGTCGGTCTCGGCAGGCACGTGTAAACACTCCTCGGCGTTGTTAACAGCGCTGGAGCCTAGCGCCTCGGGGGCGACGCAATTGGGCAATGCCTGGTCTAGTCGTGCAGGGCAATCGCGGCGCGAATCTCCTCGACGAGGCGGTGCTCGACCATTTCGTGACCAAGTTTGATGGCATTGAGCATCGCCTGCGAGTTGGACGAGCCGTGGCTGATGATGCAGACGCCCTCGACGCCCAGCAACATTGCGCCGCCGTAGGTATCGGGACTGACCTGCGCGTACAGCGGCAGCAGGGCAGGCAACAAAGCATCGGCGTGCGGCTTGTAGTGCTCCTCTGCGCCGAACGCCTCCAGGAGGGCGGTGAGGATGACTCGCAACCCGCCCTCGAGCGCTTTCAACACGACATTGCCGGTGAATCCGTCGGTGACGATCACATCGGCGTTCTTCTTCATCACGTCGCGACCCTCGACGTTGCCGATGAAGTCGATGCCGGGGGCGCGCGACAGCAGTTCAAACGCTTCCTTGCGCAACGTGTCGCCCTTGCCCGGTTCCTCGCCGATCGACAAGAGTCCAACCGACGGACGATCGATTCCGAACCGGTGATGGGCATAGACCGAGCCCATCTGGCCGAATTGCACCAACCATTCCGGTTGCACTTCGGCATTCGCGCCGGCGTCGAGCAAGATGTTGGGGGTGTGGCCGGGCACTGGGATCGGCGTGGCGATCGCCGGGCGGCTGACACCTTTGATGCGACCCATTCGCAGCAGCGCCGAAGCCATCGTGGCACCAGTGTTGCCGGCCGAGACCATGGCCGACGCTTTGCCGTCGCGTACCGCCTCGGCGGCGCGCACCAAGGTCGAGTCCTTCTTTCGGCGCACGCCCTGCGCAGGGTCGTCGTCCATGGTGATGACCTCGGAGGCCACGATCAGGTCGAGGTCGCCACGACCCTCGAGCCCCTCGGGGCCGACGAGCACAACGGGGATACCGAGGGCGGCTGCAGCGTGAGCTCCGGCGACGATCTCGCCGGGGGCTCGATCACCGCCCATCGCATCGACGGCGATCGGCAACATCGAGTTTGTGTGGATCAGCCGACGTCGATGGCGACGCGGTCTTTGTACCAACCGCAGGCCGGGCACACCGTGTGCGGCAGCTTGGCGGCGGCACAACGTGGGCACACGCTGCGCGACGGGGCCGACAGCTTCCACGCGCCAGCACGATGGCTCCGCGTCTTCATCTTGGACTTCTTCTTCTTGGGAACAGCCACAGCAGTCTTCCTTGACGAAACGAGCTACGAGAGGTTAGCGGGAGACATGGCCGTTGCGGCTACTGCTCGGGCAGATTCGCCTTCAATTGGCTCAGTGCATCCCATCGGGGATCACCGACGACACTGATGCAGTCGCAGCTGGCGGAATTGAGGTCGATCCCGCAGGTTGGACACAGTCCGGCACAATCCGGGCGACACAATGGCGCCACTGGGGCGTCGAGCAGGATGTTCTCACGGATCATCCGGGCAAGATCGATCTGGTCGCCAACGATCTCGAAGGCGTCGGGGTCAGTGACCACGTGTTGGTACAGCTCATGAACGTCGGAAACGACCTCGCCGTTGGCTGCAGCGAGGCACCGCCGGCACGAGTCGGCCCACGGCGCTTGCAGGCGACCGTCGACCACGATGCCGTCAGTCAGCGATTCCAATCGCAGCGTCACGTGCACCGTTGCGTCGACGTCAAACTTGTCGTCGACGATGCCCAACTCGGCAACGGTCGGCTCCAGGCTCATATGCCGCTCCGAACCCGGTCGGCGCAACAACTCGGCGGCGTTGATCAACAGCGCGTTGGACATGCGTGCAGGTTAACGCCGAGCGTCGTTCAGCGATCTTGGTCGAAGAAGCCCTTGGTCGGATCGTCTTCCTCGACGACTTCGTCGCCGCGGTGCTCGCCGATCGACAACCGCGAGCGACCTGCGTGCACTGTCTTTTGCAGCTTGTCGAGGAGGATCTCGAAGCTACCCAGCCGCTGATCGAGGAAGTCCTCGGTCTCATGCCGTAGACGCCGCGAGTCGGCATCGGCAGCCTCGCTGATCTGCCTGGCCCGTTGCTCGGCGGCACGCACCACTTCCGTACGTTGGACCATGCGCTCGGCCTGCACACGCGCGGCCTCGAGCAGTTCATCGGCTTCGCGGCGCGTCTTGGAGACGAACTCCTGACGCTCCTTGATCATCCACCGCGCCTGGCGCATCTCGTCGGGCAGGCGATGTAACGACTCCTCGAGCAGTTCGATGATCTCATCGCGGTCAATGCGCGGCGACGACGACAATGGCATGGTCGGAGCGGACGCGATGATGTCGATCGCTCTGCGCAGCAAGGTTTCGGCATCGCCGACATAGCCGTTCGTGCTGCGCACGAAGGCGTCGGAATCGTCGAATTCCTCGTCGTCTTCGAACTCGTCGTGCTTGTCGTCGTACGTCATTTCCGCTGCCAAGATAGGCCTCAAAAGTCCTCGTCGCGTGGATGCACCCGCGACAATTGGGCGGCAACGGGCAGTGGAACGAGTGCTGAGACATCGCCGCCGTAGTGCGCAATCTCGCGAATGAAGCGGCTGCTGATCGACACCAGTGCCGGCTTGCAGGGCAGATACACGGTCCTGACTCCACTGACCGCGTGGTTGGTGTGCGCCATCTGCTGCTCGACCTCGAAGTCGCCCCCTGTGCGCAATCCCTTGACAATAAATGCCGCGGCGACCTCGCGGGCAGCATCGACGGCCAGGCCACCGAAGGCGATGACCTTGACCGATGGCATATAGGCGATGCTGTTGCGGATCATCTCGACCCGCTCATCGAGGGTGAACATGCCGCTGGGCTTTGTCGGGTTGTGCATCACCCCGACGACGACCTCACCGAACAGCGCCACCGACTGCTCGATCACATCAAGATGACCGAGATGAAACGGATCGAAGCTGCCCGGATACAGCACGGTGGTCATAGGAGGGGTGATTCGAGGGGCCATGCGGCGACTCACGCTACTCGTTGGAGCTGCGTGACCCATGTGCGTCCGTAGCGCCTGGACTTCAGCGCTTCCCACCCG